>NZ_QVGS01000023.1:481-10263 GCF_003603005.1 Faecalibacterium sp. AF27-11BH
GCAAGATTGCTCTTGTGAACGGTCTGGAATCGTATTCGGTTGTGCTCGCCGCCTTGGAACGGAGTGCCGTGCGCTTCGGTCTCAGGCGGGAGCCGCAAAAGGATAGCTGCAAAGCAGCGCAAGGAAAATGCAGTTTTCCTTGGGATGGAATCGGGCTGGCGCACAAACGCCAGCTTCGATTTCATCGAGCCGTCTGCAAGACCGCAATTTCACCGGAACGGTGTATAATTGCGCCCTTTATTCTAAAGGGTTTTGGACGTTGCTTCGTTCGTGAACGTCATGCACCATCTTTGCAAGCGCCAGCACGACTTCAGGTTGACGGAATGAGATCTTCAAAAGCTCCATCACCTGATCGTCGGTCAGTTCTCCCGGACAGACCAGAAAGCTTTCCAGCATTCCGGCACGAGTACAAAGACGGTGCACACGCTCTCTCCGGTTCAGCTCTGACATCCTGCGTTCAAGGATCTTTTCCCGGTGCTGGCAAGAGCGCAGCTTCTGCTCCGCTTTGGCTTTCTCGCTGCGGAGATAGGCAAGGTTGGTTTTCGGTTGGGTCATGGCATCACGCTCCTTTACAAAATAAAGAGCCAAACAATCAGTATACTGTAAAAGTCCATGTAGACGCTGACGGGGATATGGTAATCATTCAGAACCCTACTCTTGCACCAGCAATCGAAAAATCAGACTATGAGCCTAAGACACCAGAAGCAGACGCAAGCGTGGACGCTGATACGGTAAATGACGCTACCGCATTTCTGGAAACATTCTTTAAGCTCTATCCAACAGCCACAGAAAAAGAGCTTGCTTACTATGTATCTGGAAATGTGATTGAGCCTATCGGCAGGGACTACCTTTATTCTGAACTGGTAAACCCTATCTTTACAAAGGACGGGGATAATGTGAAAGTTAAAGTAGCTGTAAAATTCCTTGATAATCAGACAAAGGCGACACAAGTATCACAGTATGAGCTTGTGCTACATAAGGATAGCAACTGGAAGATTGTAGGATAAAAGAAAAAGGCTTGCAGTTCTGTATTGATTTGCAAGCCTAAATATATTATTTATACTTCTGGAAAATCCCGACTAATAAAGTATCTATCGCTTCAGCTAATTCAAATCTAACTTTATCTGAGGCAGAAAAAGCGTTTCCTAATTGCAAAGTTGTATAACCGTGAATTATTCCAGTAAGCATATTTAATATTTCAAGTGTTTTGTCTTTGTTAAGACTGCACGATTGGATAAGAGTAGTTAATAATGAAAGATAGTTGTTAAAAATGGTTGCTGTTTCCTCTGTTCCGTGCCACACAGCCCATTGAATTGTTTCATAAACTCCGGGGTGTTCAATCATATAGTTTAGGTATTCGATAGAAACTAACTTAATTGCTTCTTTCCCTATTTTTCCAACGGCAATTTTCATCATTCTTTCATTCATGTCACGCATACCATTATGAGCAACTTCTAAAAGAAGATTATCTAAACTTTCTATGTGATTATATAAAGATGGTGTACGAATGTTTAATTTTTGAGCAACAGCTTTTAACGAAACGTTATTTAATCCTTTTTCATCTGCTAAGTCTGATGTTGCTTTTATTACTGCTTCTTTAGTGGTTTTCATAGTTATGCACCTCATTCAAAATATCATACAAACACAATTCTAGCTAATTGAATTAGTGTAGTCAATAACACAATTAGAAAATTATGATTATTTATTGACTTTCTTAAAATTTTGTGTATAATAGGAATTGAAGTTAAATTAGATGCTAAAAATTTGTAATTAAGAAGGAGGGATTCGTCATGTTGGTATTCCAAATGCGTAATGTAGATAAAACATCTACTGTTTTGAAACAGACTAAAAACAGTGATTACGCAGATAAATAAATACGTTAGATTAATTCCTACCAGTGACTAATCTTATGACTTTTTAAACAGATAACTAAAATTACAAACAAATCGTTTAACTTCAGTATTTATTTACAGATGTAATCACTTCAGGAGTGATTACATGAACAATAATATAAAATATTCTCAAAACTTTTTAACGAGTGAAAAAGTACTCAACCAAATAATAAAACAATTGAATTTAAAAGAAACCGATACCGTTTACGAAATTGGAACAGGTAAAGGGCATTTAACGACGAAACTGGCTAAAATAAGTAAACAGGTAACGTCTATTGAATTAGACAGTCATCTATTCAACTTATCGTCAGAAAAATTAAAACTGAACATTCGTGTCACTTTAATTCACCAAGATATTCTACAGTTTCAATTCCCTAACAAACAGAGGTATAAAATTGTTGGGAGTATTCCTTACCATTTAAGCACACAAATTATTAAAAAAGTGGTTTTTGAAAGCCATGCGTCTGACATCTATCTGATTGTTGAAGAAGGATTCTACAAGCGTACCTTGGATATTCACCGAACACTAGGGTTGCTCTTGCACACTCAAGTCTCGATTCAGCAATTGCTTAAGCTGCCAGCGGAATGCTTTCATCCTAAACCAAAAGTAAACAGTGTCTTAATAAAACTTACCCGCCATACCACAGATGTTCCAGATAAATATTGGAAGCTATATACGTACTTTGTTTCAAAATGGGTCAATCGAGAATATCGTCAACTGTTTACTAAAAATCAGTTTCATCAAGCAATGAAACACGCCAAAGTAAACAATTTAAGTACCGTTACTTATGAGCAAGTATTGTCTATTTTTAATAGTTATCTATTATTTAACGGGAGGAAATAATTCTATGAGTCGCTTTTTTAAATTTGGAAAGTTACACGTTACTAAAGGGAATGGAGATAAATTATTAGATATACTACTGACAGCTTCCAAGAAGCTAAAGAGGTCCCTAGCGCCTACGGGGAATTTGTATCGATAAGGGGTACAAATTCCCACTAAGCGCTCGGGACCCCTTGTAGGAAAATGTCCTAAGTGTGGCAACAGTATTTTTTCAATAAAATGCTTGAAGACAGAAACAGCTTTTTAATAAGTTTTTTGTGCAAATCTAATAAGATGTATAAAATGATTTGCAGAAATGTTTTAAAAAAGGAAGGATATTATATAAATCTAAAACTCAATGGTGTAAAATTGAAAACCCGTGTCCTTTCAGTGTCGCAAAGCTTTATTGATAGTAACTCGGAAACATATAGAATTGGCCTTATGTGTTCTAATGATTTGCGCATCTAAATCAAAAGACAGTCGATGGTACGGTTCGGAGCGAAGTATCAACAAATCAACAGCCCTCTATTTGCAACGACTGCAAATAGAGGGCTGTTTTGTTTGCTTTGGATATTTTAATTAAAGGTCAATCTTCTAATATGCCATGGTCACAGCCAAGTGAGAGATAATGCTCAATCTCACCACTCAGCACAAGCTGGACGTACTCTAAGGGCTTGTTATATAGTAGCCAGTCCAGTTCTGCTCGCTGCGCAGGGGTGTTGCCGTATTCGTCCTCAATGGAGATACAATCAATGGAAAGGGTGGTGCCATCTTCAAATCGGGCTTCCACCCGGTTGGTGTCCATGTTGTAGTGGCAGGAAAGCACTTTTTGAGAGTGATTATGGTCGAAATTCTGATTTTGTTTCATTTGAATAGCTCCTTTAATGACTTTGAAATTTGATTTTCAACAAAATGAGGTCTCTTTTTTCTTTTTCTTAAGTCACCTATCCGCACTATCCTGCATCCGTTGCGCAGATAATGCTCTCCACATCGGCGCGGTGCATGAGCTTTTTCAGGATTCCGAACTGCTTTTTTGTGCTGGCAGACACAAGGTACTGCCACCTTTGCGGCAGGATAGGCAGATCGGCTACATTCCATTTGACGTACTTTTCATCGTAGGTGCTGGGCGGAGCCAGTTCTACCAGATGGCCGATACACCAACTCACGATATAGCCGCTGCCCTCAAGGTAGCCATCCTGCCGCCCCTGCACCCCCAAAACCTTGGCGTAAGACATGGCAACGGACGGCTTTTCGGTCACGATCAAAATTGCGATAAGCGTTCCCTCCAATCTATTTCGGATTATGGTATGTAGGCGGCAACCGCCGCCCTAAAATCAGATAGGAGTTACATCCTGTTCCTCGGAAGTATCCTCATCTTCCGAATCATCCTCCGGGGGAATCTCAAAGTCACCCGTATCCTCGGTGTAGTCCACGTCCGGGTCAATAGCTTCTTTTTCTGCCTGTTTCTTGTTCTTCTGCTGGATGAAGAAATAGAAACCGCCGCCCGCTACCAGCGCGATCAGTGCCACGATACCGAGAAACGCCGCAGCATATTTTGTCACCTTGTTTTCTTTTGGAGCGTCTGCCGCTTTTTCCGCTTCCTCTGCGGCTTTCTTTGCTTCTTCCTCGGCTTTCAGCTTGTCCAGTTCAGCCTGCTTCGCCGCTTCTTTTTCAGCATTGTAGGCTTCTGCATCTTCTTCCTCCATCAGGGTCAAAAGGTCGCCTTCATCCACCAAATTCATGAAGTGAACGGTCTGCTGTCCTTTGGCATTGCGGTCGATTACCAGATAGAAGGTGGCACCCGACTTGCTCACCATCGTAATGAACTGCTGGCCGGAGCCGTCCGAATAATTGGTGTAGTAATCATCCACCAGTGTCAGATTGCCTTCCGGGGTCAATGCGCCCGTTTCCTCATCCGTAATGGTGACAGCATCTTCTTCCTCTACGATTTCCGGCAGGACAGGTTCTTCCACCGGGGTGGTATCGCCCTCATAGGCGAAAGCAGGAGCAGCCATGCCGATGCACAGCACCGCCGATACCAGCAGTGCGCCGAATTTCTTAATCTTCATCATTGACATCTTCCTCCTTGTCAAAAGTTGCACCCACAGCGGCCAGCGCAGCCGGGTTCGGGGTGGTGTTGGCTGACTGCCGCAGCAGGGCGGCAAGCTGTTCCGGGCTGACCTTTGCACTGCGCACCATTTCGTTCACCTCGGCGGCCTCGGCTTCCTGAATCCGCCGCTCCAGAATCTCAATGCGGTTGTTCAGCTTGATGCGCCGCTCTTTCTCTTTTTCGAGCATCGCCCGCAGTTTTTCCAGTTTTTCGCTCATAATAGAACCCTCCAATCATTTTGAAAGCCGTCCGAATCCGGCAAGATACTGTCGCCAGTAGGACGAGTGGATGTCAGCATATTTGATGGGGTCTCCGGCACTGACCATCATGCCATTACCGAGATAGATTCCGCAATGGCTCATCCCCGGCGTATCATACGTTCCTTTGAAGAAAACCAAGTCACCGGGCTTTGCTTCGGCTTCAGAAATATGCTGGCTCTTCTGCCACAATCCGTTGGCAGTAGTGCGCCCAACATCATAGCCGTTCTGGTTGTAGACCCAGCAAACGTAGCCGGAACAGTCAAAGCCAGTTTCGGGGGAACTACCGCCCCAAACATAGGGAGTGCCAACATATTTTTTGGCTTCCTCATAGATAGCGGCAAACTCCGTGTCAGTTAGAGCTTCCGCAGGAACCGTGTAGTCGATGCCGGGTGCGCCGGAGCCATCCGAGCCACCGGGCGGCAGACCGCCGTTGAACAGGTAAGGCCGACCGCCCAGCGTGTCCTGAAAAATCTCGTACCGTTTCCACTGATCTTCGGTCAGCTCTTCCCGGATAACAACTTCCAGACCCTTGTTTTCCAGTTTGGTGTGGAAAATCTTGTACTCATACGGCACCTGCGTAGGAACTGGGATGCCCGCAGGACTAATGACCCATACGGTCTTGTACCGAATCTGCACCTCGACCCACGTTGTCAGCTTGTACTGCTTTTTGAAAATCTCCTGCAACTTACCCTGCACTTCCGACCGGGTGTAATCGTCATACAGGGTAGTCAAGAAGGAAGTGAGCTGCCACGGGTCATGTTCGATGGGGTCAAGATGGTACTGGTACTCGTTGTAGCCCGGATGGTCTTGCGGAGTGCGCTTGATTTTTTTGTCCAGTTCCTTTTCTAGCTTCTTGTAATCCTGTTCTGCACCGCGAATGTCCCTGTCCTCGGCAGAATAAATCGTCTGCCCGGATACTTGGGTACTGCCCGAAAAGAGGATGCCGCAGGAGGAAAAACCAGACATCACCATCAGGATGAGCAAAACAAAAACGCCCACGATCACAAGAACGTGCGCGTTACTCTTTGCGGCGGTCATAAGGCTGTTTACTGCCGAACCGACCACAGATTTTCCCTTGTCCACTACTTGTTCTACACCAGACCGTGCGGCAGATGCACCGCCGGATACGGCTTTTTTGCTTCCAACGGTCTGTGCCGCTGTGCCACCAGACCGGGCTGCGGCATAGTAGCTCTGTCGAATGTCATGTTTCTGCCGCCATCGGGAGAGCCAATTGGAACCACCCTCACGGGTACCGATGCCGGAATCTCCTGCATTTTGTGATGCAGTTGGTTCTTGCGCAGAAGATTTTGCGGTTTTGGAGTTTTTCTTGCCCTGCACCTTGGCTTTCTTTTTCAGTTTCCGGGCATAGCGGCTCTTGGAAATATCGCGGACATTTCCAGCGGCCTTTTCACCCTCGCTCAACGCCTGCACACCGACATTATCTTCCTCATACTGGTCGATTTCCCGATGCACCGCAGTCCGGGCGGCATTGGCAGCGTACATCTCGCGCTTTTGCGCTTTGCTCAAACGGCTCAGTTCGTCCGGGGTCAGTTCTGCCTTGCCAAATCGCAAATGCTGTTTTTTTTCTGCGGCCTTGTCCGCATCGAGTTTCAGCTTCTTTTTTTTGGGCGTGGACTGCTCGACCCTCGCTTTCTTCGGGGGAGAGCGTGTCTTTTTGGCTGACGTTTCCTCTTTGAAGTTCAGCTTCGGATTGCTCATTCCTTTTTGCCCTCCGAAACCTCACCCAACTTCGTGGTCATGATGCGATACAGTTCCAAATCGGTGGGGAATCTGTCCACGAACGGGAGAATAACATTGCCGAAGAAAAGCAGTCCTTCACCTTCACCGGAGTGCGTCACATAGGAAAGCTGATGGGGCGAGATGTTGAGCTGCTTTGCGAGGATTTGACGGTCGCCAGCGGCCTGATTCAGCATGATGATCATGTCGCTGTTCTCGAAAATATTCTCGACCTCACGCGAAGAAAGCAGGTCTTTGACGTTCTGCGTTAATCCAGTCGGCACTCCGCCCCATTTTCTGAACCGCTTCCAAATCTCCACAGAATAGGCCGCAGTCTGCTCCTCTTTTAAGAGGAGGTGCATCTCGTCCATATAATATCGGGTGGACTTTCCGCTACTACGATTGGCAGTGACACGTCCCCAGACCTGATCCTGCACGATGAGCATACCGAGCTTCTTCATCTGCTTGCCCAGTTCTTTAATGTCATAACAGACGATTCTGTTGTTGACGTTCACGTTGGTGCGGTGGTTGAACAGATTCAGACTGCCCTTGACGTAGATTTCCAGAGCGGTAGCAACATGATGAGCTTCTTTCTCGTCCTGCTGGAGCAGGGCGTTGTACAAGTCCTCCAGAATCGGCATATTCTCCGGGCAGGGGTCAGCAAAATATTTCCGATAAATCAGATGCACACAGCGGTCAATGACCGTCTTTTCCACCGGGAGCAGACCTTCCTTGCCGCCGACAACCAGTTCGCACAGAGAAAGAATAAAGTCCGCTTTCAGGGACAGCGGATTATCTTCTTCCGAATAGTTGGCGTTAATGTCCATCGGGTTGATGAACTGGGTGCTGTTGGGGCTGATTTTAATGACCTGTCCTTTCAGTCGGTTTACCAGTGGGGAATATTCGCCTTCGGGGTCGTTGATGATAATATCATCATCCGTCACCAGAAAGGCATTTGCGATTTCACGCTTTGCCGAGAAACTTTTGCCGGAGCCGGGAGTACCGAGGATAAGTCCATTCGGATTTTTCAGCTTCTTTCTGTCCACCATAATCAAATTGTTGGAGAGAGCATTCAAACCGTAGTACAGAGATTCTTTGCCGGACTGGTAAAGCTCCTGTGTGGTGAATGGAATGAAAATGGCCGTACTGCTGGTAGTAAGGCCGCGCTGAATCTCAATCTGATTATCGGCCAGCGGCAGAGAGGACATAAGCCCCTGTTCCTGCTGGTAATCCAAGCGGCACAGATTGCAGTTGTGCTTCTGTGCGATGGAGCTTGCCTGAAAGACATTGTTTTCCAGTTCCTGTTCGGTACGCCCGGTGTTCAGCACGAGGAATGTCACCAAAAACATTCGCTCGTTCTGGCTCTGCAATTCTTTCAGCAGGGCTTTGGCATCACGGCCATAGGTCGCCAAATCGGACGGAATGATGTCAATATCATACCCGGCGCGGATTGCTTTCTTCTGCTCCTCAATCTTGCTTCTATCAAGTTCAGTAATCGTGCGCTTGACCGTTTTAATGGCGCGGTTTTGGTCAACGCTCTGAATGTGCATGGTGACAATCTGGCTGGAATGGTGTTGTTAAGAGAACCGTCCCGGCGGGACAGGTCAGGCAGTGACCTGTTCCACCTCCGGGATGGGTTTGAGATTAAAATGAATTTCGATAGAAATGTGTCTTGTTTTATCTTCGTCAATGCGCTCATGCACAACGATTTCTTTGATTAAGCGGTTGAGGGTGGCTGCGTCCAGCTCTGTGATGTTGGCGTATTCCTGAATGGCTTCCACCCATTGTTTTGCGTCATTGGCAAGCTGGACTTCATCGGACAGCCGCTTCCTGCCCTCGGACACTTTTTCTTTAAGCTCCGTCTGCTCGGTCTGTGTCTTTTCCAGCATGGTGTTGAAGTTCTGCTCACTGATACGCCCTGCAATCATATCCTCATAAAGCCGCATGACCATTTTGTCCAGAACCTCAATCCGTTCCTCGTCCCTTGTAAGGGAGCGTTCCATTGCTTCCCGCTGTTCCCGCTGCTCGGCTTCACAGGTATTGGTCAGGCGGTCGGCAACCGCTTCCCCGTCCATCAGGGCAGCTCTGGCACATTCCCGGATTTTCCGCAGCACATGGCTGTAAAGGGTGTCATAATCAATCCGGTGCTGGGTGCAGTGGTTCTTTCCAAAGGCATTGTAGGTCTTGCAGGAGTAAATCCGCTGGGGATGTTTGGCGTTTGTGTAGCGTACCGTCAGCGACTTCCCACACTCGCCGCATTTTAGCAGTCCGGCGAACAGGCTGATTTCATTTGTCTGCCCCGGACGCTGACGGGATTTCAGCTTATTCTGCACAATGTCAAAGCTTATGCGGTCAATCAGCGGTTCATGCTGTCCCTCCACCACAATCCAGTCCTCCGGCTTCTTTTCCCCAATCGTGCCGATTTTGAAGCGGTAGTCCTTTTTCTGGGAAGCAATCGCCCCGGTGTAGACGGGATTCATCAAAAGGTCTTTGATAACGGAGAAGTCCCACATATACCGCCCGTTTTCCGGGTCTTTCTTTTCCCATTTGGTGCGGGTATTGCGAAGCCCCCGTTCCCGGTTCCACCATGTGGGACAGGGGATTTTTTCTTCCTCCAGCCGTCTGCGGATATAGTTCGGACCATGACCGTTCAGGGCATATCCGAAAATCAGCCGCACAATCGGGGCGGTTTCCTCGTCAATGAGCAGATGGTTTTTGTCCTCCGGGTCTTTCCGATACCCAAACGGGGCAAGACACCCGGTAAACTGTCCTTTCTGCGCTTTCAGAAGATAAGAGGAATGGACTTTCTTGGAAATATCCTTGCTGTACATCTCGTTCAGGATATTCTTGAACGGGGCAATGTCGTTGTTATCCCGCAGGGTGTCGATACCGTCATTCATGGCGATATAGCGGACACCGTTTCTTGGGAAAAAGTCCTCAATCAAATGCCCGGTTTGCAGATA
>NZ_QVGS01000024.1:0-422 GCF_003603005.1 Faecalibacterium sp. AF27-11BH
CAGCGCATCTTGGAGAACATCGAGGAATATGTCACCTCCGGCCTGTCCAAAAAGGTCACCAACATTCTGGAGACCATCAAGCTGCTGGCCTTTTCCGACCCGTTCCCCATCGAGCAGGACTGCATCCATCTCCAGAACGGCGTGTACCATCTGCCGGACGGCTCTTTTCAGGAGAGCCGCCTGTTCTGCCAGAACCGCTTACCTGTGAGATATGACCCGAAAGCCGCCAACCCGGAACGCTGGCTGACCTTTCTGCACGAGCTGCTGGACGATGCCGACATCCCCACCTTGCAGGAGTATCTGGGCTACTGCCTGATTCCCAGCACCAAAGGGCAGAAGATGATGCTCATTGTCGGCAAGGGCGGCGAGGGCAAGTCCCGCATCGGGCTGGTGCTCAAGCGGCTCATGGGAGATGCCGCCAG
>NZ_QVGS01000024.1:432-10128 GCF_003603005.1 Faecalibacterium sp. AF27-11BH
CCAGCAACGGCAGCGTCCAGAAAGTGGAGAACAACCGCTTTGCCCGTGCCGATCTGGAACGCCGCCTGCTCATGATCGACGATGACATGGACATGAACGCCCTGCCCAAGACCAACTATATCAAAACGATCGTCACTGCCGAGGCCAAGCTGGACTTGGAGCGCAAGGGTGTCCAGAGCTACCAGCGTGACATTTACGCCCGGTTCCTCTGCTTCGGCAACGGTGCGCTGACCTCGCTGTATGACCATTCGGACGGCTTCTTCCGTCGCCAGCTCATCCTGACCACCAAGGACAAGCCCGCCGACCGCACAGACGACCCATTTCTGGTCGAGAAGATGTGCGCCGAGTTGGAAGGCATCCTGCTGTGGTGTCTGGAAGGGCTACACCGGCTGGTGCAGAACAACTTCCGCTTTACCGTCAGCGAACGTGCCGCTGCCAATGTGGACACCATCAAGCGCAGCAGCAACAATGTCATCGACTTCATGGAGTCCGAGGGCTACTTCCGTTTCAAGGCGGACTACTCCATCAGTTCCAAGGAGTTCTACGACATTTACAAGCAGTGGTGCGAGGACAACGCCTGCCACAGCGTATCGGCGATCCGTTTCAGCGCCGAACTGCGCCAGAACGACCGCCGCTATAACCTTGAAGCCACCAACAACATCTATCTGCCCGGTGGCCGCAGGGTGCGGGGTTTCGTGGGCATTGAGCCGCTTGTCCACCCCTGTCCGTAAAAAGTGCATTTTTTTACGGAAGAAGTTCGTACAACCTGTACGGTCTGTACTTGTACGCACCCGTACGGCGAATTGAAGCAAATTAAGACGTGGTATCGTTTATATTTCGAATTTCTGTACACCGTACGAACCGTACAGGTTATTTGAAGTCCGTACGCAATTTTTTCAGATGCGTACGGAGCAATCAAGTTCGCATTGTGCGAACTTGTCGGGGCGAGGCCCCTCCATCTTGCTGGCGCAAGACCGTTCGGTCACTTAAAAGCCCCACTGGGGCTTTCATTGCTTCGCAAACGTGAACTTGATTAACTCTCCCGCAGGAGACGTTCCCCCTCGGAGAGTCCTCGAAGAGCCCACTACACTTTGCAGCCCATAGGGATGAAAGTGTCATAGTGGGTTATTACACTTCCGGGGAAGTGCATCTCCGTCCTCGTCACCTTCCTCTGAACCCCGAAAGGAGGGATGCCCTTTGGCAAGAAATGATGGTATTGACCGCACCAGTGTCCGAAACCTTGCCGTTTCGGACAAGGCTGTTGGCAACACCCAGCAGCACAACGAGCGCGAAAAAGACAGCTATCGAAACCCCGATATTATCCCCCAGCGCGCTGCATGGAACGTCCACTTCAAAAAGCCAACCGCCAGCTACACCGACCTGTTCTCCCAACTGGAAGCCGCCGGAACCATCTCCACGCACGGCCTGAAGCCGGATGCTACCCACTACTGTGAACTTGTCTTTGATGTCAACTCAGCCTACTTCGACAACCACGGCGGCTACGAGTTCGCCAAGCAGTTCTATGAGGATGCCTACAAAGCAGCCGTTCAAATCGTGGGTGGTGAGCAGTATATCCTCTCGGCAGTCATGCACGCCGATGAGATCAACCGTGCCATGACCGAAGCACTAGGCCGCGAAGTTTACCACTACCACCTCCATGTGGTCTATGTACCTGTGGTGGAAAAGCAGATCCTGTGGTCGAAACGCTGCAAGGATAAGGCACTGGTCGGTACCGTAAAGGAGACTGTCATGCAGGTCAGCCGAAGCAAGAAATGGGCATCCAAGCCCCTACTGGACGATGCTGGAAAGCCTGTTTTGCAAAAGAACGGTAAGCCCGTGCTGAAGAAGTCGTACAGCATCCTGCAAGACGATTTCTTCAACTATATGCGCAGCGCCGGGTATACCGATGTAGAGCGTGGTGAGCGCGGCAGCACCGAAGAACACCTGACTGTCACTCAGTTCAAAGTCCAGCGGGAGCAGGAACGGCTGGACAGCCTGACCGCCCAGATTGACCAGAAAGAGCAGCACCTCACCCAAACCAACAAAACCCTCTCCAAGACCGAAAAGGAACTTGCCGCTGTGCAGAAAAAGGCCACGCTCACAAAAGAAGCCCTCATTCATGCGCGCGATCTGGATTATATCGGCAAGCGAACCTTCCTCGGCAACTATTCGCTGACCGAGGAAGAATTCTCCAAACTGAAAAAGCAAGCCGACCACGGTTATATGATGGACGTGGAGAACCGCCGCCTGAAAGAAGAGCTTTCCACCGCCAAGAAGGAAGCTGTTCATTGGGGTCAAAAGTATCATGAACTCTGGTACGAAGTGAAGCCCTATCTGGACGCCCTCCACCGTGCGCCTGAACTGGTTCGCAGCTTTCTGGAAAAGATTCTTGTCCCCAAGCAGGAGCGCACCATGAATGTGCCGCAGCGAAACCGCAAGCGTGGGCAGGATATGGAACTTTGATTTTCGGAGGATACTATTTGAACAAAAAGAAGAAGTCGAACAAATCCGGCTACCCGGATGAAGCAATCAAGGCGCTGGCACGTTGCTTTTATCCCTCCATGGTTGAGTTTTTCAACAGTGAGGAAGGCCAGCGTGAATACGAGGTGTGGCTGAAAGAACAGGAAGCTCTACAAGCCTTGCCTGTTGCAGCATAAAAACAGCAGGACGCTCCCAGTAAAGGGAACGCCCTGCCTTATATAGATGTATCTCACCGAGGTGTGTCCAGTTGGGCACACCTCCATTGGTGGATGCGGCAGATCGGGGAGATAAAGGGTGGGCATCGGTATTTCTTTCTGATGTGTCTTGCCATTTATGCCTACAAATGCGGTGTGTCGAAGCAGCAGCTCCGGCAGGACATGAAACAGGCTTTTGATGATCTACAGATGGTGAAGCATGAGAACGCATTGACCGAGGAAGATATACGGAGTGCGCTGGAGGCCTACGACAAGGAGTATTACAATTTCACGATTTCTGATATTGAAGCTCTGACCGATGTTCGTATCGAGAGGAATAGACGGAATGGACGATCACAAAAACTCCACATGCAGTACATGAATATGAATAGACAATTTAAGGTTGGCATCGGGGAATGTACGAATGGTGGACGCCCATCTGGAAGCGGAACGGCGCAGAAAACGGTCTATGAATGGCGGCAGCAACATCCGGGGGGAACGAAAAGCCATTGCAAAAGGGAGACGGGATTGACTTATCCCACCATTCGCAAATGGTGGGACACTATACCGGAGGGGCATATAACGGTCAAAATACGCCCGTCACAGGCTTTGAGCGATTTGTTGGTGGAGAATTTTAAGAAAGGGCTGTAAACGCACCAGAAATGCCCTGTAAGGCGTTTTGGAGGCGGGTAAGGGTTTTATTACCACCCACCAAAAACGAGGCTGGAAAACCGCATAAAATAAGGCTTTTTCAACCCTTAAATGTGCACGCTGCGGTGTTACCATATAGAAAAACGGTGTTCACAGAAAAGATACAAATAATATTTGCAACGCACTTGCAAAACGAATGAATGTTGAGTATAATATAAGTGCAAGCTATGTGATGAGAAAGGAGTGCTATGTATGGCTAAAGGAAATATGACGATTAGAATGGAGCCGGAGCTGAAAGCACAGGCGGCAGCTCTTTTTAAGACTTTGGGAATGGATTTGAGTACGGCAACGGGGATTTTTTATCGCCAGGCACTTAGGTGTCATGGACTTCCCTTTGAGGTCAAGGTTGACGAGCCGAACGCCACTACCTATGCTGCGATGGAAGCGGCAGACAAGGGCGAGGATATGTTTGGCCCGTTTGACAGCGTCTGTGATTTGATGGAGGCACTTAATGCTTAAGCCGGAGTTTACGGGGCAGTTCAAACGAGATTATAAGCTTGCGGTAAAACGGGGCTGCAATCCGAAGAAGCTGGAAGAAGTCATTACGCTGTTATGCAATGAGCAACCATTGCCGGAGGCATACCGAGATCACGCTCTCACTAATTCCAGAAACTATAAGGACATGAGAGAGTGCCACATTGAGCCGGATTGGTTGCTTGTTTACAAGGCTGTCAGAGAGACTTTAATTTTGAAATTGATTAGGACGGGTTCTCATAGCGATTTGTTTTGAGAATCGATCCAAACGAAAGAGTGGTGATGATATATGGCGGGTGTTATAACGGAAATAGCGGCAGAATGTGGCGTGTCAGAACAGGCGGTCAGAGCGTGGTGTCGGCGAAACCATGTTTCGAAAGATGCGAAAGGAAGTTTCGCAATCAGCGAAAGCCAAAAAACCGCTATATATCAGCATTATTTAGGTGATGGGCGAAACCTCGGAAGATGTGTTGATTTCCATGTTGCAAAGGGAATTAGACCGTAAAAATGAGCAGCTTGAAGTAAAGGATAAGCAGATCGAGGAACTGAACGCAAGACTGGCAGATGTCAGCTCGGCATTGGTGGCGGCGCAACAGACCGCACAGGTAGCTCAGGCACTTCATGCGGGAACACTTCAACAGAGGTTGACTTCTGGTGGGGAAATGCGAGAAGTGGTGGATGATAAACCTCAAAAAAGAGGGTGGTTTAGTCGGTTGTTTTTTGGCGAAGACAGTTAGGAGATATAAAGATGGAGAAAGTGGTTGCATAATGAAAAAAATAGATGCTATGAATTATCTTGTTTTTGATAGAAATTTATTTAATTCATTAAAAGCAGGAGGAATTCAGAGGGTGTATTATTGTTCAAAAGATTTTTCGATTTTTGCTGTAACAGATGGTGATATGCTACAGTATATAAATTGGGCAGATTTTAGTGATGTGTCGCTTGCGAAAAATTCTTTAGTTGAACACCCGTTGACTATTTTATATAGCTTTTGCCCTGCTGAAATTTGTGGTTTGTTTGCAGCAATAACTTTTTTTCGAGATGTAGCGATTACTATTTACGTTAGTAGACCGCAATTGCAAGGTATTATTAGTTATAGTGATTTCTCCCCAGGAGAGATAGCCGATTCGCTGAAAAAAGATTGCGTTATGTTATCTGCTGCTCAGATCGAAGCTATTTCTGATGAGTGGAGTCTAATCATACAAAATCAGAGTAACTTAAGAATTTTTTATAAAAATAAAGTTGTGAATGTTCAAGATGACTATTTTGATACAGATATTAGCTGTGTTCTCCCCCAAAAAGGGAACATAGTGCTGGCAGATATTTTGCCAGATATTCAATTGTCGCTAAGGCGTAAGTACGGTTTTGGGTTAAACCCCAGATATATAGAATGGAGGGTTTCCAATGTTTTGAGTTTGCTTTGAGTTGACTTTCCCTAAAAAATAATCAAAAAAGGAGATTTCAGTATGATAAGAAAAAGACTTGTTTCTCTGTTCTTGGCGGTTGTAATGTTGTGCTCTCTTTCTATGACGGCATTTGCGGCGTCTGATGAAGATGTGGCTATGAGTGCAGAGCAAGGTATTATAGCTTCAGAAACATTTGAGATCCCAGTTTCTTTGAGTTTGGATGAACTTGATGAGATGAAGTCTGAACTTGAAGAATGCGGAATCCCATATACTGTTCAAGGAAATCGAGCTATTGCAACAGTTAATGTGACTACTAATATTCACTATGTTGATGAGTTGTACTTTTCCATTATAGCGCAGTGCCGAACAACCTTGTTACAAAAAATAACAGGATCTATTGTATGGAAGTATAAGACAACAGGGTCTTACTCAAAGACTAAGACTATTTCCGTCAACTATCAGGATGATTTTGGTATCCCTAAGTACACCTTAACCTGTCTTAAATATACAGGAAAAACTTTTGCTTCTGGAACTACGATAAGCGCAGATTTTAACATTGATGTAGATGCTACTGGCGAGATTTCTGGTGGTGTTGTATCGAGAACGGTTACTGGCATTGTTCCGTAAAATTAACATTTAACTTTAGTGAAAGGGGCCAGTTGTAGCATAATAGCAATTGGCCCCTTTCTCCCCGCGGGAGCGCGCAAAGCACTTTCACACTGCCGGGCACAAAAGGGGGCGGCGGTGTGAAAGTGCCTTTGCGTTTTACTTTCTCACCAGAAAGTAACAAAGAGGTTGTTTTTAGCGGAAGTTTATGATAAAATAGAGAACGGAAGATTAAGCGGAAAGGGGGCGATTTTATGGGAGTTACGATTTCGGGCATGACAGGTGCGGGAAGCATCCGGCACAACAACCGTAGCTTCTCTGCGGCGAATGTAGACCAGAGCCGAACGGAGCAGAATATCACTTTTTGCAACGAGGATCTGAAGCAGGTCTACCACATGGTTTTTGATGAAGCTCTCACAGCCTACAACGCAAAGAAAACCAAAACGAGAGATAAGATACCGGACTACTATGAGCATATCCGGCAGAGCAAACAGGAAAAGCTGTTCCATGAAGCGATCTTCCAGATCGGCAACATGAGCGACTGTGGGTGCGGTACGCCGGATGGAGAACGGGCTGCGGCAGCTCTGAAAGATTTTGCGGATTCCTTTGCAGAACGCAACCCCCATCTGCGGGTGTTCAATATGGTGCTGCACATGGACGAGGCAACGCCCCATCTCCATGTCGATTTTATCCCTGTGGCAACGGAGCAGTCCAGAGGACTTGCGACCAGGGTATCCATGAAACAGGCGTTGAAGCAGCAGGGGTTTGTTGGTGTCGGCAGAAAGCAGACTGAATGGGCGGCGTGGATGGAGCGAGAGAAAGAAGCTCTGACGGAGATTGCCCAGCGGCACGATTTTGAAATTATCTCTCTCGGCACGAACAGACCACACATGGACTTACCGCAGTTCAAGGAAGCGGCGGCGAGACTGGAAGCGGTGCAGCAGCAGACAGCGGCAGTTGAGCAGGAAGTTGCCGAGCTGGAACGGCAACGAGACGCTCTGAAAGGCACTGTACGGCTCTTAAAGGAGGCAGACAGGGTAAATGTATCCATGAAGGATATTCAGCCAGAAAAGACGCTCACAGGGGCAGTAAAGGGCGTGACGGTGGATCAAGTCGAGCAATTAAAGAAAATGGCGCTGCGCAGCGTGACGGATCGGCAAAAGGTAAAAGAGTTGACAGCGGAAAACACCCGTCTGCGGTCGCAAGTGCCGTCCATGCAAAAGCGGCTGGAAGAAGCACAGCGGCAGCAGCGGCTTGAACAGGAAAACCGTAGGCTGCGGGACGAGAATTATTATCTGCAATCTGAGCTGCATGAGGAACGCGGCTTCACCGAGCGTCTGACGGACGGTATCGGTCGGATGCTAGACTTTCTGGAAGAACACTTTATTTTTTTTTGTCCTTAATCTTCTAACCTATGGCTCCTGGCCACATTCTTCAAATATTCCTCCGGGTCACCGTTCAGAATCAAATCTGCATAGCCCAGCGGATCATTGTAGATGAGGTAGTCCAGTTCCGTCTGCTGTGCCATAGTCACGTCCAGCGCATCCTCGACCCCGGTGCCGTCAATGGAAATTTTTCTCCCATCCCGGAGTAGCAGTTCCACGCACCCGGTATCCATGTTGAAATGGCAAGCCCTTGCATCGTACTTCATAATCATACCCTCCAAATCTTGTTAGTGGCTTACGGTCTATGACAAGGTATCGGAGTTTTGCGTCGTCCACGGGAGCCTTCATTTTCAAACCCGAAGAAAACGAAAAATCCGAACCCTTCTCCAATCGGAAACAGGTTCGGATTTTTCTTGTTTGGTGGACCTAGAGGGATTCGAACCCTTGACCTCTCGGATGCGAACCGAACGCTCTCCCATGCGGACCTTAAAGAAGCCCCCAAAGGACAAAATATTTCTTTGGGAAAACGGCAAAAAATATAGGCGTAATGCGGTTTTTTGGACGAGCATTGCTTTCGAGAAAAAATTGCCATTTTTGCTTCAATGCAAAAAAGTCACACTTCAGGAGAGATGCGCTTCAGATGTGATTTGAACGGGCGACCATCTGAATACTTCTTGCGGATCACGCACCGTATGGGGATGATTCGGATTATATCCCCTGTGCAATAAAATTGACGAGAAACAGTTGGATTTTTTCTGGCTGTTTCTTTTTTATTGCGCAAATCGGCAAAAACAGGGCCGACAGCTACGCACCCAACAAAGATGAAAATGCCTAAAAAAGCCATCAAATATTGCCTTACTTTATACAAAATATAGCAAGCGGTATACGCACCATAAAACATATACGGTATAACGTCAATTTTTGTACATATCTCAACTGAATGACTGGAGGTGAGTTTTCAAAATGCCTGTTATTTATGTTGCAAAAACATCTTCCTACGCACGAAGAATCACGTTCGTTTTAGGACAGACGGTTGAAAAACAGCATGATCCTTGATTATTTCTACGGGCAAACCGGAGAACTGTTTTCGTTCTACCGCATTCCCAAGGCTCTTTTTCAGGAGCCACGGTTCCAGAGTCTGTCCACCGATGCAAAAACCCTGTACGGCATCCTGCTGGACCGCATGAGCCTGTCTGTGAAAAACGGCTGGCTGGACGAGCAGAACCGGGTGTTCATCATCTTCACGATAGAGGATGTCAAGAGGGCGTTGTGTTGCGCAGACAACAAAGCGACCAAGCTGCTCCGGGAACTCGAAAAGTTTGGTCTGATTGAACGAAAACGCAGAGGTCTGGGAAAGCCAAGTTTGGTGTATGTGAAGAACTTTTCAGCAGAATCGTCAAAATCAATATTCCAGAATCGTGATTTTCACGATTCTGGAGGCTTCAAAAACGCAACTCAAGACCCTTCAAAATCACGATGTAATAAGACTAAAGAGAATGATACTGAAATGAGTGAGACTGATCCATTCAATTCTGAAGAAGCGGATGGGATGAGCAAACGCACCCAACTGGAAGAATATTTTTCTCAGTCTTTGGAGGTAGACCTTCTGCTCCGGCTCTGCCCGGACGATGAGGACACCATCTATCAGATCGTAGATTTGTTGGTGGACACCTGCGCTACCAACCGCAAGCTGCTGCGCATTGCCGGGGACGATAAGCCCGCCGAGGTGGTACGCAGTCGCTTTATGAAGCTGAACGCTGACCATATCCGCTTTGTGCTGAAGTGCCTTGCAGAGAACAGCAGCCCGATCCGAAACATGAAACAATACCTGCTCGCTTCTCTGTACAACGCACCCACCACGATGCAGCTTTCCTATCAAAACCAAACTAATCACGACTTAGCGATGCGGGGGTGATAAAAATTTCAAAGAAAGCAACCACAATTGCCATCGTCAACCAGAAAGGCGGCACTGGCAAGACCACCACCTGTGAAAATCTAGGCATCGGGCTGGCGATGGAAGGCAAGAAAGTCCTGTTGGTGGACGCTGACCCGCAGGGCAGTTTGACCATCAGCATGGGCTGGCAGCAGCCCGATGAACTGCCCACAACCCTTTCCACCTTGATGGCAAAAGCCATGAACGACCAGAGCATTCCACCCGGCGAAGGCATCCTGCACCACACAGAGGGCGTTGACCTGATTCCGGCAAACATTGAACTGGCGGGGCTGGAAGTTTCCCTTGTCAACTGCATGAACCGGGAGAAGATGCTGAAACAGGTGCTGGAAGGCGCAAAGCACGACTACGATTTCATTCTGCTGGATTGCACCCCTTCCCTTGGGATGCTGACCGTAAATGCACTGGCGGCGGCAGACACCACCCTGATTCCCGTGCAGGCGCAGTATCTGTCTGCAAAAGGCTTGGAACAGCTTTTGCAGACGGT
>NZ_QVGS01000025.1:0-3220 GCF_003603005.1 Faecalibacterium sp. AF27-11BH
AGTAACAAAGTCAGAAAAGTCACCTCCGAGAACTATCCTACAGACGCAGGGCGCGAGGGAGAACTGATCTTCCGCTTGGTGTACCAGCAAGCAGGCTGCAAAAAGTCCTTTTCTCGCCTGTGGTTGTCCAGCATGGAGGAAAACGCCATCCGGGAGGGTTTCGCCCATCTCAAACCGTCAACTGAATACGATGCGCTGTACAACGCAGCACTCTGCCGGGAACGTGCCGACTGGATGGTTGGCATCAATGCGTCCCGGCTTTTTTCGTGCCTGTACGGTCAACCGCTGGCGGTAGGGCGTGTTATGACCCCGGTGCTTGCCATGACGGTGGTGCGAGAAGCCGCCATTGCCGCCTTTACCCCGGAAAAATTCTACACAGTGGATCTGGAACTGACCAGCGGCTGCACGGCATCCAGCCGCCGCATTCCTGAAAAATCCGTTGCTGAAAAACTGTTGAAAGCCTGCCGAAAGGAGATGGTAGCAACGATCCAGCGCATCACCCGCAAGGAAAAGTCCGAAAATCCACCACCACTGTATGATCTGACCACTCTTCAGAGGGACGCTAACCGCTTGCTGGGGTACAGCGCACAGCAGACTTTGGACTATGTACAGAGCCTGTATGAGAAGAAACTTACCACTTATCCCAGAACTGATAGCTGCTATATCACCGACGATGACGAGGAAATGCTGGAGGAACTGACTGAGGAGTTGGAGGGCTTTCTCGACATTACCTCGGCAGATGTAGATGAGGCTGTGCCCCGGACACGGCGCACCGTAAACCGGGAAAAAGTCACCGACCACCACGCCATCCTGCCCACCCGCAGTATGCTGCAAGCCGATCTGGACGCACTGCCCAAGGGGGAGCAGAACGTCCTGAAGCTCATCATCGCCCGGACGCTGATGGCAGTCAGCAAGCCCTTCCGGTATCTGGAAACCCTGCTGACCACCGAATGTGCCGGGGAGGAATTTACCGCCAAGGGCAAGGAGATTCTGGAAGAAGGCTGGAAGGCGGTGGAACGCAAGGTGCTGGCAGACATCTTGAACCGGAAGCAGGAACTCACCGCCCTGCCCAATGCAGCGGAAAACGAGTGCGGTATTCTCAACGCCGAGCTAAAGGAGGGTCAAACGTCCCCGCCGAAGCATTTTACTGAGGACACTCTGTTGCACGCTATGGAAACCGCCAGTGCGGACAGTATGCCGGAGGGCGTAGAACGTCAGGGCATCGGCACCCCGGCAACCAGAGCCGCCACCATCGAAAAGCTGGTGCAGAAGGGCTTTCTGGAACGGAAAGGCACCAAGAAAACCAAGGTGCTTCTGCCCACCGACAAGGGCAAAGCCCTCATCACCGTGATGCCCGAAGAAATCCAATCCCCGGAAATGACCGCTGATTGGGAAACAAAACTGCTGCAAATCGAGCGCAGCGAAATGGAGCCGGAAACTTTTATGACTGAAATCAAAGAGATGATCTCCTCGCTGGTAACGACCACCGAGGCTGCGAAGGGAGCGAATGCGCTTATGAAAAACAAAATCATTGGTGTCTGTCCGAACTGTGGGAAGCCTGTCGTGGAGCGTGAAAAGGGCTGGTTCTGTGAGAACAGGGAGTGCCGTTTCGTGCTGTGGAAGGACAATGCGTTCTTCAAGCGTCTGGGCAAGCGGCTGGACGCTCATGTGGCAGACAAGCTGCTGCGGGATGGTCGTGTCCGCTTGAAGGACTGCAAGAGCGCCAAGGGCAAGACCTACAACGCCACCGTCCTGCTGTCCTGTGAAGCTGATGGCCGCAGCAGGTTTTCTCTGGAATTTGAAGGTGGGTGCTGATGGAACAAACCAAAGAAGCTGTTTATCTCATCAATGACGACAAATACTTGCATCTGCGAGAGAATGGCGCAGGCGTCGGCTTTGCCACCTACAACAAGGCAACTGGTGAGCCGCTGGAAAGCGGGCAGATCTCGGAAAAGAACCTGCCGCCCGATGGCAGGAACGCCATTTCTGCCGCTCGGAACTGGTATCTGTTTGAACTTTCGGACGATGACCGCAAGGTCATCCAACAGGAAAGCGTAAAGATCCTCGAAAACATCCCGCAGGCGGGCATCGGCAGGCGGCGCATCTGGGAGCCGGAAACGCTGCCGAAGGATATTCGTCTCATCAACAGCCACTATGATGACCTCTATCGCATTCCAGATGGCGGCGTGATTCAGGTGGATTACCCGGATGGGCGCAGTTTTACGGCACGGGTGGAACATCTGGATGATTATCACTTTGACATGGGCGGTCTGGGCAATGTGTTCCACATCTGCCAGTTTGCCGAGGTCATGGAGCGGAACCATGCCGACTTCTACCCCGAAATTCAGACACAGGACGAGCAGGCCGCATGGGAACTGGGTGGCAAAGGTTATCTTGCCATCCAGTCCTGTGAGGATGGATGGGACTACACCATTTACCACAGCGATTTTTCCGTGATGGACGGCGGGCAGCTGGGTGCCCCGGAACTGACCATTCAGGAAGCCCGTGAGCAGATTCTGGAAGCACACCACATGGAAAAGGGCCGGCGGCTACTGCAGGACTACGATGTAGTCATGGATAAAGTTGCGGAAGCCGAGGAACTGAGTGTAGACCATCGCCCTTCCACACTGGAAAAGCTGGCAGAACTGGCAAGTGATACGTCTGCGCCACAATCCTCTGCAC
Source organism: Faecalibacterium sp. AF27-11BH (assembly GCF_003603005.1). NCBI lineage: Bacteria > Bacillati > Bacillota > Clostridia > Eubacteriales > Oscillospiraceae > Faecalibacterium > Faecalibacterium sp. AF27-11BH. Next base: position 2,683 of record NZ_QVGS01000025.1, read on the forward strand.
GTTCTGCACCGGAACTGTGAGGTGGACGATGCAGCAAAAATGGAACCAGAATTTTGACGGTGAACCCATGACGGACATCTCGCAGAAGTTTCTGAACGCAGGGTGCGATGTTTATATGGTGATGCAGCTGCGGCATGACGAAAAAATCTTCGATGAAAGATTTGCTTCTATGCGGGAGTTGAATCGTCGGGGCAAAACGCCCGACCCGGAGCATTACGAGGTCACCTACTATGCTGATCTGCCCGCCATGTGGCAGGATGTGCCAAACAACGAGGTTTTGGAAGAACTGTTTCAGGTGTTCAACCTCTCCCGTCCGCAGGATTTTGAGGGACACAGCCTGTCGGTCAGCGATGTGATCGCACTTAAACGCAATGGCGAGGTGTCTGTGCATTATGTGGACAGCATCGGCTTCAAAGATTTACAGGGGTTTCTGGACAAGCAGCCGGAACGCCCTTCGGTGCTGATGAATCTTAAGGAAAAGTGCGATGCCCCGGAGTGCAACCCCATCGTCTGCCGGAAAGTGAGGGCTGAACATGAA
>NZ_QVGS01000025.1:3230-6908 GCF_003603005.1 Faecalibacterium sp. AF27-11BH
CTGCCCGCCATGTGGCAGGATGTGCCAAACAACGAGGTTTTGGAAGAACTGTTTCAGGTGTTCAACCTCTCCCGTCCGCAGGATTTTGAGGGACACAGCCTGTCGGTCAGCGATGTGATCGCACTTAAACGCAATGGCGAGGTGTCTGTGCATTATGTGGACAGCATCGGCTTCAAAGATTTACAGGGGTTTCTGGACAAGCAGCCGGAACGCCCTTCGGTGCTGATGAATCTTAAGGAAAAGTGCGATGCCCCGGAGTGCAACCCCATCGTCTGCCGGAAAGTGAGGGCTGAACATGAACTTTGACCACGAGGAATTGACCCTGATGATGCTCTACAACACCGGCACCCGGCTGGGGCTTATTCACGAACTGCGGCTGATGCAGTGCTACCTGATGCCCGATGAAACTGCCCTGCGGGAACTGTCGGAGGGTGTTATCGAGAAGCTAAAACTGCTGACCGATGTCGAGTTTGCCGAACTGGAATTTCCCCCGGACTGATTTTTGCCGCCTGCGGGCGGCATACATATTCTCTTTTACAATGCCATTTGGTGTGGTATACTGAACTCGACAACTCGGAAAGTTGCAGGGGTAACAGAAATGAAAAATAGAATAATCGATATTATATTTTTAACTGTCTTTGTGTCAATCAACCTTTGGGCCATTCTGACAAAGAACTATTCCAATTCATTTCTGGCAGGAATTGCAGGAATGTGTCTTGTTACCGCAATTCTTTATCTCCGAAAAGGAAAAAAATAATCAAATTCCTATTTAAGAGGATCAGCCGATGGACAAAACATTTCAGAAATTATTACAGACTGACATTGATCTTTCATCCTTAGGCGTAGAACGCCGTACAGATAACGAACCGTATTTTTGCACACCAAAGGGTGCGTCTGTATTTGGTTGGACCGGTGTGGATGGAATCCACTTCTGTTTTGTTCGTGGCTTTGGCGGTATGGTTTTTGCTGTCAGCCCGGCGAACACATTTCCAAACTATGTTCATCCGTTGGCAAAAAATTTCGCTGATTTTCTGCGGCTACTGCTTGCCTGCGGCGATGTGGCAGCATTGGAGCAGGCATGGATGTGGGATAAAGCACAATTTGAAACCTTCTTACAAGACAACCCTCCCACGCAGGAGCAGCAGGAAACCCTTGCGCTTGTCGCTACGAAATTAAAGCTGATGCCAATGGAGCGGCCATGGGCATATATCAAAGAGCTTCAGGCATCTTTTGATTACAGCAAAATCAAGTACACCAAAGAATATTACGATGTTGTGGACCAGAACGCAAAACCAGCTATCCCGGAGTGGAAAGTCTACTTTGAGGGAAACTTCTGGGGACATTCGGGAAAAGAACGTGCCGGAACAGAAGTCCCCTTGAATCAGCAATTTGAATGGGCCGGGCATCATTGGATCATTCCTGCGGCGTATTCGTGCAGCAAGGGGTTCGTTGTGGACTTTTGTATGCGTACCCCGGAGGAAGACATTCGCAAGTTCATGACTAAATGGGATTTACACCCCGAAAACGACTCTTGTGAATACTTCACGCAGGAGCAGCAACTGCAAATAGATTTAGAAAATCCACTTTGTCTTGACTTTATTCCTCGTTTGGAATTGAACGGGAAAACAATGCTGACCTCCCACGGTTGCTCGGTGGTCTTTAATCCATGTTTGCCAGACGGGATGATCAATGAAGCGGAAGCAAAGTGGGCATTGGAACACTATGATTTGGATACATCCTATGGGTGGATGATTTTTCGGGCGGCATTTCCGTGGACAAGCAAACGCCGTCCTGAAATAAAATCCCTCTCCCTTACGATGGAGCAACGGCCATGCCGTGTGCCGGGACCACATTTCCAGACACACGCTCCCGGTGATTCGTTTTCTTTCCTCCATCCGGTCAGCGGAACAAACTATACATTGACCGTGCAGGAAATAGAGCAACAAACAATTCCTCAAAAGTGTTTCGGTTCTGACCGCTGGGTTTATCCGACACATTTTACCGTCATGCGTTATACGCTTTTCCCTGAATCGGAGGAAGATATCTCGATTTGTGATTGCTGCGATGGAGATAAGCCTATGGAAATTGCTGTGGAGGGAGACTCCTTCACGCCGGAAACCCAAAATAATGCTTGCGTAGGCATTATCGGTGGAGCTGACGGACCAACAGTGATTATGCCTGGAGAAAAATCACAAGGCAGGCTTCATGCTGCTTGCTCAGCACTGCACTTTGAGCCGGTTCGGGATGATGTAGAGTGGTGCACAATGTTCAGTATTAAGAATTTTGATGAAACGACGATCAACCTTATATAACAGGAATACGATGACGACTTTCAGCTTGTCGATGGTTGTCAACTGGGATAATTGTCATAAGCCATCGCTCCGAAAAATTTTCATAACCCGCAAGAAAGTGGGCTTGATAGAATACTTCCATTCATGCTATACTAAAATCAGTTTTAATGCACAGAAAAATTGAAAGCGGAGGATAGCCAATGGACACCAAAAAAAGATCACCCATCGACCGCCTGCTTTTTGCCACCTTTCTGAAAGGCCGCACATCTTCCCGTGATGTATGGGAAGAAAAGGGCGATATGACCCCCGAAGATAACCAGAAGATCATCGAGGAGACCAACGAGATCATCAACGATGATTCCACCTATCCCTTCATCAGCTACCTGTCCGACCTGCTTGCAAAATCCAAACCCTCCGATAAGGCGGTCATAAAACTGCACGACTGCATTGAAAAAGTTGCAGTTACGTTGGGGCAGGACAGCACCGATGTGTTCCGTGCGCTCCTTGCAAAACTGATCGAGGAGCCGGAAGAAAAGCAGACCTTTGACCGTCTGCTGGAGATGGCCGAGAAATTGGCGGCAAAGCACTGAGATAACTTTACGAGGTGATTTCAATGAGCTACGGATGGGCAACTGTTTTCACTTTAGCGGCATGGTTTGCAGGACTTGTGGTTGATGTAAATGTGCGGGTCGGCGACCTCGGTTTACGAACAGTGCTTCCTGTCATCGTGATGGGGTGCTGCGTTATGAAGTACATAAAGGACAATAGCAAATAATCTTATCTCAATACACTTTCCAGCGGGCGACCACAAAACGGTTGCCCGCTCTTTTTATGCTCAAAAAATGGAAGGAGGAACGCTATGCCAAGCAAAACCGAAGAATATCTCGCCCTTGCCCAGCGCACGGCCAACGGCTTGACCCGATACTGGGAAAGCTGGACGGACTACCTGACCACCGCATCCCGGCTGTACAAGTACAGTTTTGCGGACCAGCTCATGATCTACGCCCAGCGCCCGGATGCCACCGCCTGCGCCGACTTTGACATCTGGAACAACCGGATGAACCGTTATGTGCCCCGGAGTGCAACCCCATCGTCTGCCGGAAAGTGAGGGATGCGCATGAACTTTAACCATGAGGAACTGATGCTGATGATGCTCTACAACACCGGCACCCGGCTGGGGCTCATTCACGAACTGCGGCTCATGCAGTGCTACCTGATGCCGGACGAGACCGCTCTGCGGGAACTATCGGTGGTGGTTATCGAAAAGCTGAAACTGCTGACCGATGCAGAGTTTGCCGAGCTGGAATTTCCACTGGACTGACTTTTGCCGCCTGCGGGCGGCGTACATAAAGTATTTTGTTCTTCCAAAAGATATGCTATAATCAAA
>NZ_QVGS01000026.1:0-1936 GCF_003603005.1 Faecalibacterium sp. AF27-11BH
AGCTGGACCAACCAGACGCTGGCCATGATCGTTCTGTGGGCTGCATCCATGTATCTGTTCAAGGAGAAGAAGAACTACTGGATCACCGCTGTGCCTGCCACCTTCATGAGCGCGGTCTCTTCCACCTACTTCATTCTGGCTCCCGAATGCCTGGGCGGCCTGCTGAACGCCAAGACCGCAGAAGGCACCACCATTTACAACACCGCAGTGGCATACCCCATCGGCATCATCTTTGCCATTGCAATGCTGGCAGTCTTCCTCCACGCAACGAAGAAGGCAGCCCAGAAGGCATGACACGATATATACAAACATATATACAAATGATCTGCTGAATAAGGCACCCTCCGCTGAAACGGCTCGGCGGAGGGTGCCTTGTATTTTGCGGCGTTTCAGGCAAAGAAATCACGATTTGCGGAGAAAATTGAAAACGATTAAGCAACTTGCACAAAAACAGACTGGAAAGTTTGGCAGCAGCGGCTTTGACCGGTTCCGGGAAAGGTCTTTGCCGGGGAATTAAGAAAATTTGCCGTGAATGCGATAAAAATTCTTTGCAGGTATTCCGCGGAAGCATCTTGCCATATACTTTTTGATATGGGAACCATACCAGAAAAATATTAACTGCTTTATGAAAAAAGTGTTAACATGAAGCCAGAGATTGGTCAGAGCCGCAGCTGGGCACGCAAAATGCTGGCTGTGGTTTGAATCAAAAAGGAGGTTTCTGGTATGATTAGTTTCTTACTCTGTCTGGCGCTCTTGATCATCGGCTACTTTGTCTATGGCAAGATCGTTGACAACACGTTCGGACCGGACGACCGCGAAACTCCTGCTGTGCGCATCAACGACGGCGTTGACTACGTTGTGATGCCCCAGTGGAAGCTGTTCCTCGTCCAGTTGCTGAACATTGCAGGTCTGGGCCCCATCTTTGGTGCACTGCAGGGTGCTCTGTGGGGTCCCGTGGTGTTCCTGTGGATCACCTTCGGCACCATCTTTGCAGGTGGTGTGCATGACTACTTCTCCGGTATGATGAGCGAGCGCAACGATGGCGCATCCATCGCTGAGGTCACCGGCAGATACCTTGGACCTGTCATGCAGAACATCATGCGTGTGTTCTCTGTTGTGTTGCTGATCATGGTCGGTACCGTGTTCGCAGTGGGCCCCGCAGGCCTGATCGTTACCCTGTGCAAGAACAGTGGTATGTCCGGTCTGCTGACCACCACCCTGTTCTGGCTGATCATCATTCTGGTGTACTACTTCATCGCAACCTTTATCTCCATTGATGCCATCATCGGTAAGATTTACCCCGTGTTCGGCATCTGCCTGATCATCATGGCTGTGGGCGTTATCTTCGGCATCTTTACCAACCCCGCCTACACCATCCCCGAGATCTGGGCAAACTTCAGCAACATGCATCCGTCGGGCACTCCCATCTGGAGCTTCATGTTCATCACCGTTGCCTGCGGCGCTATCTCCGGCTTCCACTCCACCCAGTCGCCTCTGATGGCTCGCTGCATGAAGAGTGAGAAGCAGGGCCACTTCGTGTTCTACGGCGCAATGGTCTGCGAGGGCGTCATCGCTCTGATCTGGGCCGCTGCCGGCTGCGCACTGTACACCATCACCGACGGCAAGATGGCTGGTCTGGCCGAGGCTCTGGCTGCTGGTCAGTCTGCTGCCATCTACGACGTGTGTGCAAAGACCATGGGCGGCATTGGCATTGCTCTGGCAATGATCGGCGTTGTCATCTGCCCCATCACCTCCGGCGATACCGCGTTCCGTTCCGCTCGTCTGACTCTGGCCGACTGGCTCAAGATCGATCAGGACAGCTACGCAAACCGCCTGAAGCTCTGTGTTCCTGTGCTGGGCGTTGGTGCTTTCCTGGGCATCGGCAACGCACTGGGCTTCATCAACTACACCGTGATCTGGCGCTACTTCAGCTGGA
>NZ_QVGS01000026.1:1946-6426 GCF_003603005.1 Faecalibacterium sp. AF27-11BH
AGCTGGACCAACCAGACGCTGGCCATGATCGTTCTGTGGGCTGCATCCATGTACCTGTTCAAGGAGAAGAAGAACTACTGGATCACCGCTGTGCCCGCTACCTTCATGAGCGCTGTGTCCTGCACCTACTTCGTGCTGGCACCTGAGTGCCTGGGCAAGATGATCAATACTTACGCAGACGGCAAGCTGGTCGCTTACAACACTGCCGTTGCATACCCCATCGGCATCATCTTTGCAATCGCAATGCTGGCACTCTTCATCTATGCTACCAAGAAGCACACCGCTTCTCAGAAGGCATAAGGATGTCTGCCGCACCGCATAAGCCTTAAACTCTGACACCCCCGCCGCTGCACCCCGCAGTGACGGGGGTGTTTTGACATAACAGACAAACCTTTTGTGCAAATCTTAGCAGCAGAAGGGGTTGCATTTTGAGGGCTGCAGTGCGAAAATAGAACCGGTGATTTTATTTGGAATGGCTGCAGCATCTGCGGCTGGACCGGAAACTAACAGTAAAGAAGGGAACTTCCATGATCTTCAAACCTGCACAGCTGGGTATGGCAAAGCTTGATAATCAGGAGCTGGTGGAGGACAGAAAGTCCTGCAAAAAGATCGGCCCCTGCGGCGTTGGCAAAAAGGCGCTGTACCTCAACAGCTTTTACATCGACCGCCGCTATTATCTGCCCTACGGCAGCATCAGCCGCGTGTTCAAGCGGGTGGCTATGAGCTCCGGCGGCTTTACCGGCAAGGGCATGTTTGCCTCCATGGCCTACCTTGTGGTGGAGTACGATGGCGGCAAGCAGAAGCAGTGCAACTTCAAGGACGAGCGGGATGTGGACAAGCTGCTGGAGGTGCTGGCCAAAGAGCAGCCGCAGATCCATCTGCTCAGCGCAGCCGGTGAGCAGATGCTGCAGAAGAAGGAAGCCGAAAAGGCCTCCCGCAAGCTGCCGGAAAGCGAGCTGACCGACGATGCCCGTCACAGCATCACCGTGCTGCGCAGGGCAAAGGAATATCTGGAAGCAAAGCCTGCCCTCTCCGATGAGCTCAGCGCAGCCGAGCGCCGCAAGCGTGCCCAGCTGCAGAGCAAGCCGGTGTACCGCTATGTGGCGCTGGCCATCTTTATCATGGGCATCGTCTCTGCGGCCTATGGCCTGTATGCCGTCACCACCCATACCGGCGGCTATGGCATCTACTTTGCGCTGTTCGGCTTTGCAGCCATCTTCCTGTTCTCCAGCTACAACATGCTGCCCACCGCCCACAACAACCACAGCGCCATCATGAAGCGGGCCGAGAAGGCCGAAGCTGCTATGGCAGAATACGTGAAGCACTACCCGAACGGTGCCTTCCCGGTGCCCAGCCATTACGCACATCCCATCGTGCTCAAGCAGATGGCCGATGCCATTGAAGAGGGCCGCGCCGTCACCGTGCCGGAGGCTTTGACTGCCGTGGAAAACCGCCTGAAGTCCCTGAACGCAGATGTGCAGGTGGAACAGGAGGAATACGACGAGGTGGTGGTCATCAAGGCGATGTTCCTGAACCACGATTATCAGTAAAAAGTAAGCAAAGAGGGCTTTTCCTTCGGGAAAGGCCCTTTTGCTTTGCCTAACTTCTTGCACAGCAGAATCGTTCGTTTTATAATGAAAAAGGAGAGTCTTTACACCCACGAGTGGAGGAAACAGCTATGGATATGGTCACCCTTGGCAGCACCGGCATCACGGTGAACAAAAATGGCTTCGGCGCACTGCCCATCCAGCGCATCTCGCAGGAAGATGCCGTCTATCTGGCCCGCAAGGCTTACAAGGCAGGCATCCGCTTTTTTGATACCGCCCGCGCCTACACCGACAGCGAGGTGAAGCTGGGCGAAGCCTTTGACGGCATCCGCACGAAAGTGTATATCGCCACCAAAACGGCAGCGCAGAACGCAGAGGACTTCTGGAAGGATCTGCACACCTCACTCACCAATCTGCGCACTGATTACATTGACCTGTACCAGTTCCACAATCCCGCATTCTGCCCGAAGCCAGGCGACGGCTCCGGCCTCTACGAGGCTATGCAGGAGGCCAAAGCCAAGGGCATGATCCGGCATATCGGCATCACCAACCACCGTCTGAAGGTGGCCCACGAGGCCATTGACAGCGGTTTGTACGAGACGCTGCAGTTCCCGTTCAGCTATATCTCCGGTGAGCAGGAGCTGGAATTGGTGAACAAGTGCAAGGCGGCAAATATGGGCTTTATCGCCATGAAGGGCCTGTCCGGTGGACTGATCACTAACAGTGCCGCAGCCTATGCCTTTGAGGCGCAGTTCGATGGAGTTTTGCCCATCTGGGGCGTGCAGCGTGAAAGGGAACTGGACGAGTTCCTCTCCTATATCGACAACCCGCCGCGCATGACCGACGACATCCGTGCCGTCATTGAGGGGGATCGTGCCGAGCTGTGCGGCGAGTTCTGCCGCGGCTGCGGCTATTGTATGCCCTGCCCGGCAGGCATCGAGATCAACAACTGCGCCCGCATGAGCCTGCTGCTGCGGCGTTCGCCCTCGGCAGAGCATCTCAGCCCCGCAGGTCAGGCCAAGATGAAAAAGATCGAGGGCTGCCTGCACTGCAACCGGTGCAAGGCCAAGTGCCCATATGGTCTGGATACCCCCGCCCTGCTGGCCCGCAACTATGAGGATTACAAGCGCGTTCTGGCCGGTGAAGTAAAAGTTCAGTAACACAAAAGCTCCTGCCCATTCAGACAGGAGCTTTTGTGCTTTATGCGGCAGCTTTTGGCTGCTCAAAAATCCTCATCGATTCCTTATAACAGTGTGCGAAGTACACGATCTCGGCAAGGGCGGTCAGCGCCCAGCTGCAGGGGTACAGTGCGTACAGCGAGGGAATGGTGTGAAAGTGCGCGAAGATGGTGTATACCCAGATCACCCGGAACACGCAGGAACCCATTACCACAATAATGGTGGGCACCACAGTCTTGCCAAGTCCGCGGGAAGCGGCGATGGTGCAATCCATAAAGGCGGAGATGCAGTAGGCAAAGCCCATCACGCCCACGCGCTTCATGCCGGCATCAATGACGGCGCTCTCGGTGGTGAACAGGGCAAGAAAGGTGCGGCCAAAGAGGAACAAGCTTCCGCCCAGGATCAGGCCCACACCAAAGGAGTAGGCCAGACTGATGAAATAACTCTTCTTTACGCGGTCCGGCTTGCCAGCGCCGTAGTTCTGGCTCATAAAGCTTGCACAGGCCATATAGAATGCGGCCATGCAGTCGTAGATCATGGCATCGGCATTGGCGGCGGCGCTGTTGCCCTTGACCATGAGAGAGTCGAAGGAGTTGACCCCTGCCTGAATGAACAGGTTTGCAATGGCGAAAATGGCATTCTGGAAACCGGACGGAAGACCAAGGCCCAGAATGCTCTTTGTTGTGGCGGGGTCCAGATGCAGCTTTTTGGTGTCCAGCACGTAACAGTCCTGCACTTTGGTCAAAGCGTGCAGGATCAGCCCGGCAGAGGCGCACTGCGAAATGGCACTGGCCAGCGCCACGCCCATGACGCTTAACTGGCACACGATGACAAAGAACAGGTTCAGTGCAATGTTCAGTGCGCCCGCAATGGACAGGTACATCAGCGGCTTTTTGGTGTCGCCGATGGCGCTGAACACAGCGTTGCCGAAGTTGTACAAGGCCAGAGCGGGCATACCAAGGAAGTACACCCGCAGGTACAGGATGGCACCGGGCAGCAGGTCGTCCTTGGTGTTCAGCAGCCGCAGCATGAAGGGGGAACCCAGCAGGCCGACGAACAGCAACACCACACCCGCGATCAGGCTGACGATGGCGGCGGAGTGGACAGTCTTTTCCACATCGTGCTCGTGCCGTGCACCGTAGAAGCGGGCCACCAGCACGTTGATGCCGCCGCTCAGGCCGATCAGGAAGCCGGTGAACAGGCTGACGAGGATGCTGGTGGAACCCACCGCGCCCAGCGCTGTAGAGCCTGCAAACCGGCCTACCACGGCCACGTCCGACATGTTGAACAGCACCTGCAGCAGGTTGGAAAGCGCCAGCGGCAGACTGACCAGAAAGATCTGTTTGGCCAGAGGGCCTTCGGTCAGTGTTTTGGTATTTGATTTCATGTTCTCTTTTTATCCTTTAACCTAAACCGTGCCCGCGCACACCGGGGCACACCTCTATTATATGGGCCGCTGCGGCTTTTGCAAGATAGCATCGACATTTCATATTTGATTTTTTTGTGTGGCTGTGCTATACTACTTTACACCGATGAAATAAATATGTGCGATCGTAGCTCAGCTGGATAGAGCGTTCGGCTCCGACCCGGAAGGCCAGAGGTTCGAATCCTCCCGGTCGCACCAAGAAAAACCAGAACACATTCGTGTTCTGGTTTTTCTTTTTTCAGTGCGCCGGGAGGATTCGAACAAGGCGGCGGCGCGCAGCGCCGCAAGCAAAGCCACAGCGCGGCTTTGCTTAGCCTGCGGTTGCCAAC
>NZ_QVGS01000027.1:0-443 GCF_003603005.1 Faecalibacterium sp. AF27-11BH
ATCGGCACGGGCAAAGCGGTTGTTCTCCACTTTCTGGACGCTGCCGTTGCTGGCGGCATCTCCCATGAGCCGCTTGAGCACCAGCCCGATGCGGGACTTGCCCTCGCCGCCCTTGCCGACAATGAGCATCATCTTCTGCCCCTTGGTGCTGGGGATCAGGCAGTAGCCCAGATATTCCTGCAAGGTGGGGATGTCGGCATCGTCCAGCAGCTCGTGCAGAAAGGTCAGCCAGCGTTCCGGGTTGGATGCCTTGGGGTCGTACTTCACCGGCAGGCGGTTCTGACAGAACAGGCGGCTCTCTTGAAAAGAGCCGTCCGACAGATGGTACACGCCGTTCTGGAGGTGGATGCAGTCCTGTTCGATGGGGAACGGGTCGGAAAAAGCCAGCAGCTTGATGGTCTCCAGAATGTTGGTGACTTTTTTGGACAGGCCGGAGGTGACAT
>NZ_QVGS01000027.1:453-3198 GCF_003603005.1 Faecalibacterium sp. AF27-11BH
GAGGTGACATATTCCTCGATGTTCTCCAAGATGCGCTGCTTGATCTCGCTCTCGTCCTCCACCGGGCCGTCCAGCGTGTACAGCGTACCGTTGACGCATTTCAGCGGCCACTGTTCCAGAAAGGCGCGGCCAAACTGGACTTCATCGATCTTCTTGCCGTTGTACCAGTCCGGCCATAAGGGGTTGCGGGAAATGTTTTTCTTCATAGGGTAATTCTCCTTTAGAAAAGTGAAGTGGTGGGTCTCACGGTGAGACCCACCACTTCGGGTGAATAAACTATTAGGCGCACTTTGCCAGAGCAAGGCGGTCGGTGCGCTCTTCCAGCATCAGCAGGTACGACCCGGACAGCAGCCGTGCAGCGGCATCGGCCTTCTGCTGGGGCGTCCCAAATGCAACGCAGTCCGTCAGGTGCTCGACGGTCTCGTTCATGTGGAGGACTTCCACGAACCGCTCGTCCAGCGGTTCTTCCGGGCTGGCGGGCTTGTAACACTCTCGCCAGTCGTGCAGCAGGTCGAGATAATCGGTCAGCACCCGCAGACAGTAAGCAACGTCTGCTCGCTGTTCGTCCGTCAGGCCGCGCTTGGGCAGCAGCAGGGCGATAGCATTAGCGGGTGGCTTGTCCGGGTCAAGCCCAAAATCGTGTACGAGCTTTTCGGCGGCTTGCCGGGGATTCAGGCTGAACAGCTTGGCGGTGAGGTCGATCACATCCCCGGTAGCTCCACAGCCGAAGCAGTAATAATAGGTGTCGTTCAGCTTCATGCTGGGGGTGTTGTCGGAGTGGAACGGACAGCACACCATACTGCGGCGGTCTGGCTCCATGCCGTAGACCTTGGCAGCTTGCGGAACGGTGATGGCGGATTTGATTTTCTGAAACAGGCTCAAGGGCATTCCTCCTTTGTGTCGTGCGTTGCGCGTTGCACCAGAGACCCCAAAGCGGGAACTCTGGTGTTTTTTGCTTCCTGCCTGAATATACGGAAAATTTTGCAGGAAAGGCGAAAAAGTGGCAGAACTGCAACGGAAAAAGAAAAATGCCCTTACTGGTTGCAGGGCTGCAACAGCAAGGGCAGAGAGGAAACCGTATATTGAACAAAACGGCAGAGCGTATTATAATGAGGAAAAAGCTCAAAAAGGAGGGCCGACCACATGGCACAGGAATATCTGCCCGCACCATCCAACATTCGTCTTGCGGACTTGATGAAAGAGCACGACATCAGCCAACCGGAGCTTGCCAAGGAAATCGGCTGCTCCAAAAGCACTATCAGCCGTTTTATCAGTGGTGCGAAAGGAACCCTGACCCATGAGCAGGTGCTGAAGATCGCAAGGCTGTTCAACGTGTCCACGGATTTCCTTCTGGGAGAAACCAACATCCCTGACCGCAAGAACTACGACATTGCCGAACTTGGCCTGTCCGTAGAAGCCGCAAAGAACCTCTACACGGGGCGTGTCAATACAGAGGTGGTCAACCTGCTGTTAGAAAACGCCCGGTTTGCAGAGCTTACTTACCGCATAGCGCAGTATTTTGATGATACGTTTGCATCCGGCATTGCAGCACAGAACGCCATGCTCACGACATTGAGCACCCTGCTGCGCACAAAGGTCAAGACCCCGGAAGCAGCCAAAGCCGCAAAGGACATCAGTCTCCGAAGAAAGCCAGTGTACCAAGGCGACCTTGATGACATTGAAATGTACTTTATGGCAGCGGTCAAGGAAATCAAAAAGGGCATCGGGAGCCATTACGCCAAACAGGAAGCCATGAGCAAGAAAGTGGCAGAGAAGATGTTCACCGAATTGACCAAAGGGCAGGATGTGCAGCACCCAACGATTACGGCAGAGCAGCTGACAGACGCAATGTTGGGTAGCGTTTCGGGCATGGAGGGAGCTACGCCGGAAGCACTGGAACAGCTGCGGAACGGTCTGCTGGGAATCTTGCAGTCTGCCGCAGAGCAGGAAAACGCCCATGAAGCAGACGAATGAACGGCTTTGTGCGCTGGCACAGAAAGGCGATGCAACTGCGCTGGACAGCCTGATCGACAACAACAAGTCCTTTATCGGCAAGGTGGCGAATGACCTTTTTCGCAGCATGAATCTGGCACAGGCTGGCCTGAACCTTGACACGGACGATTTGAAACAGGCTGGCAATCTGGGCTTATGGAAAGCTGTGCCGAAGTTCGATGCAGCGCGCGGCATGAAGTTCCTGACTTATGCGGCTCCTGCCATCCGCAACGCCATGATGGACATGGTGCGGGATGCCTTTGCCGCTTTTGAACAGCGGATGGTAACGGAGGACAAGGACGGCGTCTGCTACCAGCGCGTTTCGCTGGACGATGTTCTGCCGGGAGAAGAGCAGCTGCGGCGCATCGAAGCCATAGCCGACCCCTATGCTATGCAGCCGCAGAGCATTATGGAAGAGCAGGAATCGCGCCGGGAACTGTACGATGGCCTGAAACGGCTGACCCAACGGGAGCAGACCTATCTGCTGTACCGCTATGGCTTTACTGATGGCAAGGAACATCCTTTGATTGGTACGGCGATATATTTCCACCTGACAAAAGGCCGCGCCCAAAAGACCGAGGAACAGGCTATGGATAACCTGTGGCTGGAATTGCCGTGGTGGTTTATCTGAGTGAAAAGAAAAATCGTGATTGTGCTACAAGTTTTCTGGAAATTTATGTGCAGCTATACGATTTTGAGGAATTTTGTAGACGGATGAAACAAAATAGGATTAAATCTAAGTATCTAAGGAAC
>NZ_QVGS01000028.1:0-406 GCF_003603005.1 Faecalibacterium sp. AF27-11BH
CCGCTGGAGATATACTTTCCGCTTTTCTTGCGTGTCCGAAGGGCACTCTTGATTTTTCGGGAAGTGTCTTTGGCGTACATTTCATTGATGATGTTTCGGAACGGGGCAATATCCACCTGAGATTGCTCGTTGGAATCATAACCATCGTTGATTGCAATATAGCGGACACCGTGTTCAGGAAAGAAGATTTCCATATACGTTCCGGTTTCGATGTGGTTGCGTCCAAGTCGGGACTGGTCTTTGGTAATGACTGTTGCCACCTTTCCTTCCCGGATATCATCCAGAAGTTCCTGAAAGGCAGGGCGGTCAGAGTTCGTACCGCTGTAACCATCATCAACATAGTACTGGCAATTCCCGAAACCGTTGCGTGTGGCATACTCCATAAGCATTGACTTTTGAGTGCGGA
>NZ_QVGS01000028.1:416-3097 GCF_003603005.1 Faecalibacterium sp. AF27-11BH
CTTTTGAGTGCGGATGCTCAGGCTTTCGCTGTTTGAACCGTCATCTTTTGACAGTCGGCAGTATAAAGCAGTTACTTTTTTGTCCTTTTCCATGTGTACCTCCATAATGGAAAAGAGACCTCATCAATCACATTGTAGCGGATGCTGCGTGATGATGCAAGCCCTTTTCCGCGGTAAAACGTCCAATTAGCCAGCGGCGAGATACGATTCGGCAGTTTTACGAATTTCTTCTTCCACAAGCCGCTGAAAAAGCGTATTCATCGGCACATTGCCGATATAATGGCGTTCCACGATCAGGCGCACGGACTTCGGACTTCTCGGCGCACGTTTGCGTGTGGTGGGCTTCTTCTCAGATTTTTCTTTGTTCAAGGGCAGACCTCCTCATTCATGTGGTGCAAATACGGAAAGGAATGGATGGATTCTATTCGTTTTTCTCTTTTTGTTTTATTACGTTGGTTAGGTGAAAGTTTTCTTCGATACAGTCTTAAAGGCTGCTATACTGCATAGGAAAAATATCTTTTGCAGATGCCATTAAGAATCTGCATCACAGAATCGTGATTTTGGCGGTTCTTGAATCGTGAAAAACGCAGAACTATTCAACATTTGGAATTTTCACAAAGATGTGATTGGGCGAAGAAAACCGCGTTCGTCTGCGCTCAATCAATCCCGCAGCGTCCAATTCCTTAAGCGCACTGGAAACACTGACAGTGCTGCGCCCTAGCTGCTCAGCCAAAGAGCAAATCGTAAAAATGACAAACACGAATCCACGTTCATCTATCCAGAGATTTTTCTGCGAGAGTGTGGCACGGTCGAGTAGCAACACATAAGTCATTTTTGCAGTCTGACTCAGGTCAAGTTCCAAAAGGAAGCGTGGGTATGGGAGAAACGGCGGCAGCGGAGTTTGCGTGGTAAGATATTCTGAAATGTTGATCACCTCCAGCTGAAGCAGAAATCAGGAACAAAGAGTATGTAACGAGAATTGGAGGGTTCCAATTCTCCAGTCGCAGAAAAGCACGAAACAAGTGCTCAACTGCGTTAATAAGTTAAGGTCTCCCATATTGGTCCTCGACTTCCCTAGGAGTGGGGAATCGTCCGGCGGCGGGCTTGCACCGCACCATTGGCATTTCAGCCACCCCGTCTTCGTTATGACCGGGCTGCGAGTTACAGAAGTACCTTTTGTGAAGTACCGGACGATTGAACTATTCACTTGTCAAGGAACATATGGAAGATTTCTGGACTTTGACGGACGAAAAACATCCTTCTACTTGGTAGCCGATGAAAAAGGCCATTTCGTAGCATTGCAAGCAATTTTGTAAACAAAACGTCATAATAGTCCGAGAATGGTCTTGAAAAAGATGCCCTACACTTGGTAGGCATCGAGAACGCCTGTTTCGTAGCATTGGTGAGAAACTTGTAATTGAATTGTAATTCTTGAGACCAAATCTCCGCTTTTGAAAAAATCCTCTCAATAGGTAGGCAACGAAAACAGCCCAAAGACAACCATCTTTTTGAGAATTAACAAAAAGGTCACAAATGACCGGCTTTCAAAGAGGCGCTTCTACTATTAACAGAAAAAGTGGCCTAAAATGGGGGGTGTTGGAGAAAATTTCTGCCTTAAAAGTACGCCTCTACTCACTAGCCAGCGAGAATAGCCAAAAGCCAGCAAAAAACAAATGAATTATGTACTTCTGCCACTGATTGCAACGGCATATCGGTGACAGAAAGATCGTTTAGAGCGATTCTTCGCGGTTTGGGGTGGTAGAAATCGTTTTGTAGTTGGACTTTTTCTGCTGAAGCTGCTCCAGCTGTTTCAGCACCGATTCCTTCTCCGGGGGCTTGCCGCCCGGTGTGGAAAGCTGCTGCTTATTCAGCACCATGTCGATATACTTGCGGATATTTTTCAGGGCAGAGACATCCGGCTGCAAGGTTTCCAGTTTGGTACGCAGTTCTGCGCTGCCGGATTGCAGCGCAGAAAATTCGGCATCCAATGCCGAAAAATCTACCGCTGTGCTGCCGTTCAGTTTCATCAGAGTGCGGACAGCTTTATTAAAGGTGTCCAGCTCCTCTTTGTGCTGGGCGGCATAAGCGTCCTTGGTCAACTTGAAGTTCTTCTTGATAAAGGTGTCGTGGATGGGCTTCAGCTTGGCATGGGCGGCGGCAGCATCCTTGATCTGGGCGATTGCCCGCATACGGTTTTCGTTCTGCTTCAACTGCCTACGGAGAGGGGCGGCGGTCTGGTTCAGGTTAGAAATTGCGGTATCCAGATCCTCGATGGTGTTCAGAGAATGGGCTTTCAGATAGTCCACCGCCCGTTTGACTTCCTCAAAGTCTCGGACAGTGCATTTCAGTTTTGCCTTGCCAGACCAATCGCTGCGCTGCTCGTTGCGGAGGTTGAAGTAGTCCACCAGCAAATCAGAAAGCGTGGGTTCCTTCGCCTTTTCCAGAGCGTCCAGAAGAAGCTGCTTCTTTTCATTCAGGTCTGCGATCCAGCGTTGCAGCCCACGAATCGCACTGCGGATGGACTGCATCAGGCTATTGGCGGCTCGAATATCACGATTCAGATTGCCGAGAAAAGTTTCGATGCCGCGTTTTTCCATCTGGTGTGCGGCGGGACCAAGGTGAACCGTTGGTATCTGCTGGATGCCCTGTCGCTCAAAGGAGCGCAGGTCAACACGTTCCGG
>NZ_QVGS01000029.1:0-2738 GCF_003603005.1 Faecalibacterium sp. AF27-11BH
GAGGTGACATATTCCTCGATGTTCTCCAAGATGCGCTGCTTGATCTCGCTCTCATCCTCTACCGGGCCGTCCAGTGTGTACAGCGTTCCGTTGACGCATTTCAGCGGCCACTGCTCCAGAAAGGCACGGCCAAACTGGACTTCATCGATCTTCTTGCCGTTGTACCAGTCCGGCCATAAGGGGTTGCGGGAAATGTTTTTCTTCATAGGGTAATTCTCCTTTAGAAAAGTGAAGTGGTGGGTCTCACGGTGAGACCCACCACTTCGGGTGAATAAACTATTAGGCGCACTTTGCCAGAGCAAGGCGGTCGGTGCGCTCTTCCAGCATCAGCAGGTACGACCCGGACAGCAGCCGTGCAGCGGCATCGGCCTTCTGCTGGGGCGTCCCAAATGCAACGCAGTCCGTCAGGTGTTCGATGGTCTCGGTCGTGTGGAGGGCTTCTTCAAACCGTGGGTCATGCGGTTCCTCCGGGGTGGCGGGCTTGTAGCGCTCCTGCCAGTCGTGCAGCAGGTCAAGATAGTCGGTCAGTACCCGCAGGCAGTAGGCGATGTCTGCCCACTGCTCATCTGTCAGGCCACGCTTGGGCGGCGGCAGAGCGATGGCATTGGCGGGCGGCTTATCCGGGTCAAGCCCGAAGTCACTTGCGAGCTTCTCGGCGGCTTGCCGGGGGTTCAGGTCGAACAGCTTGGCGGTGAGGTCGATGGCATCTCCATTGGCTCCGCAGCCAAAGCAGTAATAATAGGTGTCATTCAGCTTCATGCTGGGGTCGCTGTCGGAATGGAATGGACAGCACACCATGCCATGGCGGTCGGGCTCCATGCCGTACATCTCTCCCACTTGCCGAACGGTGATGGCGGATTTGACAGTTTGATACAGGTTCAAGGGCATTCCTCCTTTGTTTCGTGCGTTGCACCAGAGTACCCCGTGTGGGAACTCTGGTGTTTTTTGCCTTGTGCCTGAATATACGGAGAATTTTGCAGAAAGGGCGAAAAAGCGGCAAAACTGCAACGGAAAAAGAAAAAAGCCCTTACCGGTTGCAGGGCTGCAACAGCAAGGGCGGAGAGAAAACCGTATATTGAACAAAACGGAAGAGCGTATTATAATGAGGAAAAAGCTCAAAAAGGAGGGCCGACCACATGGCACAGGAATATCTGCCCGCACCATCCAACATCCGTCTTGCGGACTTGATGAAAGAGCACAACATCAGCCAACCGGAGCTTGCCAAGGAAATCGGCTGCTCCAAGAGCACCATCAGCCGCTTTATCAGCGGTGCAAAGGGAACCCTGACTCATGAGCAGGTGCTGAAAATTGCAAGGCTGTTCAACGTGTCCACGGATTTTCTGCTGGGAGAAACCAACATTCCCGACCGCAAGAACTACGACATTGCCGAGTTAGGCTTGTCCGTAGAAGCCGCAAAGAACCTCTACACAGGACGTGTCAATACAGAGGTGGTCAACCTGCTGCTGGAAAACGCTCGCTTCGCAGAGCTTACTTACCGCATATCGCAGTATTTTGATGATACCTTTGCTTCCGGCATCGCAGCACAGAATGCCATGCTCACGACATTGAGCACCCTGCTGCGCACAAAGGTCAAGACCCCGGAAGCAGCCAAAGCCGCAAAGGACATCAGCCTTCGGAGAAAGCCGGTATACCAAGGTGATCTTGATGATATCGAGATGTACTTCATGGCGGCGGTCAAGGAAATCAAAAAGGGCATCGGGAGCCATTACGCCGAACAGGAAGCCATGAGCAAGAAAGTGGCAGAGAAAATGTTCGCCGAATTGACCAAAGGGCAGGATGTGCAGCACCCAACGATTACGGCAGAGCAGTTGACAGATGCAATGTTGGACAGCGTTTCGGGCATGGAAGGAGCTACGCCGGAAGCAATGGAACAGCTGCGGAACGGTCTGCTGGGAATCTTGCAGTCTGCTGCAGAGCAGGAAAACGCCCATGAAACAGACGAATGAACGGCTTTGTGCGTTGGCACAGAAAGGTGATGCCGCCGCGCTGGACAGCCTGATCGACAACAACAAGTCCTTTATCGGCAAGGTGGCAAATGACCTTTTCCGCAGCATGAATCTGGCACAGTCCGGCCTGAACCTTGACACGGACGATTTGAAACAGGCGGGCAATCTGGGCTTATGGAAAGCTGTGCCGAAGTTCGATGCAGCGCGCGGCATGAAGTTCCTGACCTATGCGGCTCCTGCCATTCATAACGCCATGATGGACATGGTTCGGGATGCCTTTACTGCTTTTGAGCAGCGGATGGTGACGGAGGATAAGGACGGTATCTGCTACCAGCGCGTTTCGCTGGACGATGTTCTGCCGGGAGAAGAGCAGCTGCGGCGTATCGAAGCCATAGCCGACCCCTACGCCATGCAGCCGCAGATCATTATGGAGGAGCAGGAATCGCGCCGGGAACTGTACGAGGGTCTGAAACGGCTGATTCAGCGAGAGCAGACCTATCTGTTGTATCGCTATGGCTTCACCGATGGCGAGGAACATCCGCTGATCGGCACAGCGATATACTTTCACCTGACAAAGAGCCGCGCTAAAAAGACCGAGGAACAGGCCATGGATAACCTGTGGCTGGAACTGCCGTGGTGGTTTATCTGAGTGAAAAGAAAAATTGTGATTGTGCTACAAGTTTTCTGGAAATTTATGTGCAGCTATACGATTTTGAGAAATTTTGTAGACGGATGAAACAAAATAGGATTAAATCTAAGTATCTAAGGAAC
>NZ_QVGS01000003.1:0-183022 GCF_003603005.1 Faecalibacterium sp. AF27-11BH
TGGGGCTTTTTTAGATGCGCGGCTCGCGACATCCACCCGCGCCCACCAAAAAAACCTCAACGTATGCAAGTACGCTGAGGTTTTTGTATTACTGCAAAACCAGACTTATTGGGCGGGTGGATTCGAACAGCATCGGCCCGCCGAATAGTCCGGAGGGCAAAAAAGCCCCTGCGGGGCTTTTTTAGATGCGCGGCTCGCGACATCCACCCGCGCCCACCAAAAAACCTCAACGTATGAGAAAGTACGCTGAGGTTTTTGTTTTGCGACAAGGCTAAACTCACCGGGCGGGTGGATTCGAACAGCTGCGGCGATGTCGTTGAAGACGGCGCAAAAACAGCCCCGATGGACCGTCAGGTTCACCGGGGCTGCTGCTATACCATGATTTTGTTGACGTTAACATTTTCGTGATGCCGTGAAAACATCACATGTAGACCTTCTGGCTGCGCACCTGCGCTTCGATCAAAAGAGCTGCTTCCCTGTGGGGGCTATGCACATGCAGGATATCTGTTTGTGCCGCCGTTACTCTTCCGCTGCAGCCTTGGATTCGTTCACAAAGGCGGCAATCTTATCCACCTGAATTTCGGCAACGGCACGGCCGGTCTCGTAGACGCGGCGCAGCTGGACCGGATCGCGCTCCATAGAGCCGATCTCCAGCGGGATGGGCGGGCGGATGACGAACGCCTTGCCGGTCTGCTCCAGCATGGCAATGTGATCCAGCGTTTCGTTGTAGCGTTCGTGACGGTCGGCAACGGCTTCCACGAAAGCGGGGTAGCGCATGTAGCGTGCCCGGATGACGGGCAGCATCTTGTTCTTCTTTTTCACAAAGCCCTTGGGCTGGGTCAGCACAATGAGGTTGCGTTTGTAGCCGATGGACTCGAAGAACCGCACGGGGATGGAATCGGCAATGCCGCCGTCCAGCAGCTGATAATGGCCGATCTTTACGATCTTGGCCGCCAGCGGCATGGAAGCGGATGCCTGCATCCACTGGATATCCTCGGCATCGCCGGTGCGGCACTTGTGATAGATGGGGTCGCCGGTACGCACATCGGTGCACACCACAAAAAAGTCCATGGGGTTCTCTGCAAATGCCTTTGCGTCGAACACGTCCAGCTTTTCCGGCACGGTGTGGTAGCAGAACTGCTCACTGTACAGGTTGCCGGTGCGCAGCAGGTTGCCGAAGCTTGCGTAGCGCTTATCGTTGCAATACTGGGTGTTGTAGCGGATCACACGGCCGATCTGATGGGACTTGTAGTTGCAGCCGAACACCGCACCGGCCGAAACGCCAATGGCACCATCCAGCACGATGCCATGCTCCATCAATACATCCAGAACACCGGCGGTAAACATGCCGCGCATGGCACCGCCTTCCAGCACAAGACCCGTTTTCATATATGCTCTCCCCTCCTGTGTGCCGGTGCACAGATGCCGGACACACCTTATATTAACTACAGTATACTCGAATCTGTAAAAAGTACAAGAGCGGAAAACCTATAAATTTATCAAGAAAACCTCTTGCCAAAGGAAAGAGCATCCGGTATACTAAGTGAAATAAAAAGAGAAATATGCGCTGCAAACGCATGGGCATGGAAAAGATCAGGTTGGAGGAACTGCTGCACTATGAAGATGCTGGAAGATCGTATTCGCAAAGATGGTATCGTACGCGAGGGCAATGTGCTCAAGGTGGATAGCTTTATCAACCACCAGATGGACATTCCGCTGTTCCGGGAGATGGCAAAGGAGTGGAAGCGCCTGTTTGCAGGCAAGCCCATCAACAAGGTGCTCACCATCGAGGCCAGCGGCATTGGCATTGCAGCCATCGTGGCCAGCGAGTTCAACGTGCCGGTGGTATTTGCCAAAAAGTCCATGAGCATCAATCTGGACTACAACAACTACGAAACCAAGATCCAGTCCTTCACCCACAAAAAGATCTACAATGTGATCGTCTCCAAAAAGTTCCTCACCCCGGAAGACCATGTGCTGATCATTGACGATTTCCTTGCCAACGGCTGTGCCCTGATGGGCCTGCTGGATCTGGCCCAGGAGGCCGGTGCCACAGTGGAGGGCATCGGCATTGCCGTGGAAAAGGGCTTCCAGCAGGGCGGCGAGCTGATCCGCAGCAAGGGCATCCAGCTGGAGAGCCTTGCCATTGTGGAGTCCAT
Organism: Faecalibacterium sp. AF27-11BH; assembly: GCF_003603005.1. NCBI lineage: Bacteria > Bacillati > Bacillota > Clostridia > Eubacteriales > Oscillospiraceae > Faecalibacterium > Faecalibacterium sp. AF27-11BH. The sequence goes on from NZ_QVGS01000003.1 coordinate 2,160, forward strand.
GAACAGCGAGACCGGCGAGATCGTCTTCCGCGAGCAGCCGCAGCAGAATTAAACAAAAAACATTGCAGCCCCGGGAAAGTCGGAAGACCTTTCCGGGGCCGTTTTTTGCTTACGCCCCGTCAAAGCTGTCACCGTCGGCGGGCAGGTCGGCAGCGGTCTGGGCGGGATCGGTATCGGTTTCCGGTTCCACGGCGCGGGGCACGCCCTTGTACACCAGCGTCTGTTCCAGCACCTCGGCGCACACCGGGGCTGAAAGGCTGCCGCCGGCAGTCGTCCAGCTGTGGGGTTCGTCCAAGCACACCAGACACAAAAACTGCGGGTCGTCGATGGGAGCCACGGCCACAAAGCTGGCAATACGGGCTTTTTCGTCGGCGCTGTCCAGCTTCTGGCTGGTGCCGCTCTTGCCGCCCACCCGGTAGCCTTGGATGCGGGCATTGCGCCCGCCGCCGTAGAGCACCACGGCTTCCATCATCTCACGCATGGTTTCAGAAGTTTCCGGTTTGATCACCTGCCGCCTGCACACCGGCTCTGTGTGCTGCAGAATGCTGCCGTCCGGGTTCAGGATATCGCTGACAAGATAAGGCTGCATCAGCCTGCCGCCGTTCACCACAGCGCACACGGCTGCGGCCATTTCCATATAGGAGATCTTGCTGCTCTGGCCGAAGGCGCAGGAGGCCAGCTCCACCGGCCCCATGCGGTCGGCGGTGTAGTACAGACTCTTTTTGGGTTCGGCGGGCAGATCGACCCCGGTTGGCTCCCGCAGGCCGAAAGCGGCAAAGTAATCGCAGAAGGCTTCCTTGCCCAGCCGCGCGCCGATCTGGATAAAGCTCTGGTTGCAGGAATTTTCCAGCGCCTGGGTCACGGTCTGGCTGCCGTGGCGCTTGTGGTTGGCGCAGTGGAACCGTGTGCCCGCCACCGAGATGGACTCGCCGCAGTAAAAGGTGGAGTTTTTGCTCACAGCCCCGGCATCCAGCGCGGCGGCGCAGGTGATGAGCTTGAACACGCTGCCCGGCTCGTACAGGTCGCTGACGGCCTTGTTGCGCCACTGGGTCTGCTGGGCCAGCTGCAGGGCGGCAGCGCGCTTGCTGCCGGTAAGGGCATCCACGGCCTTGCGGGCGGCTGCATCGTAGATCACGCGCGGCTGGTTCGAGTCGTAGGCGGGCGTGGTGGACATGGCCAGCACGGCCCCGGTGTTCACGTCCATCACGATGCCCACGGCGCGCGCCGCCACATGATGCTCCTTGACCGCATAATCCAGCGCGTTTTCAAGGTAATGCTGGATGTTGGCATCGACAGTCAGCCGCAGGCCGCTGCCTTCCAAGGGCACTTTTTCGGTCTCGTAGCTCTGCTCCAGTGTGTAGCCCCAAGCATTGACGGCGGTGAGCACCACACCATTCTGCCCGGTGAGCACATCGTTGTATTTCAGCTCCAGCCCGCTCACACCGGCGTTGTCAACATTGGTAAAGCCCAGCACGCTGGCCAGAAATTCCCCCTCCGGGTACCAGCGCTTGGAGTCCTGATTGATGCGGATGCCGGTGATGCCGTTCTCTTCACAAAAATCCCGCACGCGGTCGGCGGTGTCGCGCTCCACGCGGTAGCGCAAAAGGCAGTCGTTGGAGGTGCGGTCACTGAATTTTTCCAGCAGCTTCGCTTCGTCCAGCTCCAATATTTCCGCAAGGCCCTGCGCGGCAAGGCTGAGCTTTTCCTCTGGCATCTCGCGCGGGGAGGTCCGCAATGTCCAGCAGCTGCTGTTGGCGGCAAGCAGTACACCGTCGGCGCTGTAGATACGGCCCCGGTCGGCAGGCACCACAGTATCGCGCAATTGCTGGCCGAGGGCACGGCTCGTATACCAGTCGTCTGAAAACAGCTGCAGATACGCCAGCCGCGCGGCAAGCCCCGCAAAGCAGACGCAGCACATCAACGCGGCCACCAGCCGTGCCCGGGCATGGAATGCCCGTTCCGGCAGGGTGCGCAAGGGGCGCGGCTCCGGTTTTGGCATGGCAGGCACCTCTCTTTCAAATGGAATGTATGCGCCGGTGCGCTGGGGATATGACTAACCGGCACCGCCGCCGCGTACAATAAAGGAACGGAGGTGATACGGATGCACAAAGCTGCTGCCCATGCAAAGCGCGGCCTGCCGCTGCGGCATCTGCCGGCCATGGACCTGCCGTTTCTGATGCTGGTGCTCACGCTGGTGGGCTTTGGCCTTGTAATGCTGGGCAGTGCCAGCAGTGCAGTGGCGCTGTACCGGCGGGGCGATGCTTTTGCCTACCTGCGGCCGCAGCTGCTGTATGCTGCGCTGGGCATCGGGGCCATGTGGGTGGCAAGCCGGGTGGACTACCATGTTTACCACAAGCTGGCATGGCCGCTGCTGGCGCTTTCAATGGTGTTGCTGACGGCGGTGCTGTTCATGCCGGAGTACAACGGCTGCAAGCGCTGGCTGGTGCTGCCGGGCCTGGGCACACTGCAGCCCAGCGAGATCGCCAAATTTGCGGTGGTGCTGGTGTTTGCGCATATCATTGCGCTCAACCACGACCGCATGGGCAGCTTTGCGGTGGGGGTGCTGCCCTTTGCACTGGTGCTGGGAGCGGTGGCCGTGCTCATGCTGCTGGAACCGCACCTTTCCGGCACCGTGCTCATTTTGGGCATCGGCGCGGTGCTCATGTTCGTGGGCGGCACCGGCCTCAAGTGGTTCGTGCTGGCCGGGGCGGGCGGTGCAGCGGCCATTGGAGCTGCCGTCATCATTATGCCGGACCTTGTGCCCTACGCGGCCAGCCGTCTCAGCTCATGGCTGGATCCCTTTGCCGACCCGCTGGGCGACGGCCACCAGACCATCCAGAGCCTGTATGCCATCGGCTCCGGGGGTGCGGCGGGCCTTGGCCTTGGCAGCAGCCGCCAGAAGCACCTGTTCGTGCCCGAACCGCAGAACGACTTCATCTTTTCCATCCTGTGCGAGGAGCTTGGCTTTGTGGGAGCCTGCGCGGTGATCCTGCTGTTTGCGCTGCTGCTGTGGCGGGGCATCACGCTGGCGGCGCATGCACCGGATCGGTTCGGTGCGCTGCTGGTAGTGGGCTTTGTGGTGCAGGTGGCCCTGCAGGCAGTGCTGAATATGGCGGTAGTCACCAACACCATCCCCAATACCGGCATCAGCCTGCCGTTTTTTTCCTCCGGCGGCACCAGTCTGATGATGCTGCTGGGCGAAATGGGCATCGTACTGTCGGTGTCCCGCGGGGAGACATAAAACCGGGCGCTCCCTGCCATAAAACGACAGCATCCGCTGCCGGTGCAGCCACAAATGACCGGACAAACAAATGACACAACTGCAGACAAAATAAACAAAAAGCCTTCGCGCCGCATAGCATGAGGTATCTTTTGCGGAACGGGGGCTTTTTGCATGGGCGGAGATCTTATCATCACAGGCGGCATGCCGCTGAACGGCACAGTACACATCCCGGCAGCCAAAAACAGCGTGCTGCCGCTGCTGGCAGCGGCCCTTTTGTGCAATGGCACGGTGCGTTTTCTGCAGGTGCCGCATCTTGCGGATGTGGACACCAGCGTGGAGCTTTTGCAGGGTGCGGGCTGCACGGCCCGCTGGCAGGGCAGCGACATCACGGTGCAGGGCGTGCCTTCCACCTGCCGCCTTGCGCCGGAAGCCGCCGCGCGGATGCGGGCATCCATTTTGTTCTGCGCACCGCTTCTGGCACGGCTTGGCCGGGTGGAAACGGTGCTGCCCGGCGGGTGCCGCATTGGTGCAAGGCCGGTGGACCTGCACCTTTCCGGCCTTGCGCAGATGGGCGTGCACTGCCGGGAGGAGGGGGCAAGGCTGATCCTGACAGCGCCTGCCGGACTGCACGGTGCGGACATCACACTTGGGTTCCCCAGCGTGGGTGCTACCGAGACCCTGCTTCTGGCAGCAGCTGCGGCGCAGGGCGAGACGGTCCTGCGCGGGGCTGCACGAGAACCGGAGATCAGCGATCTGGCAGCATTCCTGAACCGCTGCGGCGGCTGTGTACAGGGCGCGGGCACCAGCACCATCCGGGTGCAGGGCAGACGAATGCTGTATAGCTGCAGCTTTGCGCCCATGGCCGACCGCATCGTGGCATCCACCCTTGCCTGTGCCTGCGCGGCGGCAGGAGGCCGGGTGGAACTGACCGGCTGCAGGCCGGAGACCTATGCACCGCTGCTGGAAATTCTGGCACAAATGGGCTGCAGGGTAGAAACAGGGCCGGAAAGTGCGGTCATTACCCGGCTGGGCGCGCTGCACGGCGCGGGCAGAGTGTTTACCGGGGTATACCCGGCACTGGCAACAGACGCAGCGCCGCTGCTTGCTGCTGCCATGCTTGCCGCCGACAGCGCCAGCAGCATCGAGGATGTGGTGTTTGAGCGGAGATTCGGCTGTGCAGAGGGTTTTGCGGCTTTTGGAGCCGCTGTGCAGGTGCAGGGACGCACACTGGACATCCGGCCGGTGCGGCAGCTGCAGGGCGCGTGTGCACGGGCTGCGGACCTGCGCGGAGGCGCGGCACTGGTGGTGGCCGCGCTGGCGGCAAGGGGACGGAGCCGCATTACCGACACCGGTTACATCGACCGCGGATATGCCGGTTTTGCACAGATGCTGGCGGAACTTGGTGCCCAAATTGAGCGGGAAATGCCGCGGGAAAGCGCCAGCGAGAAAAAAACACCTTCAAAAAAGCAAAATTGACTTGCATTCAGGGCAAAAAGATGATACGATACAGTTATATAAGTGTAAGCAGATAATTTCTGTGCGCTATGCGCAGTTTTACGATAAAATCCGATGGAGGACAAAGTTATGGCACTCATGCTCGATGAAGAAATGGACGAAAACGTTACGACGATCAAGGTGATCGGCGTGGGCGGCGGCGGCGGCAACGCTGTCAACCGCATGGTCAGCGACGGCCTGCAGGGCGTCGAATTTATCGCAATGAACACCGACCAGCAGGCTCTGGCCAAGAACCACGCTGCCACCAAGGTGCAGCTGGGTTCCAAGCTGACCAAGGGCCGCGGTGCCGGTGCAGACCCCGAGATCGGCCAGCGCGCCGCTGAAGAGAGCAAGGACGAGATCGCAAATGCGCTCAAGGGTTCCCAGATGGTGTTTATCACTGCCGGTATGGGCGGCGGAACCGGCACCGGTGCAGCACCCGTTGTGGCCGAGGTGGCACATGATCTGGGCATCCTGACCGTTGGCATCGTCACCAAGCCCTTCTCCTTTGAGGGCAAGCGCAAGATGGGCCTGGCAGAGCAGGGCATTGCAAACCTGCTCATGCATGTGGACAGTCTGATCGTCATTCCCAATGAGCGCCTGAAGATGATCAGCCAGGAAAAGATCACCCTGATGAATGCCTTCCAGGCAGCCGATAACGTGCTGCGTCAGGGCGTTGAGTCCATTTCCGCTCTGATCAATGTGCCTGCCTTCATCAACCTGGACTTCGCCGACGTGCGCTCCATCATGAAGGATGCCGGCTACGCACACATGGGCGTGGGCAGTGCCAAGGGCGCAGGCAAAGCCGAGAACGCCGCAAAGGCTGCCATTTCTTCTCCGTTGCTGGAGACCAGCATTGCCGGTGCACACGGCGTGATCATCAACATCACTTCCAGCCCGGACATCGGTCTGGAGGATGTGGAGACCGCAGCAGGTCTCATTACCCAGAGCGCACATCCCGATGCAAACATCATCTGGGGTACTGCGTTCGACGAGAACCTCTCGGACGAGATGCGTGTGACCGTGGTTGCTACCGGTTTTGACAACAAGAGCGCAAGCGACCTGCGCAGCAGCATCAGCAATGCAATGGGCGGCGCACAGTCCACTCCGTCTGCTGTGTTTAGCAGCGAGACTGCAAGCCCGGCAGCTTCTGCCGCAGGCGGCGCTGCACCGGCACCCACTGCTGAAAAGCCCGTGGAAGAGGACAACAGCGATAATGGCTATTACGACCAGCTGATGGCCATGCTGAACAAGCGCAGATAAAAGGCTGGCCGTCATAAGCGGATCAGGCGTATCGGATGGATCGGAGGGACACCATGGCGCAGGGCAGGCAGCAGAACAATGGTTCGCGGCAGCGCTGTGCCCAGTCTGCCGCGGCAAAGGCTCCGGCAGAGCCGCCCAAGGCGGTGTGTGCCCAGCTGGAGCAGATGAACCGAAAGCTGGCAGCGGCCAGTGCGGAAATTTTGCGCTATCAGACCCGTCTGTTTGCCTGTGAACGGCAGATGGCCGCGCTGCGGCAGGAAAATGCCCAGCTGGAAGCGGCCTGTGAGCAGGCGCGGCAGGAGGCTGAGTGCGCGGGCGCTCATGCAGAGCAGCTGCGTCAGGAGCTGGCCCGCCATGCGGAAGCTGTGCGGCCTGTGCCGGTTGCGGCACATACGCCCCCGCAGCCGGAACCATCGGCAGCGCAGAGTCCGCGGCCGGAGCCGGAGGCCGAACAGCCTCCACAGCCCGGACCGGAGGCTCCGCAGCCTGCTCAGCCGGACTGGAAACCCCAGACCAGATTGGAGCACCTCTCGGTGGAGCTGATGAACTGGTTCGACGATATGATGGGCGCATGACGGAAAGCTGGATGACCTGCAAAAAAAGCAGATATGAGTGAAATGAAAAGCTGCTGCAAAGCGCAAAGCTGTTGCAGCAGCTTTTTTGTGGTCCGGTAGGAAACGGAAGACCCTGCGGCCGGAAGTACAGGAGCGAGGAGCGGTTGAGATGGAACCAAAACAGAAAATACTGATCGTGGATGACTCGGAGATCAACCGCGCTATGCTCAAGGAGATTCTGGGCGAGGGCTACGAATATCTGGAAGCCGAGAACGGCCTGCGCGCGATCGAAATTCTGCGCAGACGCACCGATATCGCGCTGGTGCTGCTGGACCTGATCATGCCGGAAATGGACGGCTTTGATGTGCTGCGGGTGATGCAGTGCTATGCATGGCAGGAGGAAATCCCGGTCATTGTGATCAGCGCGGCAGAGGACACCCGAAGCGTCGAGCGCGCCTATGATATGGGCGTGGCCGATTACATCCGCCGCCCGTTCGAGCGGGTCATGGTGCTGCGCCGGGTGAAGAATGCGCTCATGCTTTACGCAAAGCAGAAGCGCCTTACCCGCCTTGTGACCGATCAGGTGTACGAAAAAGAGCACAACGGTGTGCTGATGATCAGCATTCTGAGCCATGTGGTGGAGTTCCGCAACAGCGAGAGCGGCCAGCATGTGCTGCACATCCGCACCCTGACCGACCTGCTCCTGCATCAGCTGGTGCAGAAGACGGACCGTTACCAGCTGGACGAGAGTGATATCTCGCTGATCAGCACAGCGTCGGCGCTGCACGATATCGGCAAAATCATGATCCCGGAAGAGATCCTGAACAAGCCCGGCCGCCTGACCGAGGAAGAGTACGCCACCATCAAGACCCACACCACCGAGGGTGCCAGGATCCTGAAGGGGCTTGCCATCGGGCAGGACGAACCGCTGGTAAAGGTGGCACACGCTATCTGCCGCTGGCACCACGAGCGGTGGGACGGCGGCGGCTACCCGGACAGGCTCAAGGGCGACGAGATCCCCATTGCAGCACAGGTGGTGGCACTGGCCGATGTGTACGACGCACTGACCAGCGAGCGCTGTTATAAGCAGTCCTACAGCCACGAAAAGGCCGTTGACATGATTATGCACGGCGAGTGCGGCAGCTTCAATCCGCTGCTGATGGAATGCCTGAAAGAATCCTCGGAGTTGCTGCGCACAGAGCTGCAGCGCTCGGAGTATGACCGCGGTTTCCGCCACGAGACCCGTCGCCTTTCGGAGGAGATCCTGCACCGCGAAGCTCTGCCCCGTGAGGATCGTGCCCAGCGCCTGCTGGATCTGGAACGGGAGCGCACCGCTTTTTATGCCGAGCAGCGCGGCGGTATTCAGTTCGATTACGATATACTCAGCGGCAGCGTGACCGTGGTGAACCGCTACGAGGACCCGGTCAACCGAACCCAGAAGCTGGACTTTGATAAGGGCATGGGCCTGACATTTCTCTCCGGCAAGGACCGCCGCAAGCTGCTGGATGCCATTGCAGCCGCAACGCCGGAAGAGCCGGATGCCGCATTCCCGGTGCTGATCGCGGTGGATCAGGAATACCGGCTGCACCGGCTGGTGATGCACACCATGTGGAGCCGCGCCGGTGTGCGCCACTGCGTAAGCGTGGTGGGCCAGATCACAGATGACCATGTCCGCCTGCAGGAGCTGATGCTGGGCGATGTGAACAGCGACCAGCCGGAAGCACTGCTGGAACGCCTGAAGGGCATTTTTGACATTGTGCGTCTGGTGGACCCGGAAAGCACCAAGGTGCTGAGCCTGGGCAAGGATGGCCGGCTGACCGAGATGCCTGGCACCTGCCACATGGTGTGGAACAAATCGGGCCGGTGCGAAAACTGCATTTCCAGTAAGGCCCTTGCCCGCAAGGAATCCCTGAACAAGATCGAGTTCAAGGACGATCAGGCTTATTTTGTCATGGCAAAGTATGTGGAAGTAGGCGGACGCGGCTGCGTGCTGGAAATGGTGTCCAAGCTTTCGGACGGACGCTGGCTGGATATGGGCGGCCGCCGGATGCTGCTGGACCGCGGCTCCAACTTTGACCGCAGCGCCTTTGTGGATTCGCTGACCGGGGCATACTCCCGCCAGTACTTCGAGTGCTTCCTTGCGGAGAGCGAACAGGTGGAAGGCGTAGTGATGATCGACGTGGATCGCTTCAAGGAGGTCAACGACCGGTTCGGCCATCTGGTGGGCGATAAGGCCCTGCAGAGCGTGGCACAGTCCATCCTGAGCAACCTGCGCCAGACCGATGTGCTGGTGCGCTATGGCGGCGATGAATTCCTGCTGCTGGTGCCGCACATCCGGCCCGGGGAACATGTGATACAGCGCGTGCGGGAGGCTGCGGCCAGTGCCAGAGTGGAAGGCTACCCGGAGCTGGAGCTTTCGGCCAGTGTTGGCGGTGTGTGCGGTGTACATCCGCTCACCGAGGCCATCCGTCAGGCAGATGAAAAAATGTACCAGAACAAGGCCGAGCGCAAAAATTAAACAAAACAAAGCCCGGACAGGCTGCAGTATCGCACTGCTGTGCCTGTCCGGGTATTTTGTTTTTTCAGCGCACAGCGCTGGTGCGGTGCTCCATCAGATAGGTGGCTTCCAGATCAGCGATGTGCAGCTTGACGGCAAGGGGATACTTGTCATAGGCTTCCGAGATGGCAAAGCAGCCGCCCCGGGCCGCATCGTCAAAGCCGCCCATGTGCCAGCGGATGGCAACGGCCTCCTCGACCCGCAGCTTCATGAACCGCTCGATGAGGAACACGCTCTTTTCGCCGTGACCGTAGGGGAACAGATCCTCCACGCTGTAGCTGGGCACCTTTTCCCACTGGCCGGTCGCTTCGTTTTTCACGTTGCGGGTGCCGGGCTTGTAGTAGTTGGCCTTGCACAGATCGTGCAGCAGTGCACAGATGGCAAAGGTCTCCTCGCTGTCGCCCTCGGTAAAAAAGGTGTCGTGCAGCGCATGGTAGACGTTCAGGCTGTGCATACACAGCCCGCCCTCACAGGCACCGTGGAACCGGGTGGAGGCCGGTGCCGTAAAGAAATCCGTCTTATGGTCCAGCCAGTCCAGCAGTTTTTCGCTGCCGGGGCGGGTGACGTGCTGCTGCCAGATCTGCAAAAACTCTTCGCGGCCGCCCATGCTTACAGCTCCAGCTCGTCCAGAAGGCCCTTGAGGATGGCCATTTCGTCGTGGCTCAGGGAAATGCCCTTGCCCATGCGGGTGCCGTCCGGGGACCAGTCGCGGATGTCGTACTTGGGTTCGCCGTCGTTCCAGCTGATGAGGTTCAGCTGACGCTCCCAGCCGCGGGGACGCTCCGAGAGAACTGCAATGCGCTGAACAACTTCATATTTGATCTCTGCCATGATGCAAAACCTGCCTTTATCTTTGTTTGCTACCATAATAAGGGAAGCGGACGCAGATTTCAACAGGTAGAGCAAAAATAATTTGAAAAATTTTTGTTAGCCGTAAGGTGCATCCTCACGCCAGTCCACAAGGCTCAGCACCTGAGAAGCATCCTCGTCCGGGGCCGGATGGCAGGAATGGGTGTGCTGGTCTGTGCTGAACAGTCCGGGTGCATAGTGGGCCATCACGCTGGTCTGCACATCCCCGGCTAAAAATTCCCGGACGTTCTTCTGGTAACAGGCGGCCGGGGTGCCGTTGGTCATGGGCACACCCTGCGGGGCGCTGTTTGTGTCCGGGTGCGGGGTCTGGCCCGGTGTTTCGATCTGCGGCGGCACCTGTGTGCCGGGGGCAGCGGGGTCGCCTGGCAGCAGGATATCCGGCTCCCTGCCTAGCGGCGGGCTGCAGCGGGTGCAGCTGTTTTCCGGTGCGGCGGCAGTGCCGGGCTGGTGTTCCAGCTCGTGGCGGATAAAGGGCGTCAAGCTCATTGAAAAATCACCTCCGCCCATAGGATGCCCCGGAAAGATGTAACTTATAAAGAGGCCTGCGGTGTTTCACACGATCAATTCTACGGTAGAGCCGCCGGTGCGGGCTTTGCGCACCACCACCTGTCGGTCGATGCGGTCTTTCAGAGCGCCTACGTGGGAGATGATGCCCACCAGCCGGTCGCCCTCGGTCAGCCCTGCAAGTACGCGCATGGCCTGTTCCAGCGATTCGTCATCCAGACTGCCGAAGCCCTCGTCGAGGAAGAGCGTGTCCAGACGGATGCCGCCTGCCGCGCTCTGTACTTCGTCCGAAAGGCCCAGTGCCAGCGCCAGCGATGCCTTGAAGCTTTCGCCGCCGGAAAGGGTCTTGACGCTGCGGCGGGTGCCGTTGTAGTGGTCGATGATGCCAAGGTCCAAGCCGGACTGGCTGCGCTGGTTCTCGGCACCAATGCGCTCCAGCTCGTACTGCCCGGCGGTCATCTGCATCAGGCGGGTGTTGGCGTGGCGCAGGATGCGGTCCAGATAGTTCATCTGGATGTAGGCTTCCAATTTGATCTTCTGTTTGCTGGTCAAGGTGCCGCCCGCCGTGGCGGCAAGGGCACTCACCCACTGCCAGCGCTGTTCCAGCTGGGTGCGGGCGGCAGCGGCTGCGCGGTATTTTTCTGCCGCAGCGCAGTTGGGCAGCAGCTGTGCTGCCAGCTGCTGTGCCTGCTCGCGCAGGGTGCTCCGGGCAGCGGTGAGCCGGGTCTGCCGGGCCTGTAACTCTTCCAGCGGCTGGGCAGGCCCGGCGGTTTCGGCAGTGGCTTGCTGGGTCTGCAGGGCATCCACAGCGGCTTTGGCAGCGGCATAGGCCTGCTCTGCCTGCTTGAGGGAATGCTGAGCCTGCTCCATACCGGTGCGCAAGGCGGTGCGGCTGGCTTCCAATGCATCCAGCGCGGCCTGTGCCTCGGCCCGCTGCGGGTAGGGCAGGGCTGCACGAGCGGCAGCGGCCTGCTGTTCCAGTGCATCGGCGCTGGCATTCTGCGCGGCGACGGTGCTGTCAGCTTCAGCGGCGGCCTGTTCCAGTGCCGGGCGCTGGCGGCTTTTTGCCTGACGGTCGGTCTCCAATGCGGTGCGGCGGGCGCAGTCTGCTTCGGCCTGCCGAAACGCGGCGACACACTCGGCCTGTGCTGCGTGCAGGGCACAGGCTTCTTCCGTCAGGACAGCGTTCATCCCCTTGAAGGTCAGCTGTACCGTCCCATCCGGGGAAGTGAAGCGCTCTGGCAATAGGCTCTCAGCATCCCGGCGCAGGGAGCGGCGGGCTTCGTCGGCGGCGGCAAGGGCGCTCTGTGCGGCAGTGCTGGCAGTCTGAGCCAGTGCATCGGCCTTTTCGGCTTCCTGCTTGGCGGCATCCACCTGCGCCTGCATGGGGGCTGTGTGGGGCAGTTGGGCCTTTGCCGGGTGGTGGACGCTGCCGCACACGGGGCAGGGCGCACCCTCGGCCAGCGCCTGCGCCAGCAGTCCGGCCTGTGCGTCCAGAAAGGCTTTGTCCAGCGCATCCCGCCGGGCATGGGCCTGCTCCTTGGCTTCGGCGGCAGTGCGGTAGGCATCCTGCGCACGGTGGGCCTTTTGTGCCTGCTGCTGGCAGGCAGCAAGCCGCTGGTTCAGGGTGGTAAGGGCGGTGCTGCGCTGGGCCAGCTCCTTTTCCCGGTTCTGCAAGGCCAGCAGCCGGGTGGGAGCATCTTCCAGCGCGGTCAGCTCCTTTTCAGCAGCGGCCAGCGCTGTGTCCAGTGCGGCCAGCTGGGTGCGTTTCGCTTTGGCCTTGGCAGCGGCCAGCTGGGCAGCATCCCGCGCGGCCTGCTGCTGATGGCACAGGGTATCCAGCTCATCGTAGGCGGCAAGGGCCGTCTGTGCCTGCGTCACCTGTCCGGCAAGAACATCCAGCTGGGCGGCATCGCCTGCGTGGCGGGCGCTCTCGGCACGGGCAGCTTCCAGCACAGGCAGGGCAGCGGTAAGCTCTGCCTGCTTTGCGGCCAGCTGTGCGGCCAGCTGTCGGGCCTGCTGGGCAGCACCCAGCTGACGTTGTACTTCGTCCAGCTTGGCTTCGGTGTTCTTGAGGGCAGCAGCAACGGTCTCCTGCGCGGCCTGCTGGCGGGCCAGCAGACCTTCCAGCAGGGCAAGGGCCGTTTCCGGCTCGGTCTGGGCGTTCAGTGCGGCAAGGGCATCGGCATCCGGGTCGTCGGGAGAAAACCGGATGCCGGAGAGCAGACTGTCCAGCTTTGCATTCTGGGTGGTGCGCTGCTGGCTGAGGGCGGCGCTTTCGGCCTGCAGGCGCTCCTGCAGGCGGGCATAGCGCTGGGTGCGGAACAGCTTGCGGAAAATGCGGCTGCGCTCCTCGGTGGAAGCGTTGAGCAGCTTTGTGAACTGCCCCTGCGCGATCATGGCGATCTGGCAGAACTGGCTGTAGTCCAGCCCGATGATCTCCTGCACGGCGGCAGTCACATCCTTGGCTTTGGTCACCGGCGGACGGCCATCGGAATAGGTGAGGGTGGCATCCGCTTTCTCGGTGGTCATGCCCTCGCCGCGGTTTTTGGGGCGCTGGTACTCCGGGTTGCGGCGCACGGTATAGCGCTGGCCGTTCACCTCAAATTCCAGCTCCACAAAGGTGGGCGTTTTAGGGCCGGCATATTTGCAGCGCAGCATGGTACCCTCGCGTACGCCGCCGCTGGAATGATCGTACAGGGCGTATGTAATGGCATCGAACAGGGTGGTCTTGCCTGCGCCGGTATCGCCGGTGACAAGGTATAAGCCACCCCTGCCCAGCTTTGCCAGTTCCAGAACCGTCTCGGCGGCATAGGGGCCAAAGGCCGAAAGAGTGAGCTTCAGCGGTCTCATGCGTCCTCGCCCTCCTTCCAGATCTCCTCAATGAGCTGCTGGCAGAATGCCGCCTGCTCCGCCGTCAGCGGTTGATTGTTCTGCAGCTGGTAGAACGCCGAGAAGTGCTCCAGCGGGGTGATGCTCTCGGCGCGCTCCGGTGCGGTGATCTCCTGATCTTCCCGGGTGCGGAGGTTATCGTAGTCCAGCCGCATCAGGTTCGGGTAGATCACCCGCAGGCGGGCCAGCGCATCCGGCACGTCCTGCTCATCGGTCAGGGTAATGTGCAGGTAGTCGTCCACCGCAGTGCCGTCGTAATTGCGGCGGTCGGTCAGCTCCATGTAGCTGCCGCGCACTTCCCGCAGGTCGTGCTTCGGGGTGAGCGGCGCGGTGGTGATGGAAACGTCGCCCTTGAGACCGAACTCCACAAAGGTGGCGCTTTTGTGCTGGCCTGCTTCCGAAAAGGAGTATTTCAGCGGGGTGCCGCAATAGCGCACGGCATCGCGGCCCACCTTCTGGGGGCTGTGCAGATGGCCGAGGGCCACATAGTCAAAGGCATCGAACAGGCTGGCATCCACGCTGTCCACACCGCCCACCGAGACTTCCTCGCTCTCGCAGCAGGCGGCGCCGGCTGCGAACTGATGGGCCACCAGCACGCTGCGGTGGGCCGGGTCCAGCGGGCAGTGGCGCAGCACGCAGGCAAGGGCATCGTTGTAGCTCTCCACAGGCTCGTCCGGCCAGACATGCCGCACCATGGCGGGCTTGAGGAAGGGCAGAAGGTACACATCCAGCGTGCCGTATTCGTCGGTGAGGGGGATGGGCACCGGCGCACCGGAGAACACCGGGCTGACGTACACCCGGCTGTTTTGCAGCAGGGCAGAGCCGAAGGCGATGCGGTCAGCGGAGTCGTGGTTGCCGCTGATGGCGAACACTGGCAGCCTGCGTTCGGCCAGCTGGGTGAGGAACCAGTCCAGCAGGCGCACGGCTTCGGCAGGGGGAACGGGCTTATCGTAGAGGTCGCCCGCCAGCAGCACACCGTCCACGGGCTTGCTGTCCAGCAGGGAGAGGATCTGTTCCAGAATGTACCGCTGGTCGTCCAGCATGGAGAACTCGCACACCCGCTTGCCCAGATGCAGGTCGGAAAGATGCAGAAAACGCAAACGGAAACACCGCCTTTTCAGAGTTTTCTTTATTATACAGCAGGGCGGGGGTGGGGGCAAGGAAAACTCCCCCAGTCATCGCTGCGCGATGCCAGCCCCCTCGGGGATGGGGCCTTTGGCAGTGCGGAAAAGCTTCCGGTTTTGCCAGAGGCTCCCTCTTTGAGGGAGCTGGCACGGCACAAGCCGTGACTGAAGGAGTTCGCTTCCCTTAAATCAGAACATCTTCTCCCATGTTCCTTCGCCGACCGCGCCGTCGGCGGTAAGGCCGTTGCGGCGCTGGAGCCGCTGCACAGCCGCTGCCGTTGCCGCGCCGAACCTGCCGTCGGCGGTCAGCCGTTCACCCAGAGAGTTGAGCTTCTGCTGCACCAGACGCACCGTGCCGCCGGAAGAGCCGCTGCGCAGGGCAATGCCGGGGTAGGGCACATGCAGGCCGTGCTTGGCCGTGTAGCGGGTGTAGAGCACGTTCCATGTGTTCGCGCCCACCTTGCCGTCCACATTCATCTTGTTTTTCAGCTGGAACTCCTTCACGGCGTTCTCGGTGGAAATGCCGAATTTTCCATCGGCCTTCAGCTCGCTGTACCATGTGCAGGCGTCGCGCACACCGTTGAGCCAGGTCTGCACAAGAGCTACGTCCGGCCCGGAGGAGCCGCGCTGGAGCAGGGAATAATAAGCAGGGATCGCCATAGTGGATAACACACTCCTTTCGCCCTATGCTATGCGGCGAAAGCACCGGGCGTTACCCAAGCAGCACCACGTCCTCCCGGCGGGCGGTGCGCTGCTGCACCCATTCCACCAGCCGGAGCCGGAGAATGTAGTTCCCGCAGACGAGGTCGTTTTCGGCGGGCCGGGCGTAGCCCCCGCAGGCAGAGCGGCACAGGCCCGGATAGAGCACGCACCACCAGTTGCGGCCTTTTCCGGCACCGAGATCGATGCGCAGCGCGTCGTACCGCCCGGCGGGAAGGATGCCCGAAGCGTAGCGCCGGGTGGAAAAGTACATGTTTATCAGCTGCACCCGCACCGGCGTGCGGATGTTCAGCTGTGCCAGCGCGTGCCGGGCCGTGAGTTGCAGCTCAAATAGATGCCGCGCCGCCCAGGCGATCGCTTCCGGTTTGCTCTGTGCCGGGCAGGCGGTGTCCAGATAGGCAAGCACGGCATCCCGCACATGGAGCTTTGCGCTCTGGCTGGCAATGGAATCGCTCTCAGCCCGGATGTGCAGGCGCAGGGTGTCGGCGCACACCAGCGCCCCGGTGTCCAGCTGGGTGCGGCCCCATGCAAATGCCTGCCATGCGCCACACAGAGCAAGGGCGAGAAACAGGCCAAGGCAGAGCAGAGCCATCTGAGAACGTGTAAGCATTCTGGATAACATAAAAACAGACCCTTCTTCTGGAAATGTTATCCAGAGGATGGGCCTGTTGGAGTAGATTTATTCTCTTAGTTCTTCAGCGACTGCATGGGGGCAGGCAGGCGGCCGCCGCGGTTGATGAACACGGACGGGTCGTGCTGGTTCACGGCCATGATGGGGCCATAGCCCAGCAGACCGCCAAAGTCCAGCACCTCGCCGGCCTTGCGGCCAATGGCGGGAATGACGCGCACGGCGGTGGTCTTGCTGTTCACCATGCCGATGGCGGCTTCGTCAGCGATCAGGGCGCTGATGACAGCCGGGGTGGTGTCGCCCGGGATGATGACCATATCGATGCCCACCGAGCAGACGGCGGTCATGGCTTCCAGCTTTTCAATGGTCAGGCAGCCGATCTCGGCGGCGTGGATCATGCCGGCATCCTCGCTGACCGGGATGAAGGCACCGGACAGACCGCCCACGTGGTTGGAGGCCATCACGCCGCCCTTCTTCACGGCATCGTTCAGCAGGGCGAGGCAGGCGGTGGTGCCGCAGCAGCCGCAGGTCTCAAGGCCCATCTCTTCCAGAATGTTGGCCACACTGTCGCCAATGGCGGGGGTAGGTGCCAGCGAAAGATCAATGATGCCGGCGGGCACACCCAGTGCCTGAGAAGCCAGATTGGCCACCAGCTGGCCCACGCGAGTGATCTTGAAGGCGGTGCGCTTGACCAGCTCTGCCACCTCGTCGATGGGGGCATCCTTGGGCAGGCGGGCCAGTGCAGCGCGCACAGCGCCGGGACCGGAAACGCCCACGTGGATCTCACAGTCCGGCTCGCCGGGGCCGTGGAATGCACCGGCCATGAAGGGGTTGTCCTCCGGTGCGTTGCAGAACACCACCAGCTTTGCGGCACCGATGCACTGACGATCAGCCGTCAGCTCACTGGCCTTCTTGACGGCCTCGCCCATGAGCTTGACGGCGTCCATATTCAGTCCTGCCTTGGTGGCACCGATGTTCACCGAGCTGCACACGATGTCGGTCTCGGCCAGTGCGCGGGGAATGGACTCGATCAGGCGGCGGTCACCGGCAGAAAAGCCCTTGTGCACCAGAGCACTGTAGCCGCCCACAAAGTTTACACCCACCTTTTTACCGGCGGCATCCAGAGTTTTTGCAAACTCCACAGGGTCGGCATCCGGGCAGGCACCCAGCAGCATGGCGATGGGTGTGACACTGATGCGTTTGTTGATGATGGGAATACCGTACTCGGCACTGATATGCTCCACCGTGGGCACAAGGTTTGCGGCCTTGGTGGTGATCTTGTTATAGATGTTCTCGCACGCCTTCTTCGGGTCCGGGTCGATGCAGTCCAGCAGGCTGATGCCCATGGTGACGGTGCGCACGTCCAGATTGTCCTGAGTGAACATCTCGATGGTCTCGAGGATGTCACCGGTATTAAACATACTCATAGCTGTGTACTCCCTCCATCAGATGGTGTGCATGGCATCAAAAACTTCCTGACGGGTCACGTTGATCTGCATGCCCATCTCGGCAGCCAGCGCGTCGGTGCGCTTGTGCAGCTCTTCGTGGCTCACATTGCAGTTGCTGATATCCACCAGCATGATCATGGCGAACATGCCCTGCAGGATGCTCTGGGTCACGTCCTCGATATTGATGTTCAGTTCGGTGCACAGACCAGCGACCTTGGCAACAACGCCCACGGTATCGTGACCAATGACGGTAATGAATGCTTTCATCGTTTCCACCCTCGTTTTCCTTTTGATGAACGGTGCCGCAAGCGTTCCGGCACACTCTTACCCTTCCAGTATAGCAGATTTGGCAAAATTTGAACACACTTTTTGTAAAAAAGAACAGACACGAGGGGAAAAAGACATTCTATCCCCAAAATTGGGTGCAATCTTTTACAGCTTGTGCTATACTTATAAATAATTTATTTCCCGATTACGGGCTGAGAAGGAGCAAAATACTATGGAACAGCTTTTGAAGATCCTGGAAGACAATGCGCGGCTGCCCATTGAGGATATCGCCACGATGCTGAATAAATCCCCCGCCGAGGTGGCGGCCATGATCGATCTGGCCCGGGCGCAGGGCATCATCAAGGGCTACAAGACCCTTGTGGACTGGGAAAAGGCCGGTGTGAACCGTGTGGAGGCCGTCATCGAGCTGAACGTCAGCCCCAAGAAGAGCCGCGGCTTTGACGAGATCGCAGCCACCATTGCCGCCTTTGACGAGGTGGAGAGCGTGCTGCTGATGAGCGGCGGCTACGACCTGCAGCTGGTGATCAAGGGCCAGACCTTCCAGGAGATCGCCCTGTTCGTGGCAAAGCGCCTTTCTCCGCTGGACGATGTGCTGTCCACCGCCACCCATTTTGTGCTGCGCACCTATAAAAAGGAGGGCCGCCTGTATCAGGACGAAGAAATCGATGAAAGAGAGTGCACGGTGCTGTGATGGACTACGATAAACTGATCGCGCCTGCCGCTGAGGCCATGCGCCCCTCCGGCATCCGCAAATTTTTCGATCTGGCTGCCGAAATGCCCGAGTGCATCAGTCTGGGCGTGGGCGAGCCGGACTTTAAAACGCCATGGGCTGTGCGCGAAGCCGGCATTGAGAGTCTGGAGCATGGCCGCACCCGCTACACCTCCAACGCAGGCCTGAAGGAGCTGCGCGCCGAGGTGGCAAAGTATCTGGAGCGCCGCATGGGCCTGCACTACGACCCGCTGCACGAGGTGCTCATCACGGTGGGCGGCAGCGAAGCCATTGATATGTGCATCCGCACGCTGGTGCAGCCCGGGGACGAGGTCATCATCCCGGAGCCCTGCTTTGTGTGCTACGAGCCCATCACCACCCTGTCCGGCGGTGTGCCGGTGCATGTGGCCTGCCGTCAGGAGGACGAGTTCCGCCTGCGTGCCGATGCGCTGAAAGCAGCCATCACCCCCAAGACAAAGCTGCTCATCATGCCGTTTCCCAACAACCCCACCGGTGCGGTGATGGAGCGCGAGGATCTGGAAGCTGTAGCTGAGGTACTGCGCGGTACCAACATCATGGTGCTATCGGATGAGATCTACGCCGAGCTGAACTATGGCCTGCGGCCTCATGTTTCCATTGCCACCCTGCCCGGCATGGCCGAGCGCACCATCGTGGTGAACGGCTTCTCCAAGACTTACGCCATGACCGGTTGGCGTCTGGGCTATGCCTGCGGCCCGGCACCCATCATCCGGATCATGACCAAGATCCACCAGAGTGCTATCATGAGTGCCCCCACCACCAGCCAGTACGCCGCCATCACTGCTCTGAAGGAGTGCGACGGCGAGATCGACCGCATGCGCGACGAATACAATATGCGCCGCCGCCTTGTGGTGAAGTCCTTTAACGATATGGGCCTGACCTGCTTTGAGCCGCGCGGTGCGTTCTACGCCTTCCCCTGCATCAAGAGCACGGGCATGAGCAGTCAGGATTTCTGCACGAAGCTGCTGGAACAGAAGCATGTGGCCATCATCCCCGGCGACGCCTTTGGCGCTTCCGGCGAAGGCTACGCCCGCATTTCCTACGCCTACAGCGTGGAGCATCTGAAGGAAGCGCTCCGGCGCATCCGGGAATTCCTGCAGGAAAACGGCATCTATCACGGTATCTGAGGAGGAACAAATGGCAAGGCTGAACTGCGTGACCGTTCTGGCCCCCGCAAAGCTCAATCTGGCGCTGGACGTGGTGGGCCTTCTGCCGAGCGGCTACCATGATCTGGACATGACCATGCAGGCCATCACCCTGTACGAGCGGGTGGTGCTGCGCCGCAGCCCCTACCTGAACCTGCGTCTGCCGGGCAGTCTGGTGGCCCCCAATAACAAAAATACTGCCATCAAGGCAGCGCTGGCCTTTTTTGACTACACCGGCCTTCTGGCGGGCGTGGACATCACCATTTATAAAAATACCCCGGTGCGGGCGGGCATGGCGGGCGGCAGTGCCGATGCTGCCGCTGTGCTGGTGGGCATGAACGAGCTGTACGGTGCGCACCTTTCCATGAGTGAGCTGTGCGCGCTGGGCGCAAAGATCGGTGCGGATGTGCCCTTTGCCCTGATGGGCGGCACCTGCCGGGTGCAGGGTGTGGGCGATTTTCTCAAGGCGCTGCCGCCGGTGCCGGAGTGCTGGTTCACGGTGGTGATGCCGGACTACGGCGTTTCCACCCCGGAGGCCTTTGCGGCCTACGACCGGGTGGGCAGCAGCATCCACCCGGACTGCGGAGCGCAGGAAGCCGCTATCCGTGCCGGAGATCTGGATGCCCTTTGTGCCGCCGCCGGCAATGCGCTGGAAGAGTGCAGCGGGGCAAAGGATACCGGGGCCATCAAGGCCCTGCTGCGGGAGCATGGCGCTGTCACCGCCCTGATGACCGGCAGCGGTGCGGCGGTGTTCGGCGTATTCCGGGACGAAGGGGCCGCACGGGCTGCTGCACAGGCCGCAAAGCGGCGCTGGAAGCAGGTGTACGTGGCGCAGCCTGACCGCGGCGGCGCACGGGTGAGCCGATAAAAATGCATAGACCTCCTTCCTACGGGGCATACTGCCCGCAAAGGAAGGAGGTCTTTTTTGTGCAGACCTTTTATAAAATCTGTCTGATCTTAATGATCGTGGGCGGCATCAACTGGGGCCTTGTGGGGCTGTTCCAATTCGATTTTGTGGGCTGGCTGCTGGGCGGCAGCGCATCCATCTGGTCGCGCATCGTGTTCACGCTGGTGGGCATTGCAGCCCTGTGCGGCATCCCGGGGCTGTTTTCGGATGAAACGGATGAATGACCCTCTCAGTCAATGCCTACGGCATTGCCAGCTCCCCCGAAAGGGGGAGCTTTATTGTGCCTGTCCTCCAGAAGTAAAAAAGCTCTCCCTTCGGGAGAGCTGGCGCGTCAGCGCCTGAGAGGGTCAATGACAGGTGCTTTTGCTGGTTTGAGTCAATGGCTGCTTCCGTCAAGATCATCCCAGCCTACCAGATCCGGCAGGGTGAGCGTTTCGTCGGAGCAGTGGGGGTGTGCACGCCGCTGGTCCTCGGCCATGGTGCGCACCACCTCGCGGGTGATCTCGCGGATGGCGGCGCAGTCCTCCGGCAGGTCGGTCTGGCTGCGGCCGGAGTGGGTAAACAGGATCTTACCCATGTGGCCCACCACCAGCGTCAGCGGCAGCTGCTGTGGAGCATTGCTGTTGTAGCGGTAGCCCTGCTCTTTGGCCGCTTTGTAGATGCGCTGGGCCGCAAAGCTCCAGCTCAGGATGCCGCGGGCCTGTTCTACGCCAAGGTAGCCGTACAGCACCCCCGGCGCGTCGCAGATGAGGGTGAAGGGAAACTCGGCCCCCTGCGTGGCTTTTGCCACCATGCGGGGAGAGGAACGCACCACGCAGGCTAGCCGCACGCCGCGCAGTCTGGGCAGGGTCTGCAGGTAGCGGGTCAGATATTCCCGGGTGACAGGGTGGTCAAAGGCAGGCAGGAAGATCATGACCAGAGGGTGCTCCCCTTCGCACAGCTTGTAAAAATCATTGCCCGGTGTGGTGGGGGTATCAAAGGTAAAGCGGGGGATGGAGGTGCCCACCAGATGTTCTGACTTCATGCCGCAATGCACATCCTTTCAAGATAATAAAAAATCCACACACTGCATCTCTGCAGAAAGTGCAGAGGACAGAGGTGGATGGATTGCTATAAAAAGATCCCGCCCGGTCGTCTGCGGTCAATCAAACCTACCCTTACGGACAGGTGGGTGCCCTGTCTCCGGGTTCGCGCTTCCTCATCGAGCCTTCATGGTCGCCCCATGACGGGGAGGTCTGCAATCCACCGGGGAACTCCAAGCTCCCGTTGAATGATTAGTAGGATCATATAAACCGCAACAAATCGAGCCGGGCAGGAAGTTTTGCCGGGTAATTTGTCTGGAATTATTCCTCGATGTCGTACTCGTCGCTCAGGCGCTCTTCAAACAGCTTGCCCAGCTCCAGCAGCAGCTCGTCGTCGTCCACGACATCCAGATATTCGCCTTCATCATCCTCGCCAACGCTCAGAATGACCAGCTGAGCATTCTCAGCTTCCTCTTCGGTCTCGGCGTATTCCACAGCAGCCAGATAATGCACACCCTTGTGGTCCAGCGCATCGATCACCTCAAATGTGATCTCGTTGCCGTCCTCATCCTCCAGGGTCATCAGGTCGGGCTGATCTTCTTCGGTATTAGGGTTCTTGATTTCGTCAGACATAGATATTGTCTCCTGTATCGTGTCATAAAACGGGCTGTTTGTGCGCCGCCCGCTTGGCCTGCATATAGTGTAGCGTTTTTTTGCCTGCTCGTCAAGATGCTTTTTCGCACAGAAATTGTGCAGCAAATTTTCACGCATTTGCTCTCGCACTCTGCGGCAGAATATGATATACTATCCTCTGAATCTTCTGTGCACGGTGTGCCGTGCAGGTTACTATAGAGTATGGAGCGTGGGCGGAAATGATGCATAAAAAAAGATGGGCGGCGTTTGTGCTGGCAGCGGCGCTGGCGCTGACGGGCTGCAGTGCCGGGAGCTTTCTGCACTTTGGCAAAGGCAGCGGCGGCAGTACAGTCCAGAAGATCGACCGCCCGGCAGTGGAATCGGCAGAGCTGCAGTTTGCCCACCCTGCGGCGGGGGACACCATTGCGGTGTTCGATACCTCGGCAGGCGTGTTCAAGGCGGTGCTTTTCCCGGATAAGGCCCCGCAGGCCTATGATAACTTTGCAGGCCTTGTGCAGGCAGGCTACTACAACGGCCTGACAGTCTCCCGTGTGGAGAGCGGCTTTGTGGTGGAGGCCGGACAGGGGGCCGACGGCAGGGGCAGTACCATCTGGAACGGCAGCCGCTACCCGGCTGAGACCACCGACAGCCTGCACCATTATTCCGGTGCCCTGTGCATGGGCACGGATGCTTCCGGCGAGTGTGCCAGCGTCTTTTACGTGGTGCAGACCCTGCCGGGAGACCAGTCGGTGACGCAGGAGCTTGTGGACCAGATGAACAGCGCGGGCTACCGCGCGGAGGTGGTTTCGGCCTATCAGACCGCCGGCGGCGCGCCTTATCTTGACTACACCGATACCGTGCTGGGGCAGGTGTACGAGGGCATGGACGTGGTGGATGCCATCGGCCAGACCGCCGTGGACGAAAACCAGAAGCCCTGTGAGGACATCATCATCAACAGCGTGAGCATCGAGACCTATCAGTGAACCAAAAGGCACCCGCAGCGTTCAAAACTGTGGGTGCCTTTTTTATAACTCCTTCAGTCGCCTGCGGCGACAGCTCCCTCAAAGAGGGAGCCCTTGGCAGTGCGGCAAAGTTTTCCTTTTCGCCAGAGCCTCCCTCAATGAGAAAGACTTCCCCCGGCCGGGGGAAGATGTCACGCAAGTGACAAAAAGGGGAGCAGTGGCATCGCGCCAGCGATGACGGAAGGAGTTGAATCAGATTTCCCCCGGATGTTCCTTCCGCCATGCAAGATAATCGTCCAGAATGACGGTGGCGCTGACCGAATCCAGGATCTCCTTGCGCTTTGTGCCAAAGGTGCCGCTCTCATCCAGAATGTCGGCGGCGGCGCAGGTGGTCTGGCGCTCGTCCCACATGCGTACCGGCAGGCCGCTCCAGATTTCGACCGTCTTTGCCAGCTTGCGGCTCTTGATGGCGCGTTCGCCCTCGGTACCATCCATGTTCAGCGGCAGGCCGATCACGATCAGCTCGGCTCCGATCTCCTTGGCCACTTCGCACACCCGTGCCGCCACCTTGTTGCGGGCTTTCAGGGTGATCTGCGGGGTGATGGCCGTTGTAAGGAACTCGGTGCGGTCACAGGTGGCAAGGCCGGTGCGGCTGTCGCCGTAGTCAACAGCTAAAATTTTCATACAGGCTTCCTCTCTTGTGTGGAATGTGTGGAAAAGTTTGTCGGTCCAAGTGTACCACAGCTGCAGGCTAAAAGGTAGAGAATCACACTTTTTTTGAGAGGATTTTCGTGTTACAATAAACACAGATCGTTTTTTTAGGAGGAAGTGCCCCATGCTCAAACTGGTTTTAGGCGGCTCCGGCAGCGGCAAGACCACCCTGCTCTATTCCCGCATCAAGGCCCGGGCCGAACAGGGCCGGCGCAGCATCCTTCTGGTGCCGGAACAGTTCACTTCCAGCACGGAGGGCCGCATCTACCGGGAGCTGGGCGATGCTCTTTCCGGCATGGTGGAAAGCTTTTCCTTTACCAGTCTGGCCGAGCGCATCCTCTCTGCCGAGGGCGGCGCGGCGGTGCAGACCCTTTCGGACGCGGGCCGCGCCGTGCTGGTGCGCCGCGCGCTGGAAGAGCTGCAGGATCATGTGCACTACTACTACCGCCACCGCCGCAGTGCGGCCTTCTGCCAGATGGCGGCCCAGACCATCGACGAGCTGAAAAGTGCCGGCCTTTCCGGCGCACAGCTGGCAGAGCTTGCGCCGGACTGCGGGCCGGAAAGCGGCAAGCTGAGCGAGCTGGCACTGATCTTTCAGGGGTACGAAACGCTGCTGGCGGGCACCGGCATGGACCCCGCCGACCGGCTGGAGCTGGCGGCTGACCGGCTGGAAGCCGCTCTTGCCCGGGGTGAACTGCCGGACTTTCTGCGGGAGCGGGAAGTGTTCATTGACGAGTTCGATACCTTCAACGCACCCAAAAAGCGGCTGATGGGCGCGATGCTGGCGGCGCTGCCCACCGTCACGGTGGCCCTGTGCGACGATGGTGCGCCCATGGTGCCGGGGGATATGGGGCTTTTTTCCGGCGCAAAGCAGGTGGCCGCACAGCTGCGGCAGCTGGCCCGCAAAAACGGTGCTGATGCGGCAGTGCCGGAGCTGCTGCGCCGCGACCTGCGCCATAAGGATGCGCCCGGACTTGCGGCTGTGACAGAGCTTTTGGAGACTGGCACCTGTGAGGTGCCGCCCGCTGCGCCGGAGGTGCGGTTGTTTGCCGCTGCCAGCCGGGAAGAGGAAGCCCGCTGCACCGCTGCGGCCATCCGCCGCCTGATGCGGCAGGGCGTGCGCTGCGGCAAAATGGCCGTGGTCTGCCGCAATATCCCGGATTACCGTGCGGCCATCCGATACGAGTTCCGCATGGCAGATATCCCGCTTTACTGCGATGAACCCACCACCCCGGAGTTCAGCGCCCCGGCTACGGCGGTGCGTGCACTGCTGGCACTGCTGCGCGGTGCGGATATGACCGAAAACCTGACCATTCTTGCCAAGACCGGCCTGTGCGCTCTGACCGAGCCGCAGGTCTGCGCGCTGGAAAACTATGCCTATACCTGGTCACCCAATGCGGCGGCATGGCGCACAAAATTTGAGAAAAGCCCCAAGGGCTTCGGCGAAAATGAACTGTCCGATGAGGATGCAAAAACGCTGGAGGATGCCGAGACTGCCCGCCAGCTGCTGGTAACAGCCGTGGACGAACTGCGCAGCAAGGTGCGGGGCGGCAGCGCCGAACAGATCAGCCGGGAACTGTATTTCTGCCTGAAAAAGCTGGGTGCAGAAGAGCAGCAGGCAGCGCTGGTGGAAGCCGTCCGCACTGCCCGGGGCATCCCGGCGGCAGAGGAAGCGGCCCGCGAGTGGAACGTGGTGATGCAGCTGCTCAACGAGATGGCCCACCTGTTGGGCGGGCAGGGTGTGACCTTTGCAGAATATGAGGACCTGTTCAGCCTGCTGCTGCGCTCTTCGGACCTTGGGCACATCCCGCAGACGCTGGATGCCGTGGTGCTGGCAAGCGCGGGCAAAATGCGTCTGGACGCGCCGGACTATGTGTTCGTGCTGGGCCTTGCGGAGGGCGAATTTCCCTGTGCACCGTCCGAGACGGGCCTTCTGACCCACGCCGACCGCGATGTTCTGATGGCAAAGCAAATCGATCTGCCGGACTGCTTTGAGAACCGCGTGGTGCGCGAGCAGGTGTGCGTTTACAAAGCCCTCACCGCACCGGCAAAGGGGTTGTGGCTCAGCTGGCCCAAGGGGCAGGGCAAGACCCTGTGCGCAGCGCTGGAACCCATCGTGGAGGCCCTGCACCCGGCGGCACCGGAGCTGGAGCTTCCCGACCTTGCAGCCACCCCCGCCGATGCACTGGATACGCTGGGCGGCTGGCCGCTGACCGACACGGAACGCGCCAGCCTGACTGAGGCGCTGCGTCTGCCGCAGACGGATGCGCCCCGGGGCCTTGCGCTGCTGCAGCGCATGGAGGAGAACCCGCCCCGGCAGGTGAACGATCTGTCCGCGCTGAGCGGCCTGCTGGGGCAGCGGCTGCGCATTTCGCCCAGCCAGCTGGAAAAATACTATACCTGCCGTTACGGCTATTTTTTGCAGTATGTGCTGGGCCTGAAGCCCCGCAGACGGGCCGAGCTTTCTGCCGACCAGAGCGGCACCCTGATGCACTGGGTGCTGCAGATGGCGCTGGACCCGCACCCGGACGCGGATAATCCCTGCGCCGGGCTGGCCCCATTTCTGGAGCTGGACGACGAAGCCATGGCAGGCCTTGCCGGCCTGCTGGTGGATAAATATGCAAAGCGTTATCTGCCGGAGGATACAGCCCGGTTCGCCTATCTGCTCTCGCGGCTCAAAAAAAGCATGACAAGCCTTTTGTGCTACCTGCGGGACGAACAGAAGCAGTCCTGCTTCCACCCGGCAGCCTGTGAGCTGCGCATCGGCTCCGGGGAGGACGCCGTGCCCGGGCAGGTGTATCATCTCTCGGATGGGCGCACCGTGCAGCTGGTGGGCACGGTGGACCGCGCCGACGAGTGGGTGGAGGAAGACGGCACCCGCTGGGTGCGGGTGGTGGACTATAAGACCGGCGCCAAAAAGCTGAACCTGAAAGAGGTATACTGCGGGCTGGACTGCCAGATGCTTTTGTATCTGTTCAGCCTGACGCGGGATAAGAGCGGCCGCTTTACCGGTGCGGAACCCGCAGGTGTTCTGTACCTGCTGGCAGACCCGGCCCCCAAGACCACCAACCGCCAGCAGGCACAGCAGGACGTGCAGTACGAGCTAGACGGCCTTGTGAGGGACGAGCAGAAGGTGTTCGATGCCATGGATGCGGATGAGACGGGCCGCTACCTGCCCTTTGGCTACCGCAACGGTGTACCCAGCCCCAGCCAGAAGGATAAGCGTGCCGATATTGCAAAGCTCAACCGCATCCAGCTGCATCTGGATGATCTTGTCACCCAGATGGGCCAGCAGCTTTACGATGGGCAGATCGCTGCGGAACCGCTGGTGGCAGGCGCAGGCAGGAACCCCTGCGTCTGGTGCGACTACAGCTTTATCTGCTGCCACGAGACCGTCATCGGCGAGCGGGCACTGGAAGCCCCGGCCAAACCCTTTGAGCCGGAAGAGACTGAGAACGAGAAGGAAGGTGAGCAGGCATGAGTGAGCCCAAATGGACTCCGGCCCAGCGCGCTGCTATTGAGGACCGGGGTGGTGCGCTGCTGGTGAGCGCAGCGGCGGGCAGCGGCAAAACAGCCGTGTTGACCGAACGCGCCGTGCGGCTCATCACCGATCCGGACCACCCGGTGGATGCGGACAAACTGCTCATCGTCACCTTTACCAATGCGGCGGCGGCAGAGCTGCGGGCACGCATCGGGCAGGCACTGCTGCGGCTCAGCCAGCAGCAGCCCCACAACACGAGCCTGCGCCGCCAGCGGATGCTTTTGCAGCGCGCACCCATCTGCACCATTGACGCGTTCTGTCTGGACCTGCTGCACAAGCACTTTCAGGCACTGGACATCCCGCCGGACTTTGCCCCGGCAGATCCCGGCAGCGTGGAGGTGCTGCGGGCTTCGGCGCTGGCCGAAACGCTGGAAAATGCCTACCGCGACCCGGACTTCTGCGCCTTTGCAGACCTTTACGGAAAGGGCCGCACCGATCAGGCCGCAGGCAATACCATCCTGCATGTGTACGATTTTCTGCGCGCTCTGCCGGACTACGACCGCAGGCTGGACGAATATCTGGCTCCATGGCAGCGGGAAAACGGCTTTGCTTTTACCTGCTGGCATGACCTGCTGCTGGCGGAAGCGGCCCGCTGCGCAAAGGCCGCGCGGGAACTGCTGACGGCAGCACTGGCAGACTGTAAGGAAGATTTTGTCCTTGCACAGGCACAGGCCGAGGAAAAAGGCAAGACCGCTGCTTCCAAGGCAAAGGCCGTGGCCGGTGTCAACGATAAATTTGCAGAGCCGCTCTCCCGGCTGGAAAGCGCCGCCGCCCTGCTGGGCGAGGTGGAACGGCTGGCTGCGGCAGGGCAGTGGACACCGCTGTACGATAAGCTGACACCCTATGTGCTGGGCATGGAGGAGATACCCGGCTTCAAGGGCATGAAAAAACGGCTGACCGGCGATCATAAGGCGGCGGTCAGGACCCGCGCAGACGAAGCCGCCAAGCTGTTTGAGCACATTACGGAGCTTGTCTCCTGCAGCGAGGAGGAAGCCGAAGCGGACCGCAGAGCGGCCCTGCCCCGGCTGCGGGCGCTGTTTGCCGCCGTGCGGGATTTTGATGCCCGCTTCTCGGCAAAGAAAAAGGAACGCAAGCTGCTGGAATTCAGCGATTTTGAGCATCAGGCCCTGCGGCTGCTGCGCACACCGGATGGCGTGTGCACCCCGCTGTGCCAGAGCATCCGGCAGAGCTATGCCGCCGTGATGGTGGACGAATATCAGGACACGAACGCTTTGCAGGATGCCATTTACCGCTGCCTTGCTTCCCCGGCGGGGGATGACCTGTTCCTTGTGGGCGACCTGAAGCAGAGCATCTACCGCTTCCGTCAGGCCGACCCCAGCATCTTCCGGGCTAAGCTGAACGCATGGGCACCGTTGCCCAGCGGCACTGCCCGCCCCCGCCCGGAGGAGGGTACGGCAGGCGGAAACGCTCTGCTGGCGCTGGATGCGAACTTCCGCTCCGCCCCGCAGGTGGTGGCAGGCATCAACTTTATCTTTGAACAGCTCATGACACCCCAGCTGGGCGATACTGCCTATGGCGACGGTCAGCGGCTGGTGTGCGGTGCACCCGGCGAATATGCCGGCAGCGTGGAAGCGCACTTCCTGCCCGACGACACCGCTGAGACCGACGCGGCGTGGATCGCCCAGCGCGTTGAAGAACTGGTGAAAAACGGCGAACCAGTGCGGGACGGCAGCTCCACCCGCCCGGTGCAGTACGAGGATTGCTGCATCCTGCTGGCGGCGCGCGGCGACTTCCTCGCTTATGAGGAAGCGCTCACGGCCCGGGGCATCCCGGTGTATGCGGATGCGCGCGAAAACTTGATGGAAGCAGCGCACATCCGGCCGCTGATCTCGCTTTTGAAGGTCATCGACAACCCGGCGCAGGATATCTACCTTGCCGCCGCCATGCTGGGGCCGATGTTCGGCTTTACGGACGACGACCTTGTACGCCTGCGTGCCCAGAGCGCCGCAATGCAGAAAAAGGCGCAGGAGGAACAGGGCGCGAAGGAAACGGGCAAAAGGGCTTCCCGCATGAGTCTGTACGGCGCAGTGCTGCAGGTGGTGCAGAATGACGATGAAACACCATTCACCCGAAAGGTGAAAGACTTTTATGACCGACTCACCGCACTGCGGCGCATGGCCCGCAGTGCCCCGGCAGAACAGCTGCTGGAAGAGATCTTTGTCTCCACCGGCTATCTTGCTGCGCTGGGCGTGCTGGAAAACGGTGCGCACCGCCGGGAAGATGCCCGGCGCTTTGCGGCTTTCTGCGCACAGATCGGTGCAAACGGCATCTCGGCGCTGGTGCGAGCCATCGACGCGGCGGCGCAGGCCGGTTCTACCGGGCAGGACACTGTGCCCGGCGGTGCGCGGCCTGGCTGTGTGACCATCATGACCATCCACCGCTCTAAAGGCCTGCAGTTCCCGGTGGTGTTCGTGGGCGACACGGCCCGGCACTTCAACCTGAGCGACACTTACCAGCCGGTGTTGCTGCACCGGGAATACGGCGCGGGCCTGCGCCTGCGCCCGGAACAGGGCGAGAGCATGTACAAGACTGCAGCCTACGCAGCCCTTGCCAGCGTCCATGCGCAGGAAACGCGCAGCGAGCAGATGCGCCTTTTATATGTGGCGCTCACCCGTGCACAGGATAAGCTGATCCTCACGGTGCCGCTGGGCATGACCAAGACCGGCAATCCTTTTGCCAAGGCGGCAGCATTCCTTGCTGCGGGCGCGGGAGAAACGCTGAACCAGCAGGCGGGCAGCTTTGCCGACTGGCTGCGTGCAGCGCTGCTGGTGCATCCCTTCGGCGGGCCGCTGCGGCGGCTGGCAGGAGATCTGGAACTGCCCTTTGTGTTTACGGAAAGCGAGATCATGGTCACGGTGCAGGAAGCTCAGTCGGAGCCGGAAACACCGGAACAGGAACCGGAAGCGGCAGAGCCTGTCCCGGCAGACCCGGCATTGGTGGCTCAGCTGCAGGAGGGCTTTGCATGGCGGTATCCGGCGGCAAAACTGGCTGCGGTGCCCGCCAAGGTCAGCGTGACCAGCATCGTGCACAAGGCCGAGCAGACCACGCTGGAACGCCCTGCTTTCCTCTCCAAAGACGGCCTGACTGCCGCCGAGATGGGCACGGCTCTGCACGCTTTTCTGGAACATGCGGACTTTGCCTCCCTTGCTGCTGCCAAAGCGGCGGGCACGCTGGAAGAAGCCATCCTTGCAGAGCGCCAGCGGCAGGTGGACACCCGGCTGGTGGCCCCGGAAATTGCGGAAAAACTCAATGCAGGCCGCATCCGCCGCTTTGCCGAGAGCGAAGCCTTTGCAAAGATCTGCGCAGCCGAAAAAGTCCTGCGGGAGCTGGCCTTTATCACGGCGCTGCCCGCGTCGGCCGTGCTGACGGCACAGGGAGCTTCCGCGCAGGAAGCCGCCGCCGTGCAGGATGAGCAGGTGCTGGTGCAGGGCATTGCAGACCTTGTGCTGGTGTTCCCGGATCATCTGGAACTGCTGGATTACAAGACCGACCGCCGCAAGACCGAAGCGGACTTCCTGAGCGCCTACCGCCCGCAGCTGAACCTCTATGCCCTTGCCATCGATAAGCGCTTTGCGCCGAAGAAGGTAACGTATAAGGGTATCTACTCGCTGGAGCTGGGGAGGCTGATCGAAGCGTAGGAGGAAAACCCTCTCAGGCATCGCCTGCGGCGCTGCCAGCTCTCCCGAAGGGCGAGCTTTGTGCAATAACCGGAAAGTTTGCCTTCTCGGTAAAAGCTCCCCCATTCGGGGGAGCTGGCGCGTCAGCGCCTGAGAGGGTTCAAAAGTCATATTTTTCCCGCAAAACGCATAAAAAGTGCTTGACAGCGCTTTCTGCCTGTGGTAAAATAACCGAGTAAAGAAAGCAGCTACGGCCTGTGCCGCGCTCGCCTTGCGAGGGAAAGATCCCCCGGGCTATACCTGAAGGCAGTTCATTGTGAGTGGACTGCGGCTTTGAGTGAATTTTTGCGCGGCTGTCCTGAAAATGGGCGGCCGCGTTTTCTATGCCAAATATTGCAACAAAATGGATTTTGTTTGGAGGTGCATTCATTATCGCTACCGCTGGAAAGTCGAAGGAACTGGAGATCAACGGTCAGATCCGTGACCGTGAGGTCCGTCTGATCGGTGCAGACGGCGAGCAGAAGGGCGTTGTGTCCATTCAGGTGGCCATGCGCGCTGCTGAAGATGCTGGTCTGGATCTGGTCAAGATCGCACCGCAGGCTGTTCCGCCTGTGTGCAAGGTGCTGGATTACGGCAAGTACCGTTTTGAACAGCAGAAGAAGGAGAAGGAAGCCAAGAAGAACCAGAAGGTGGTCGAAGTTAAAGAGACCCGCCTTTCGCTCAACATTGACACCAACGACTTCAATACCAAGCTGAACCAGACTGCCAAATTCCTGGCAGCTGGCCACAAGGTTAAGGTTTCGATCCGCTTCCGCGGCCGTGAAATGGCGCACAGTGCTCTGGGCGCAGACGTGCTGAAACGTTTTGCCGAGGCTCTGCCTCAGGCATCCACCGATAAGCCGCCGGTGCTCGAGGGCCGCACGATGTCCATTCTGCTGATCCCGAAACCCAATAAGGACTAATTTTAGGAGGAAACTAAAATGGCTAAGATGAAACTGAAGACGCACTCCGGCGCTAAGAAGCGCTTTAAGCTGACCAAGAACGGCAAGATCAAGCGCGGCCACGCATTCCGCAGCCACATCCTGACCAAGAAGACCACCAAGCTGACCCGTGGCTACCGTCAGCCCAACTACGTTGATAAGACCAACGCAGCTACCATCAAGAGCATGCTGCCCTACGCCTAAGAGCGAGCCGCAGGCAAACACATTCTATTGAGACAACTAAAGGAGATATAAAAAATGGCACGTATCAAGGGCGCAACCATGACTCACAAACGTCGTAAGAAGATGCTGAAGCTGGCCAAGGGCTTCTACGGCTGCAAGAGCAAGCACTTTAAGATGGCCAAGCAGCAGGTCATGAAGAGCGGCAACTACGCTCTGGCTGGCCGCCGCATGAAGAAGCGTCAGTTCCGCAACCTGTGGATCTGCCGCATCAACAACGCAGTTCGTCCTCTGGGCATGAACTACTCCACCTTCATGGCTGGTCTGAAGAAGGCTGGCATCGAGCTGAACCGCAAGATGCTGTCTGAGATGGCTATTAACGATCCCAAGAGCTTTGCAGCTCTGGTCGAGACCGTCAAGAACGCCTGATTAGGAACTTGAATCGTGACGCCCGCGCGTATACGCGGGCGTCCGTTTTGTATCCGGGGTTCTTACGGCAGGGGAACATGTTTTTCAGGGCAGCGCCCTGCCGCAGGAACGCTTTGTGGCAGACGCTGCCCTTTTTGCATTTTTTGAACAAGACGGCAGACTACTTTTTGAACGACAGTACAGCGAAAGGTTGAATACACACGATGGACGAAAAAATCACCAGCAGGGAAAACGCAAAGATCAAATACGCCTGCCGCCTTTCTTCCAGCGCGGCATTCCGCCGCAGCGAGGGCCGCTTTCTGGCCGAGGGCCGCAAGCTCTGCCCGGAGCTTGCCCGCGGTGCGCAGCTGGAGACCTTATTTTATACGGAAAGCGCTATGGCAAAGTGCCCGGAGCTTGCCGGGCTGCCCGGTGAACACTACCTTGTGGAAGACCATGTGGCCGATAAGCTGGCCGATGTGGGCACCCATCAGGGGGTGTTCGGCGTGTTCCGCACCCCGGTGCACACACTGGACGAAGTGAAGGCCGGCGGGCGGTATCTGGCGCTGGAACGGGTGCAGGACCCCGGCAATGTGGGCACCCTGCTGCGCTCTGCTGCGGCCTTTGGCTTTGACGGTGTGATCCTGAGCGACGGCTGTGCCAGTGTGTATGCCCCAAAGACCCTGCGGGCTTCCATGGGAGCCGCCGCGCGCATCCCGGTAATCGAAGCCGGTGCCATGCCCGATGCCATCACCCAGCTGCGCGCAAAGGGTATCACCTGCCTTGCTGCCGCGCTGTACAAGTCTCAGCCGCTGAGCGCGGCGCAGGCAAGCTATCCCGGTGGCGTCTGCGTCGTCATCGGCAGCGAGGGTCAGGGCCTGACCGATGAGACCATTGCTGCCTGCAGCAGCACGGTGCGCATCCCCATGACCGACCGGGTGGAAAGCCTGAACGCCGGCATTGCGGGCAGCATCCTGCTGTGGCATTTCCGGGAGGAAAGCTTATGAGCGGCCTTGCAGGGCAGACCAGCCTTTTCCCGCCGGAGCCTGCCCCGGATCCGCTGCTGTGCTGGCTGTGGCTGGCCCATGTGCTTGGCCCGGCCAGCGTTCACGCGGGCCGTGTGCTGGATGCCTTTGGCGGTGCACAGGAAGCATGGGAAGCCCGCGATACGGCAGAATTTCGTCTTGCAGCGGGGGAGGCAGCAGCTCTGCGGGCGCAGCAGCTGGCCCCGGAACAGTACCACCCGCTGGTGATGCGGTGCGATGATCTGGGTGTGCGCATCCTGCCGTTTGACGACCCGGACTATCCGCTGGCGTTTTCCCGCATCCCGGATATGCCGCTGGTGCTCTACTGCACCGGCGATCCGCTCTGGCTCAACGAGCCGGGCGCAGTGGGCATCGTGGGCAGCCGCAAGCCTACCGAATACGGCCTGAACGCAGCGGCGGACATTGGCGGGGAACTGGCCCAAAGCGGCGCTTTGATCGTCAGCGGCCTTGCGGACGGGCTGGACAGCGCCGGGCACCGCGCTGCTGTCAAAAACAACTGCCCTACCATTGCTGTGATGGGCGTGCCCATCGACCGCACCTATCCTGCGGCCAATGTGGTGCTGCGGCACAAGATCGAGCAGAAGGGCTGCGTGATCAGTGAGTACCCGCCCCGCAGTGAGGGCGTTGGCCCAAATGGATTTTTGCAGCGCAACCGGCTCATTGCGGCGCTCAGCTCTGCATTGCTGGTGGTGGAAGCGCAGGAAAAAAGCGGCACCATGTCCACCGTGTCTCACGCCGAACGCTATGGCAAGCCGGTGTTCGCGGTGCCGGGCAGCATCTACTCGCCCAATTCCGCAGGCACAAACGGCCTTTTGCGGGACGGCAGAGCGCGTGCCGTGTGTTCTGCTGCGGACCTGCTTGGCCCGCTGGGCCTGCACCGGCAGAGCGCAGCGGCGGTGACGGCAAAGCAGCCGGAGCCTCTGAGCGAGAACGAGCGGAAGGTGCTTTCCTGCATCGGGCCGCAGCCCCTTGGCATTGAGGAGCTTTGCGTGCGCAGCGGCCTGCCCACAGCGGTGCTGCTGGGCACCCTGATGAAGCTGGAGCTTTCCGGCCGGGTGCTGTGCATGCCGGGCAAGCGGTATGTGATAAAATAGTATAATTTCTGCTGGCGCAGCACACAACAGCTGTGGTATGATATAAAAATAGAGAATCCCGTACTGTGCAGTTGCACGGTGCGTTCCTGATAGAGAAGAAAGAAAATTTGAAATGGGAGTAAACTCGAATGGCGAAACTGGTTATCGTGGAGTCGCCTGCTAAGGCGAAAACCATTGGCAAGTATCTGGGCGATGATTACGAGGTCACCGCAAGCATGGGCCATATCCGTGACCTGCCCGCTTCCCAGCTGGGCATCGATGTGGAGCACGGCTATGCCCCACAGTACATCAGCATCAAAGGCAAGGAAAAGCTCATCAAGGAATTGAAGAGCAAGGCCAAACACGCAGACGGCGTGCTGCTGGCAACCGACCCGGACCGTGAGGGCGAAGCCATCAGCTGGCATCTGGCAAACATTCTGGGGCTGGACCCCCACGAGCCGAACCGTGTGACCTTTGACGAGATCACCAAAAAGGGCGTGAAGGAGGGCATGGCCCATCCCCGCGCCATCGACGAAGATCTGTTCAACGCACAGCAGGCCCGCCGTGTGCTGGACCGTCTGGTGGGCTACAAGCTCAGCCCGTTCCTCTGGCGCAAGGTGCGCCGGGGCCTTTCCGCAGGCCGCGTGCAGAGCGTGGCCGTGCGCCTGATCGATGACCGCGAAAAGGAGATCGAGAGCTTCAAGCCCGACGAATACTGGAACGTGGATGCCACCCTCGGCGCAGGCCACAAGAGTTTTACCGCCCGGCTGGCCACCGATGCCAGCGGCAAAAAGCTGCTGCCCAAAAGCGAAGCCGAGGCCCGCGCCATTGAAAAGGGTCTGGAAGGGGCCGAGTACGTGGTGGCAGAGCTGAAAAAGGGCAAGCGGGCAAAGCAGCCCACTCCGGCTTTTATCACCAGTACCCTGCAGCAGGAGGCATCCCGCCGCTTGGGCTTTACGGCCACCCGTACCATGCGCGCTGCCCAGACCCTGTACGAAGGCGTGGACATTGCGGGCCACGGCACCATGGGTCTGATCACCTACATGCGTACCGACAGCCTGCGCATCTCGGATGAAGCTGTTGCCGCCGCAAAGGAATATATCGCAGGGGCCTACGGTGAAGCCTATATCTGCCCCTACAAGCGCACATGGAAGACCAAGAGCGCCACTGCCGCACAGGATGCCCACGAGGCCATCCGTCCCTCGGTGCCGTCCCTGACACCGGACGAGGTGGACAAGAGCATCAGCGGCGACACAGCAAAGCTCTACCGCATGATCTGGAGCCGCTTCATGGCCAGCCAGATGGCAGACTGTCAGCAGGACACCGTGTCTGTCACGGTCAGCGCGGCGGACTACCGTTTCAAGGCCAGTGGCTATACCGTTACCTTTGACGGTTTCACCGTCCTGTACGAGGAAGCCACCGACGAAAAGGAAAAGAAGGAGACCGCCCTGCCTCCGCTGGAGCAGGGTCAGGTGCTGAAGCTGCGCGACCTGAAGAGCGAGCAGAAGTTCACCCAGCCGCCCGCCCGCTACACCGAAGCGACCCTCATCAAGGCACTGGAAGAAAACGGCATCGGCCGTCCTTCCACCTACGCACCCATTATCACCACCATCATCGACCGCGGCTATGTGGAGCGCGACCAGAAAAAGCTCAAGCCCACTCTGCTGGGCCGGGCGGTGGATGGCCTGATGCTGGAGCAGTTCCCCCACATCGTGGATGTGGACTTCTCTGCCCAGATGGAAAAGAATCTGGATAAGATCGAGAGCGGCAAGGCCGACTGGCACAAGACCGTGGATGACTTCTATCAGGGCTTTGCTGCCAGTCTGGAGCAGGCCGAAAAGAACATGGAAGGCAAGAAGGTCAAGGTGCCGGATGAGCCTTCCAGTGAGGTGTGCGACCTGTGCGGCCGGCCCATGGTCATCAAGGTGGGCAAGTACGGCAAGTTTTTGGCCTGCAGCGGCTTCCCGGAGTGCCGGGGCACAAAGCGGCTGGTCAAGGATACCGGCGGCATCTGCCCCAAGTGCGGCAAGGGCCGTATGCTGGAGCGCAAAAGCTCCAAGGGCCGCATCTATTATGGCTGCGAGCGCTACCCGGACTGCGACTTTATGACATGGGACATGCCGGTGCCCACCAAGTGCCCCAAGTGCGGCAGCACCATGTTCCGCAAAGGCTCCAAGCTGTATTGCGCAAAGGAAGGCTGCGGCTACGAGATGCCGGTGCCGAAAAAGGACTAAAAGGATAAAACTATGAACTATAAAGTAACCGTGCTGGGCGCTGGTCTTGCGGGCTGTGAAGCCGCCCTCTGGCTGGCGGGTAAGGGCGTGCAGGTGGACCTGTACGAGCAGAAGCCCGTGCATTTTTCGCCCGCACATAAAAGCGCAGGCTTTGCAGAGCTGATCTGCTCCAACAGCCTGAAAGCTGAGCGGCTGGACTCTGCTTCCGGCCTGCTGAAGGAAGAGATGCGCCGGATGGGCAGCCAGCTGCTGAACGCCGCCGAGACGGCCCGCGTGGCCGCTGGCGGTGCGCTGGCGGTGGACCGCGATGCATTCAGCGCCGAAGTGACCCGCATGGTGGAAAGCTGTGAAAATATCACTGTCCACCGGGAGCAGGTGGAGCACATCGATGCATCTGCCCCCATTCTGGTGGCCACCGGTCCTCTGACCGACGGCGCACTGGCCGATGAGATCGGGGCCTTGACCGGTGACGAGCGTCTGCACTTCTACGATGCCGTGGCCCCCATCGTTACCGCTGAAAGTCTGGACTACAACAAGGTGTTTGCCGCCTCCCGCTATGACCGGGGCGAGGCCG
Source organism: Faecalibacterium sp. AF27-11BH (assembly GCF_003603005.1). NCBI lineage: Bacteria > Bacillati > Bacillota > Clostridia > Eubacteriales > Oscillospiraceae > Faecalibacterium > Faecalibacterium sp. AF27-11BH. The sequence goes on from NZ_QVGS01000003.1 coordinate 39,527, forward strand.
ACTACCTGAACTGCCCGTTCAACAAGGAAGAGTACGAGAATTTCCACGCGGCTCTCGCTTCGGCAGAGCGCGCACCGCTGCACGACTTTGACACCGGGGCCGAGCAGTCTGCTCAGCCCGACCCGGATGCCCACGGCAAAAAGGCCGATACCGTCACGGTCTACGAGGGCTGTATGCCCATCGAGATCATGGCCGCCCGGGGTGCCGACACCATGCGGTTCGGTCCGCTGCGCCCGGTGGGCCTTGTGAATCCTAACACCGGACACCGTCCGTGGGCCAATGTCCAGCTGCGGGCCGAAAACAAGGAGCGCACCCTGTATAACATCGTGGGCTTCCAGACCAACCTCAAGTGGGGCGAACAGAAGCGGGTGTTCAGCATGATCCCCGGGCTGGAAAATGCCGAGTTCGTGCGGTATGGCGTCATGCACCGCAACACCTTTCTCGATGCGCCCCGGGTGCTCAGCGCCCAGCTGTGCCTGAAAGAACACCCCAATGTGTTCTTTGCGGGCCAGATCACCGGCTTTGAGGGCTATATGGAAAGCGCTGCCTGCGGCCTGCTGGCGGCCCGCAGCCTGTATGCCCGGCTGGAAGGCAAAGAGCTGCCCGCCCCGCCTGCCGACACCATGTGCGGTGCGCTGGTGCAGTACCTGACCACCGAGAACAAGCACTTCCAGCCCATGGGCGCGAATATGGGCATCCTTCCTCCGCTGCCGGAGGAGAGCCGCCCGCGGGACAAGCGCCTGCGTTACATGGCACAGGCCCAGCGCGCTGTTGCCAGCTTCCAGCACTGGCTGGATGAAACTTCTCTTTAAGAAGGGAGAAAAGCTATGAAGATTATCGTGGACATGATGGGCGGCGACAACGCCCCTCTGGCTGTGCTGGAGGGTGCCGCACAGGCCGTGAAAGAGTACGGCATCACCGTCGTAGGTGTGGGCGACGAAGCGCTGGTGCGCAGGACCGCACAGGAGAACAGCATCCCGCTGGATGGCATTGAGCTGGTGAACTGCACCGAGGTCATCGATATGTGCGATGAGCCTGCCCGTGCCATCCGCCAGAAGAAGGATTCCTCCATCGTGGTGGGCCTGAACATGCTCAAGGACGGCAAGGGCGATGCCTTTGTTTCCGCCGGCAGCACCGGTGCGCTGCATGTGGGCGCAAGCCTGATTGTGCGCACCCTCAAGGGCATCAAGCGCCCGGCTCTGGCTACCATGGTGCCCGCCAAAAAGCAGGCTTATCTGCTGCTGGACTGCGGTGCCAATGTGGAGTGCCGCCCCGAGATGCTGGCAGCTTTTGCCGTGATGGGCAGCTGCTATGTGAACAGGGTGGAGGGCCGCCGCAGCCCCAGCGTGGCGCTCGCCAACAACGGTGCGGAGGAGAGCAAGGGCACCCCCATGCTCAAGGAAGCCCACCAGCTGCTCAAGACCACCCCCGGCATCCGCTTTGTGGGCAATATTGAACCCCGCGATGTGCCTAATGGCGAAGTGGACGTGGTGGTGTGCGACGGCTTCACCGGCAACGTCATCCTCAAGCTGACTGAGGGCGTGGCAAAAATGCTGCTGGGCATGCTGAAGCAAATGTTCCTCGCAAACCTCGGCGGCAAGCTGGCCTACCTGCTGCTCAAGGGCAGCGTGGCAGACCTGAAGCATCAGATGGACAGCGAGGAGTACGGCGGCGCACCCTTCCTGGGGGCCAAGCAGCCGGTCATCAAAGCCCACGGCTCTTCCAAGGCCAAGGGCATCAAGAACGCCATCCGTCAGGCAAAGATCTGCGTGGAGAACGATCTGTGCGGCACCATGCAGTCTGCGCTGGACGAGCTGGCTGCGGCACAGAAAACTGAGGAATAAGGGAAGCGGGCTTGCCCTCTCCGTCATTGCTTCGCAATGCCACATTCCCCACTCTGTCGCTATTGCGACATCTCTCCCCGGCCGGGGAGAGTCTTTCCTCAGAGTGAGAGGCTTTGGCAGTTCGTGCAGACTGCATCGATTTGCCAAGGGCTCCCCCTTTGGGGGAGCTGGCGAACGGACGTGAGCCTGAGAGGGCGAGGATGCTGACCATCAATAAGGGAGCTAAAACATATGAGCCATCAGTTGGAAACAATTATTGGTTATAAGTTCAAAAACCCGGAGCTGCTGGAGATCGCGCTCACCCATACCAGCTATGCCAACGAGAGCCGCACCCCGGTCAAGCACAACGAGCGGCTGGAATTTCTGGGCGACAGCGTGCTGCAGATCGTCTCGGCAGACTATCTGTTCCACGCCTATGCCGACCGGCCGGAGGGCGATCTGACCCGCATCCGCGCCAGCCTTGTCAGCGAGGGTGCACTGTTCCAGTTCGCGCAGGAGATCGATCTGGGCGAGTACCTGCGCCTTGGCCGCGGCGAGGAGCGCTGCGGCGGACGCACCCGCCCCAGCGTGGTGTCCGATGCGTTTGAAGCGCTGATCGCGGCTTTGTATCTGGATGGCGGCATGGATGTGGCCCGCAGCTTCATCCTGCCCTTTATCACCGAGGGCAAGCACGCCGAGGCTGACTATAAGACCCGCCTGCAGGAGATCGTGCAGCAGAACCCGGAAGAGCGGTTGAGCTATGTAGTAGAAAGCGAGTCCGGCCCGGATCACGACAAGCATTTCGTGGTGGCTGTGCGGTTCAACTCTGACCGCGTGGCCCGTGGCGAAGGCCGCAGCAAAAAGGCCGCTGAGCAGTGCGCCGCCAAAGAAGCGCTCAAGCTGCTGGGCGTGATAAAGGAAAAGTAAATGGTATTCAAGGAACTGGAGATCCAGGGCTTCAAGAGCTTTCCCGATAAAGTCAAAATTCGGTTCGACGCAGGCGTTACCGGTGTGGTGGGTCCCAACGGCTCCGGCAAGTCGAACCTTTCGGACGCAGTGCGCTGGGTGCTGGGCGAGACCAGCTCCCGCCAGCTGCGTGCGGCAGGCAAGATGGAGGACGTGATCTTCGGCGGCACCCGGCGGCGCGGAGCCATGGGCTTTGCGCAGGTGCGGCTGACGCTGGATAACGCAGACCACACCTTTGATGTGGATGCGGACGAAGTGACCATTGGCCGCAAATATTACCGCTCCGGCGACAGCGAGTATACCATCAACGGGCAGGTGTGCCGGTTGAAGGATGTGTACGAACTTTTGCTGGATACCGGCATTGGCCGCGACGGCTACTCGGTGATCGGGCAGGGCCGCATTGCGGAGATCGTGGCCGCAAAAAGCAGTGAGCGCCGCGAGATCTTTGAGGAAGCCTGCGGCATTGCCAAGTACCGCTACCGCAAGACCGAGGCAGAACGCCGCCTTGCTGCGGCGGGCGAAAACCTTGAACGCCTGCGGGACATCCTTGGTGAGCTGGAAAGCCGGGTAGGCCCGCTGGAAAAAGAGAGCGCCAAGGCAGAAAAGTTCCTCGAGCTGGCCGCACAGCGCAAAACGCTGGAAGTGACCCTGTGGACCGACGGTGTGCACCGCGCGCGCGAAGCCGTGCGCCAGCAGGTGCGGGACTACGAGACAGCACAGGCCGACTACGAGCGCTTTGACCGGGAGACGAAAGCCGCCGAGCAGGAGGCTGAGGAGATCCGGATGCAGGCACAGCAGCTTACGGTTGCTGTTGAGCGCCTGAATGGGGATATCCGCAGCATCACCGAGCAGATCAGCGGGTCGGAGAGCCGTATCGCTGTGCTGGAAAACGACATCCTCCGCAACGAGGAGAGCGCCGCATCCCTGCAGGAAGAGATCAGCGCCGGGGAACAGGACAGCACCGAGGCACAGGCCGCCTTGCAACGCCACCGGGCCGTGGCAAAGACCATGGAAGCGGAGGGCGAAAAGCTGGCGGCAGAGATCGAAGCACTGAACGCGGAGATCGCACGTCTGACCGATGCCAGCAGTGCCAGCGGTGCCCGCAAGGATACCCTGAAAGCAGAACTTGCCGGCCTGACAGCCCGGCGCACCGAAGCGCAGGTGGCGCAGGCGGCTGCCGAAGCTGCCGTGGAAACAGCCCGCCAGCGCCTGCCTGCCCTTGAGCAGAGCGTGCAGGAAAGCACCGCCCAGCGGGACGAAGCAAAGCAGGATCTGGACGACACCATCAAGTATCGCCGGATGCTGGAAGAAAACGAGAAGCAGCTGGCAAATGTCCGTTCCGGCGTGGAACTCAAGCTGAAAGGCCGCAAGGCTGCGCTGGACGATGCCGACGCAGCAGAGCAGTGCCTTGGCCGTGAGCTGGATGCGGCCCGCCAGCGCCTTTCCGTGCTGCGGGAACTGGAAAAGAACATGGACGGCTACCAGAACTCGGTCAAGGCCGTCATGCGTGCTGCCGGTGCACGCCGCCTGCGGGGCATCATCGGGCCGGTGTCCGCCATCTTAAAGGTGGAGCCGGGCTGTGAAGTGGCTGTGGAAACGGCTCTGGGCGGTGCGCTGCAGAACATCGTGGTAGAGAACGAAGCCGCTGCCAAAGCGGCCATTGCCCTGCTGCGCAATGACAATGCAGGCCGCGCCACCTTCCTGCCGCTGGATACCGTCCAGCCCGGCGTGTTCCGTGGCCGACTCTCCGGTACGGCACGGCTTGCCTCCAGTCTGGTGCAGGCCGACCGTCGGTATGACAACATCGTATCGAACCTGCTGGGCCGCATCATCGTGGTGGACGACATCAACGAAGCTTCTCGCGTGGCGCGGGACAACGGCTTCCGCAGCAAGGTCGTGACCATGGATGGTCAGGTGATCAATGCAGGCGGCAGCTTTACCGGCGGCAGCGTCCAGCGCAGCGCAGGCCTGTTCACCCGCAAGCAGGAGATGGAAGAGCTGCGGGTGAAAGCGGCCAAGTTACAAAAAGACTGCCTTGCTGCACAGGAAAAGACCGACCGCTGCAAAGAGCAGGTGGATGCCCTTCAGGCAGAGCTGACCGCCACGGCCAGTGAACAGATCACCGCCGCCAACGACAAAGTGCGTGCCGAGGCAGAGCAGAAGCGGCTGGAAGCTGCTGCCGCCCAGCTGGAAACGGCCCGCAGCAACGGCCAGCAGCAGATCGATGCTTTGCAGGCGGCCTTGACAGAGAGCCGTGGCAAAGCAGAGGAAGCTGCCAGCCTGCAGGCCCGGCTGACGGCAAAGATCGACCTGCTGACGGCGGAGATGAACCGAATTGCCGAAGGTGACGACAACTTTGTGGCCCAGCAGACCGAACTGAGCCAAAAGCTCAGCGCAAAGCGGCTGGAACAGGTGACCCGCCAGAAGGATGCAGAACTGGCCTACAGCCAGATCGCAGCGCTGCAACAGCGGGCACAGGATGCCGCTGCCCGCCGCGCCACGCTGGAAGAAAGCCTTGCGGCACTGGCACAGCGCAGCGAGAGCTGTCGGGCAGAAATTGCAGCCATCCGGCAGGCAAAGTCCGACAGCCAGACCGAGATCGCCCAAAAAGAAAAGGCCATCCGCGAAGCCACGGAACAGCGGCTGGAACGCCAGCAGGCTGAAACAGCGGCACTGAGCCGGGCGCGCACATCCTCCGACAGCCGCGAGGAAATGGGGCGCGAGATGGCCCGCCTTGCAGAGCGCAAGGCCGCTGCCGAGACCGAGTACGACCAGACCGTGGCAAAGCTGTGGGATGAATACCAGCTCTCGGTCAGTCAGGCGGAGAACCTTTGCGTGGAGTTTGAAAGCCTGACGGCCCTGCGCGCACAGGTGGCCGACCTGCGCGGCAAAATTCGCGCCCTTGGCAGCGTGAATGTGAGCGCCATCGAGGAATACAAGGAGGTCAAGGCCCGCTACGATGCCCTGATACATCAGGTGACCGATGTGGAGGAAAGCCGCAATGAGCTGACCCGCATGATCTCCAAGCTTTCGACACAGATGCGGGAGATCTTCTCCGACAGCTTCCGCGCCATCAACGAAAACTTTGGCCGCGTATTTACCGAGCTGTTCGGCGGCGGCGAAGCCAGCCTTGTGCTGGAGGATGAAAGCGATGTGCTCTCCTGCGGCATTGGCATCCGGGTGGCACCGCCGGGCAAGGTGATCAAGAATCTGGAAGCGCTTTCCGGCGGCGAGCAGGCGCTGGTGGCCATCAGCATCTACTTTGCCATTCTGGCGGTCAACCCGGCCCCGTTCTGTATTCTGGACGAGATCGAAGCCGCTCTGGACGATGCCAATGTGGTGCGTTTTGCCCAGTACTTACGCCGGGTGAGCGACAAGACCCAGTTCATCGTCATCACCCACCGCCGCGGTACGATGGAAGCCGCGAATGTGCTTTACGGCGTTACCATGCAGGAGGACGGCGTGTCCAAGCTGCTCAAGCTTGATCTGGAACAGGTTGACGCAACGCTGGTTTCCTGATATATATTAAAGAAAAAGATAGGAGGACACCATGGGGTTCTTCGGATTTGGCAAGAAAAACAAAGAAAAAGAACAGGAAAAAATGAAAACGGGTCTGGAAAAGACCCGCACCGGTTTCTGGGGCAATATCCTCAACACCCTCACCGGCAGCGTCATCGACGATGATATGTACGATGATCTGGAAGAGCAGCTCATCCTTGCGGATGTGGGCGGCGAGGTGGCCGTGCGTCTGGTGGACAAGCTGCGCGACCGTGTGCACGAAAAGGGCCTGAAGACCGGCGAAGAGGCGGCGGATGCCCTGCGCGACATCATTGCCGAGGAAATGACACCGGATGCCGAGATGAATCTTTCCGGCAAGCCGGCCGTCATTCTGGTCATTGGCGTGAACGGCGTGGGCAAGACCACCAGCATTGCCAAGCTGGCCGATCACTATACCCGCGAGGGCAAAAAGGTGATGCTGGCCGCAGGCGATACCTTCCGTGCCGCAGCCAGCGAACAGCTGGAGATCTGGGCCGACCGCGCCGGTGTGCCCATTGTGAGCGCAGGCGAGGGCGCAGACCCGGCGGCTGTCATTTTCGACACCGTAAAGTCTGCCACCGCACGCGGTTATGACATGGTCATTGCCGACACCGCAGGCCGTTTGCACAACAAGGCAAACCTGATGGCAGAGCTTTCCAAGATCAGCCGCAGCGTCAAGAAGGCCAGCCCGGAAGCCAGCCTTGAAACGCTGCTGGTGCTGGATGCCATCACCGGCCAGAACGCCATCAGTCAGGCCAAGGAATTCTGCAAGGCTGCAGATGCTACCGGCATCATCCTGACCAAGCTGGACGGCACCGCCAAGGGCGGCTGCGTGGTAGCGGTCAAACAGCGTCTGGGACTGCCGGTGCGCTTCATCGGCGTGGGCGAGGGCATCGACGACCTGCTGCCCTTCACCCCGGAGGGCTTTGTGGAAGAGCTGCTCCCGCGCCAGTGGAAGCACTAAGGAGGGTCGCAGCATGAAAATTTGTGCAGCTACCGGCAACGCCGGAAAGCTCCGCGAACTGCGCCGCATTCTGGAAGCGCAGGGCCACGAGGTGGTCAGCCAGAAGGAGCTGGGCATCACCATCGAGCCGGAGGAGACCGGCACCACCTTTGCCGAGAACGCCCTCATCAAGGCCGAGACTATCTGCAGGGCATGCGGTCTGCCCACCATCGCCGATGACTCCGGCCTGTGCGTGGATGCGCTGGGCGGTGCGCCTGGCGTCTACAGCGCCCGCTACTGCGGCCGCCACGGCGACGACGAAGCCAACAACGACAAGCTTCTGGATGTCATGCAGGCTGTGCCTGCCGGGCAGCGGGGTGCAAAGTTCGTGTCCGCGGTGTGCTTCATCCTGCCGGATGGGCGGCATCTGACCTGCATGGGCGAGTGCCCGGGCAGCATCGCCTTTGAGCGGCTGTGCGGGGACTACGGCTTTGGCTACGACCCGCTGTTCATCCCCGCCGACTGCGGCGTGGGAAAGCACGATAAGCGCCCCAACACCGAGGAGCGCAGCTACGCCCAGCTGATGCCCGACGAAAAGGATGCCATCAGCCACCGCGGCAATGCGCTGGCGGAATTGGAAAAAGAACTACCTGATTTTTTGAAATAAAAGGAGAAAAAACTATGCTGACAAGCAAACAGCGCGCCATTCTGCGCGGCAAGGCAAACACCATGGACCCCGTTTTCATCGTGGGTAAGGGCGAGATCGACGAGACCATGATCCAGGGCGTGAAGGACTGTCTGGATGCCCGTGAGCTCATCAAGCTCAAGGTGCTGGAAAACAGCATGTACAATGCCCGTGAAGCTTCGGTCAAGCTGGCTGAGGCCACCGGTGCCGACTGCGTACAGGTGATCGGCTCCAAGTTCGTGCTGTACCTGCAGAAGAAAAAGGACAGCGCCTACGCTGATCTGCTGAAGTAAAAATGAAAGTTCTTCTCTACGGCGGTACATTTGACCCGCCCCATAACGGACACCTGAACAATCTGCGCGCTGCCGCTGCCCGCGTGCAACCGGATAAGGTGGTGGTGATGCCTGCCGGGCTTTCGCCCTTCAAGCAGAAGACCTCTGCGCCGGGCGCACTGCGGCTGGAAATGTGCAGCTGCTTCCATGCACTGGAAGAGGATGCGGACACTATCCCGCAGCTGGAAGTCAGCGGCTGGGAGATCGAGCAGGCCGCTGCCGGAAACCGCAACTATACGGTGCTCACGGTGGAAAAACTGGCCCGGGACTACCCCGGGGCACAGCTGTACCTTGCCATTGGCAGCGATATGCTGCTGAGCTTTGACGGCTGGCACCGCTGGCAGGATATCCTGCGCCTTGCCCATCTGGTGGTCACCAGCCGCCATATGGGCGACGACCCCGAGCTGCACGCAAAGGCTCTCCGGCTGGACCCCACCGGGGCACGCATCCTGTTTGCACCGGTACAGGCGCTGCCCATGGCCAGCAGCGACATCCGCACCCGTCTGACTGCAGGCGAAGGGTGTGAAGCTGAGCTGCCGGAGGCGGTGCGGGCGGTCATCCGCCGGGAGAAACTCTACAAAAAGGAAGTATCAGCCAATGAACCTCAAACAGGCAAAGGAGCTTGTGCGCGGCCGCTTGAGCGATAAGCGCTATGAGCATACCTTGAATGTAAAAAAAATGGCCGTCAAGCTGGCAAAGATCTACGGTGAGGATGAGGAGCGCGCCGCGCTGGCAGCCCTGCTGCACGACTCCGCCAAGGAAATCAGCAAGGATGAGATGCGCGAGATTCTGCGCGCTTACCCCCAGTATGCCGAGGGCGGCGAAGAGCGCCCGGCCCCGGTGTGGCACGGCGTGTGCGCCGCCATTCTGGCCCGCACCCAGTGGGGTGTGACCGACGAAGCGGTGCTTAGCGCTATTGCCTGCCACACGGCGGGCAAACCCGGCATGACCCGGCTTGACAAAATTTTGTATCTGGCCGATATGACCAGCGCGGAGCGGGATTGGCCCGGCGTGGAAAAGCTGCGCAAGCTGGAAAAAAAGAATCTGGATGCCGCTATGCTGGCCGCGCTGAAGCAGACCAACGATTTTGTGCTCTCGCAGGGCAAGCCCCTTGACCCGATGTCCAAGGCTGCCTATGAGGATATCCTTGCCCGCAGCGGGAAGAATGAACGGTGAGAGCACAGCTGCTCTGAAACAAGCGGAAACAGAAAACGGATTGCAGATTTCGTCGGATAATGCTATACTTAAGAGCATGACAGGTCTGCAGGAACATTTTTTTGCAGGACCGCGAAAATCTGGAGGATACAAAAAAGCATGAGCCAGACGCCACGCCATATCAATACTTCGCGTTCTCTGAACCGGCCAGATCCGGCAGCAGCCGCACCGCGCCACGCTGCGTCCAGCACGGATGCAAAGCAGAGCGCAGGCGGTGCACACAATGAGCCGCCGCGCCGCCCGGCACAGGGAGCAGGGCAGAAGCCGCCGCGCCGCCGCAAAAAGAAAAAGAAAATGCCCCTCTGGCTGCCTTTTGCAGTGGTCATGGCCATCATCGCGGTGATCTCCGGTGTGGTGGTGTACGGAGTCAGCCTTGTAAACAAGGTGGAGGACAGCATCCGCCCGGACGACAGCACCCCTACCATTGAGGAAGAGGTGAAGACAGCCGAGGAATACAAGGGCGATGTGGTGAACATTCTGGTCTGCGGCATCGACTATGAAGAGGGCCGCAATTATTCCAACGACCCCACCTCTAACGACGGCATGACCGATATGATCCTGTACGTGCAGTTCGACATCAAGAACGGTGCACTGCGGATGCTGCAGATCCCCCGCAACAGCCTTGTCACCACCAAGAACAAAAAGATCACCCTTTCCAATGGCAAGACCTACGCCGCCACGAATTATCAGATCAACTCGGTGGCAATCTCCAACGGCGGCAGCATCGCCGCTCTGGCCGATGTCATCTACGATCAGTTCCGACTGCCCATCGATTACTATGTGACGGTGGATATGCAGGCACTGGTGGATATGGTGGATAACTTTGGCGGCATTGAGGTGTATATCCCTCACGATATGTCCTACGGCGGCAGCAAGCTGCTCAAGGGCTACCGCAATCTGAACGGTGCATCGGCAGAGTTCTTTGTGCGCTGCCGCCACGGCGACGGCTACGCCAATTCCGATATCGACCGCCTGAACATGCAGCGCTATTTCTATGCCGGCCTGTTCAAGCGTGCCCGCGCCATGGGCGTTACCGATATCCTGAACCAGCTGCCGCTGGTGTTCAAGAACTATATCAAGACGGATATGGACATTTCCACCATTGCAAAGCTGGTGGTGTCCTTCCTCAAGCTCGACAGCTCCAACATCATTCTGGCGCAGACGCCGGTGTTCATGGGCGTGCCCAATGTGGGCAAGACCGACACCTTTGCCGGTTACTCCTGCGTGGTGCCGGATGCGGGTTCCATTGCAAACCTGCTCAACCAGTATTTCTGCACCTACACCGGCCCCATTGATGTGAGCGAAATGAACCTTGTCACCGACGAGTGGCCCCACGGCAGTGCATCCACCGATGCCAACGTGCAGTATATGGGCCGCATCGATAAGGAGTCGGACGATGCCATCCTGAACGGCGATACAGACCTTGATGGCGCTGTTACCACCGACGGTCAGGCCGCAGGCTCCGCAAACTGAAACTGACAGAAAGGAAAAACATATGGAGAACTTCAACGACAGCAAGGCGCTTGCCATTGAGATCGCAAAGATCCTGGATAAGAAAAAGGCCCACGATGTGCGCGTGCTCAAGGTGGAAAGCCTGACCGTGCTCACCGATTACTTTGTCATTGCCTCCGGCACTTCCACCACGCAGGTGGCGTCTCTGGCCGACGAGGTGGAGTACGAGCTTTCCCAGAAGGGTCTGGAGCCCTACAGCACGGAGGGCTACGACTCCAAGAACTGGGTGCTGCTGGATTATTCCAACGTCATCGTGCACGTATTCGTGCCCAACACCCGCACCTATTACGATCTGGAGCACCTGTGGGCAGATGGTGAGCCCATTGATATCTCCGAGTACCTCACCCCTGACAGCACCCTTGAATGATTCAGGCAAACAGCTGTCTACCTGAAAAAAGAACCCTCTCAGTCAGGGCGTCCGCCCTGACAGCTCCCCCGAAAGGGGGAGCTTGCGCAAAAGAGGGAAGGCTGCGGTCTGCATAAAACCTCTCCCCTTCGGGAGAGGTGGCATCGCGCAGCGATGACGGAGAGGGTTTTCTGGCAAAGGCAGATAGCTTGAAAGCATACGCCCCCAAGCAACGGTATTTTGGATAAAGTCTGGAGCTGATTAACAACATGAAGTACGATTACAAGGCAGTTGAAGCCAAGTGGCAGAAGGTGTGGGAGGACGAAAAGACCTTCCATGTCGAGATCGACCACAAAAAACCCAAGTTCTATGCACTGGTCGAGTTCCCGTATCCGTCGGGTGCCGGCCTGCATGTAGGCCATCCCCGCAGCTACACCGCGCTGGACGTGGTCAGCCGCAAGCGCCGTCAGAACGGCTACAATGTGCTGTACCCCATGGGCTGGGACGCTTTTGGCCTGCCCACTGAGAACTTTGCCATGAAGAACCACATCCACCCGGCCATTGTCACCAAGAACAATGTGGACCACTTCCGCAGTCAGCTGAAGGCTTTGGGCTTCTCCTTTGACTGGGACCGCGAGATCAATACCACCGACCCCGAGTACTACAAGTGGACCCAGTGGATCTTCCTGCAGCTGTATAAGCATGGTCTGGCTTACAAGAAGGAAATGAACGTCAACTGGTGCACCGGCTGCAAGTGCGTGCTGGCCAACGAGGAAGTTGTCAACGGCGTGTGCGAGCGCTGCGGCAGCGAGGTCGTTCACCGCGTCAAGAGCCAGTGGATGCTCAAGATCACCGCTTATGCCGATAAGCTGATCGATGGTCTGGACGGTCTGGATTACATTGAGCGCGTTGCCACCCAGCAGAAGAACTGGATCGGCCGCAGCCACGGCGCAGAGGTCAACTTCGGCACCACCGCAGGCGATACCCTGACCGTGTACACCACCCGCTGTGACACCCTGTTTGGTGCCACCTACATGGTCGTTTCTCCGGAGCACGCTATGGTCAAGGAGTGGCTGGACAAGGGCATCCTCAAGAATGCCGATGCCGTCAAGGCCTATCAGGCCGAGGCAGCCCGCAAAAGCGACTTTGAGCGCAGCGAGCTGAACAAGGAAAAGACCGGTGTCAAGCTGGAAGGCGTCATGGGCATCAACCCGGTCAACGATACCGAGATCCCTATTTTCATCTCCGACTACGTTCTGTCCACCTACGGCACCGGTGCCATCATGGCTGTGCCCGCCCACGATACCCGCGACTGGGAGTTTGCCAAGAAGTTCGGCCTGCCCATCATCGAGGTGGTCAAGGGCAATACCCCGTCCAATCTGGACGAAGCCGCCTTCACCGATGTGGCCACCGGCACGCTGGTCAACTCCGGCTTCCTGAACGGCCTGTCCGTCACCGATGCAAAGAAAAAGATGATCGACTGGCTGGAGGCAAACGGCAAGGGCTGCGATAAGGTCAACTACAAGCTGCGCGACTGGGTGTTCAGCCGTCAGCGCTACTGGGGCGAACCCATCCCCATGGTCAAGTGTGAAAAGTGCGGCTGGCAGCCCCTGCCCGAGAGCAGCCTGCCCCTGACCCTGCCGGACATCACCGATTTTGAGCCGGGTCCGGACGGAGAATCTCCGCTGGCCCGCCACAAGGACTGGGTCAAGACTACCTGCCCCTGCTGCGGCGGCCCCGCTACCCGCGAGACTGACACCATGCCCCAGTGGGCCGGTTCTTCCTGGTACTTCCTGCGCTACATGGATCCCCACTGCAAGGATGCCATTGCTTCCAAGGAAGCTCTGGAATACTGGTCTCCGGTGGACTGGTACAACGGCGGCATGGAGCACACCACCCTGCATCTGCTGTACAGCCGTTTCTGGCATAAGTTCCTGTATGATATCGGCGCTGTGCCTTCTCCGGAACCCTACCAGAAGCGTACCGCTCACGGCATGATCCTGGGCCTGAACCCCCACAGCTTTGTCAACCTGCCCGCTGAGGAGCAGGAAAAGCTGCTGAAGGAGTACGGCAGCCAGAAGGCCGCTGAAAAGGCTCTGGAAGAAAAGTACGGCGAAATGTCACGCCACCCCATCGTGAAGATGTCCAAGTCTCTGGGCAACGTCATCAACCCGGACGAGGTGGTGGACCAGTACGGTGCTGACACCATGCGTCTGTACGAGATGTTCATGGGCGACTTTGAACAGGCTGCACCGTGGCAGACCTCTGCCATTGCAGGCTGCAACCGCTTCCTGGACCGCGTGTGGACGCTGAGCGACAAGCTGGTGGAGGGCGAGGGCTATCGCCCGCAGATCGAGACCCTGATGCACCAGACCATCAAGAAGGTGGGCGCTGACATCGAGACTCTGAAGATGAACACCGCCATTGCCCAGCTCATGACGCTGGTGAACGCCCTGTACGACAACGGCGGCGCGACCAAGGCCGAGCTGGAGACCGTTGTTCAGCTGCTGAACCCGTTTGCTCCCCACATGACCGAAGAGCTGTGGGAGAAGCTGGGCCACAGCCACGACGAGCAGCTGGCTTACTACCCTTGGCCCAAGTACGAAGAGGCCAAGTGCGTGGAAAGCACAGTGGAGATCGCTGTGCAGGTGAACGGCAAGGTGAAGGCCCGCCTGAAGGTGGCTGCCGACATTGACGCTGCTGCCGCCATTGCTGCCGCCAAGGCTGACCCCGCTGTTGCTGCCGCTCTGGAAGGCAAGCAGCTGGTCAAGGAGATCTACGTCAAGGGCCGTCTGGTCAATCTGGCTGTCAAGGGCTAAACCAACCGATACCCTGCCGAAAGGCTGGATATACAACTACCCGCAGAGGCGGACTGGCGCATAAAACACCCGGGAACGTTTATTCAAAATCTTTTCAAAGATTTTGCGCAAAAAACTTTCAAAAAAAGGTTGACGAACCGGAGAAAATGCGCTATACTGTCTACTGTTAGTTACCATGTAACAACGAAATTCCTGCCTCACGGTCCAAGGGAGGGAATAAGATGTCGGAAATTCGTGTTAAAGAGGGCGAGTCGCTGGAAAGCGCACTGCGTCGCTTCAAGCGCAGCACCGCTCGCAGCGGTGTGCTCGCAGAGGTCCGTAAGCGCGAGGCTTACGAGAAGCCGTCTGTCAAGCGCAAGAAGAAGTCCGAAGCAGCCCGCAAGCGCAAGTTCAAGTAATTGATCACTTGAAGTCGCTGTTGCTTTAGATTTCATACGCGTTGCTAACGCCGATGTAGGGGAGCCTGTATTGCAGGCTCCCCTATTTTCATTGCAGGGAGAAATACTATGCTCATCACCCCCGAATACGTTTTCAAGGATGTCACCCACATCACGCCGGAATGGCTGGCGGCAAAAGGCATCACTGCGCTGGTGCTGGATATCGATAACACCCTCACCGCCGACCGCAGTCAGGAGCTGCCGGAAGATGTAGCCGTGTGGTTGGACACTATGCGCAGGGCGGATGTCAGGCTCACCATCGTGTCCAACGGTGCGGAAAAGCGGGTGCGGCCCTTTGCCCAGAAGCTGGGCCTTGCGTACCTGTACCGCTCTGCAAAGCCGCTGCCCTTTGCTCTGATGGCGGCGCAGCACCGCATGGGCGTGAAGCGCCGTCAGATGGCGATGGTGGGCGACCAGCTCTATGCCGACCGCATGGCGGCAGCGCTGTACGGCATTCCGGGCCTGATGGTGGTGCCCCGCGGCCCGGACCTCGGTGCGCAGGTCATCCTCAAGCGTAAGTGGGAGAAAAAACACTGGCAGAAATACTATGACCGGGGAGGCAAGACTCTGTGAGCGATTGGAAGATCCGGTTCGGCACCGCAGGCACCAGCGACAGCTTTGCAGCCCAAGGGTACAAGAGCAGTCTGGATGTGCCGGAGTACACTGCAAAGATGGGGCTGAACGCCTTCGAGTACCAGTGCGGACGGGGCGTGCGTCTGGGGCTGGACAAGGCTGCAAAAATGGCCGCACTGGCCGGGCCAAAGGATATCCTGTTCAGCGTGCATGCACCGTATTATATCAGCATGTCCAGTCTGGAAGAGGAAAAGCGGCTCAACAGCATCCAGTATCTGCTGCAAAGTGCGGCGGTGTGCAAAGCGCTGGGCGGCAGACGCATCATCTTCCACTCCGGCAGCTGCGGCAAGCAGAGCCGGGAAGCGGCCCTTGAAAAAGCGCTGGATACCATGCGCCGTGCCGTGGAAGCGCTGGACGAAGCAGGCTTTGCCGATATGACTCTCTGCCCGGAAACCATGGGTAAGATCGGCCAGCTGGGCACACTGGACGAGGTGCTGGCGCTGTGCGGCGTGGATAAGCGCATTACGCCCTGCATCGACTTCGGCCACCTGAATGCCCGCACTCTGGGCGGCATCCGCTCGAAAGAGGACTACGCTGCCATCTTTGACCGCATGGCAGAAAAGCTGGGGGACCAACGGGCAGAACGGTTCCATGTGCATTTTTCCCGCATCGAGTATTCGGCGGGTGGCGAAAAGCGCCACTGGACCTTTGCCGAGACCCAGTTCGGCCCGGAGCCGCAGCCGCTGATGGAACTGCTGGCTGAGCGGAAGCTGCAGCCGGTTATCATCTGCGAGAGCGCAGGCACGCAGGCTGAGGATGCCGGGGCTATGCAGCAGATGTACCATGCAGCGTGCAAAACGTAAAAAATTTTGTGTTTTTATCGTCTTTTTTGCCGAAACCCCTTGCCAAATGCAAACGGATTGGGTAAAATAAATAGAGATATGCGTTAAGCATTTGAGATTAAACTAATGGAGGAATTCCTATGATTTCTGCAGGCGAGTTTCGCAATGGCGTGACCTTTGAGCAGGACGGCCAGGTTCTTCAGGTCGTTGAGTTCCAGCACGTGAAGCCCGGCAAGGGCGCTGCCTTTGTCCGTACCAAGACCAAGAACGTGATTACCGGCTCTGTGGTTGAGACCAGCTACAACCCGACCGCAAAGTTCCCGCAGGCTTTCATCGAGCGCAAGGATGTGACCTATAGCTACGAGGATGGCGATCTGTACCACTTCATGGACAACGAGACCTACGATGACATCCCCGTCAACGCAGCCGATGTGCCCGATAACTTCAAGTTCTGCAAGGAGAACGAGCTGTGCAAGCTGCTGAGCTACAAGGGCAAGGTGTTCAGCGTCGAGATCCCCAACTTCATCGAGCTGGAAGTTACCCAGACCGAGCCGGGTGTCAAGGGCAACACTGCCACCAACACCCTGAAGCCCGCTACCGTCGAGACCGGTGCTGAGATTCGTGTGCCTCTGTTCATCAACGAGGGCGACCACATCCGCATCGATACCCGCACCGGCGAGTATATGGAGCGCGTCTGATCTCTTTAACGCCAAACCGGGCTGCGGGCAACCGTCTGCCCGGTTTTTTAAAACTCCGATTTTTTCATTTTAAGGAGGGCATTCGTATGGAACTGAACAAAAAGGCAGCTTATCTGCAGGGTCTGGTCGATGGTCTGGGCATTGATGATACCACCAAAGAGGGCAAGATCATCAAGGCCATGAGCGCACTGCTGGGTGAAATGGCTGAGGTCATCGAGAGCGTGGACGAAGATCTTTCCCGCGCCTACGACCAGATCAACGACCTGAGCGATGAGCTGGAAGATCTGGAAGCAGATCTGTACGAGGAGGAGGACGAAGACGGCGAAAGCGAGGACGCTGAGGATGAGGACACCGATGGCGACGACGATGCCAAGGATGATGACATCGCCAGCGAGCCGTTCTATGAAGTGGCCTGCCCCAACTGCGGCGAGACCGTTTACGTCAGCGAGGATGATCTGGATGCAGGCGAAGCCAACTGCGCGCACTGCGGCGTGACCTTTGAGGTCGCTCTGGAAGGGGACGGCGAAGAGGATGCCGAGGATGGCCCCGTGCAGTACGAAGTGACCTGCCCGGACTGCGGCACTACCGCCGTGTTTGAGGAAGACGAACTGCTGGACGGCGCACCCAAGTGCCCGAACTGCGGCAAGCCCCTCGACTTTGAAGTGACCGAAGAATAAGCAAAAAAGACCGCTGCACTCCGGTGCAGCGGTCTTTTTTTGTTTACTGTGCGTTTGCCTTCTGCAGCCAGATGCTGCCGATGTCCAAAGCGTTGTACAGGCCGATCTTGGTGGTCTGACGCATCACGCGCTCCTGCGGAGCCTTGGTGGTGTCGGTAGAGAGCAGCATCAGGTGGACCTTGTCTGCAACCTGCTGGTCGCCCACAGGCTTGGTGGTCGTGATCTGCAGATAGAGCACATATGGGTCGGTCATATTGCCGTAGTACAGCTCATTGTCCTTGCGGACGAGGGGCTTGCCTTTATAAGTCAGTTTTGGAGTAAATGCCATCGTGAAAGCCTCCCTATCAATAGTAGTTCAGTTCAGTATAACACATCTATGGTACAGGATGCAAGCTTTTGACCCAATAGAAGGCGGGCTTTTTGCACACAATGGCATGCCTGCGTGCAAAAGAATCTGCAATTTTAGGCACTCTGGCAGAAAACGGGTCTTGCCGGAATGCACAGATATGGTATACTAAGAACGAGAAAGCCCGCAGCATAGCCCGGGCAGAAAAGTGAGGGAGACAGCATGGCAGACTATCAGGAATACCGGCGGCGCGTGTTGCGCAAACGCTGGCGCAGGCGGTTCATGGCGACAGCTTTGCTGCTGCTGCTTTTGCTGGTGGGAGCCATCGGGATGTTGTGGAAGAGCCTGCACCGGGAACAGCGGCCCTCCGGCGTTGGGCAGAACACCATCCTGCAGGAGGTAACACAGGATAATACTTGGAACACGGCCTCCTACGCGGTGGCGCGGCAGCTCACGGTGCAGACGCTTGCAGACAGCGCGGCCACTGCGCTGGATTTCCGTATGGCGGCGCTGCCAAAGAGCAGCACGGCTGTGGGCAAGGAATGGTTCAATGACGTGAGCTTTGTGGGCGACAGCCTGACGCAGGGTATGCAGCTGTACGAGGAGGGAATGCAGAACGCCATGTTCTGTGCGTACAAGGGTGTTGGGCCGAACGTGATCGTCAACGGCACCACCTGCAAGCGCACCGACGGCGTGGCTGAGGTGCCGCTAGAAGCGTTGACCGCCCAGCAGCCCAGAGCTATTTATGTTCTGCTGGGCACCAACGTGCTGGGCCGCGATACCGATTATAGCAGCTTTTTGACCTATTACCGGCTGATGCTGGACATGCTGAGCCAGACACTGCCAAATGCAAAGATCTATGTGCAGTCCATCACGCCGGTGCGGCCGGAAGTATGCCAGAAGTCCGGCCATGAGGGCTTGAACCGCGACCGCCTGTGCCAGATCAACAATGAGCTGGCAGCCATTGCGCTGGAAAAGAACTGCTATTTTCTCAACCTGTGGGAAGTGCTGGCAGATGAAAACGGCGACCTGATCGAAAGCTACGCCCAGCCGGACGGCTACCATTTGAGACCCGCCGGGTATGCCGTATGGACGGATTATCTGTGCAGCCACACAGAAGGATAAAAAATAAGAGGTTCGTTCACTGAGCGAACCTCTTATTTTTTACTTGAAACTTAGAACAGGCCGGTGATCTTGCCGTTGGCATCCACATCGATGCCCACAGCGGCGGGCTTCTTGGGCAGGCCCGGCATGGTCATGATATTACCGCAGATGACCACCACGAAACCGGCACCAGCAGCAAGGCGCACCTCGCGCACCTCCATGGTAAAGCCGGTGGGGGCACCGATGAGCTTTGCGTTGTCGCTGAAGCTGTACTGGGTCTTGGCGATGCACACGGGCAGGTTTCCGTAACCCATCTCAGTCAGCTCGGCCAGTGTCTTGCTGGCGGCGGCGCTGTAGTTCACGCCGTCGGCCCGGTAAATTTTGGTGGCGATGGCGTTGATCTTGTCCTTCAGGGGCATTTCCAGCGGGTAGGTGTACTGGATGGGACGATCCTCCAGCACCTCCAGCACCTTCTCGGCCAGCGCCTTGCCGCCCTCGCCGCCCTTGGCGAACACCTCGCTCAGCACGCAGGGAACACCCTGCTCGGCGCACACCTGCTCCACGTAGGCCTGCTCTTCGGCGGTATCGGTGGGGAAGGCATTGATGGCGACCACCACCGGCAGGCCGAAGCCATTTTTCAGGTTGTCGATGTGGCGGATGAGGTTGGATGCACCGGCCTTGACGGCTTCGAGGTTGGGCTGGCTCAGATCGGCCTTTGCCACGCCGCCGTGGCTCTTGAGGGCACGCACAGTGGCCACCAGCACGCAGGCAGAGGGAGCGATACCGGCGTAGCGGCACTTGATATCCAAAAACTTCTCTGCGCCCAGATCGGCACCGAAACCGGCCTCAGTGATAGTGTAGTCGGCCAGAGAAAGGCTCAGCTTGGTAGCCAGCACGCTGTTGCAGCCGTGGGCGATGTTGGCAAAGGGACCGCCGTGGATGATGGCGGGGTTGTTTTCCAGCGTCTGTACAAGGTTCGGGTCCAGCGCGTCCTTCAGCAGGGCGGTCATGGCACCGGCAGCACCGATCTCACCGGCAGTGACGGGTTTGCCGTCGTAGGTGTAGGCGCACACGATCTTGGAAAGACGCTCCTTCAGATCGGAAATGCTGGTGGCAAGGCAGAAAATTGCCATCACCTCGCTGGCAACGGTGATATCAAAGCCGTCCTCGCGGGGGGTACCGTTCACCTTGCCGCCCAGACCGTCCACGATGAACCGCAGCTGGCGGTCGTTCATGTCCATGCAGCGCTTCCATGTGATGCGGCGGGGGTCGATGTTCAGCGGGTTGCCCTGCTGGATGCTGTTATCGATCATGGCAGCCAGCAGGTTGTTGGCTGTGCCGATGGCGTGCAGATCGCCGGTAAAGTGCAGGTTGATATCCTCCATGGGCACCACCTGTGCGTAGCCGCCGCCGGCTGCGCCGCCCTTGACACCGAACACCGGGCCAAGGCTGGGCTCACGCAGGCAGAGCATGGTCTTTTTGCCCAGAGCGTTCATGGCATCGGCCAGACCCACGCTGGTGGTGGTTTTGCCCTCGCCCGCCGGGGTGGGGCTGATGGCGGTGACGAGGATCAGCTTGCCCTGCTTTTTGGCATCGTGGATCAGGCGGTGGTCGATCTTGGCCTTGTAGCGGCCATAGGGAATCACGTGCTCATCGGAAAGGCCCAGCTGGGCGGCGATCTCGGTGATGGGTCTCATTTTGGCTTCCTGTGCGATCTCGATATCGGTTTTCATCAGACATCCTCCTTTGGAAGTCGTTTTTACAAGCATTGCACGCCGCCTGAACGGCCTTTTTGCTCGCATCCTGCGTTGCTTTCCCTTGCAATCCGTCAGGATTGCTGCGAAAAATCGCCTTGTCTGCGGACAAAAAATCCCGCCATTCAACGCACCCTGCTTATAAAAACAACTTCCGACAACAAAAAAGGCAGCTTTGCGCAGCAATTGCGCAAGGCTGCCCAGACGGTCGGCATTGACTCTCCCGCCATCCCTGCACTGTGGTGCTCCACAAGGTTCCGTCAGCAGAGATACGGTCTCTATGCAGTAAAGATAGCACAATGCCGGGGTGTTTGTCAAGGAAAAACATATACGAACTTGTCGGGGCGAGGCCCCTCCATCTTGCTGCGCAAGACCGTTCTGTCGCTTAAAAGCCCCACTGGGGCTTTCATTGCTGCGCTGCGTTCGCAAACGCGAATATTTTGCGTTCTACAGCTTTCTGTGCTATAATTAAACTGGATTATTATAAAAACAGAAAGCAGGAATCCCTTTTATGCTGCAAAACCCTGAATTGCATTATCTGGATAACGCCGCTACCACCATGGTGGCTTCCGAGGTGGCGGATGTCATCGACAAGGCCATGCGGGAACACTGGGCAAACCCGTCCAGCCTGTACGGCCCCGGTGCCCGCAGCGAGGAAGCACTGAACGCCGCCCGTGCCGCTGTGGCCCGTACACTGGGCTGCAAGCCAAAGGAGCTGTATTTTACCTCCTGCGGCAGCGAGAGCAACAATCTGGCCCTGCTGGGCGCGGTGCGCACCCGCACTTTCGGCAAGGGCATCGTGGTGTCCGGCTTTGAGCACCCCAGCGTCCAGCGCCCGCTGGAAGAGCTGGCGAAGCAGGGCTACAACGTCACGGTAGTCAAGCCCCGCCCGGACGGCACATTGGATATCAACGAAATGCTGGAGCATGTGGACAAGAACACCATCCTCGTGGCCTGCATGATGGTGAACAACGAGGTGGGCACCCGCAACGATGTGGAACGCCTTGCCGCCGAGGTCAAGCGCCGCAACAGCCGCACCATTGTCCATGTGGACGCAGTGCAGGCGTGGATGCGTGTGCCCATCAAGTTGACGAACATCGACACCCTGTCGGTGAGCGGCCACAAGATCCACGCTCCCAAGGGCATTGGCGCGCTGTATCTTTCTGACCGTCTGGTGCAGGCGTTCCGGCCGCCGTACCTCGGCGGTGAGCAGGAGCGCGGCCTGCGCCCGGGCACCGAGAACCTGCCCTATGCCATGGGTCTTGCCGCAGCCGCCACCCGTCTTGCCAAGACCATGAAGAGCCGTGACACCGCTATGAAGGCCTTGAACCAGCGTCTGCGGGACGGCCTGAAGGCCTTTCCGGAGGTGGAGCTCAACAGCCCGGAAAACGCGGTGCCCGAGGTGCTGAACTTCAGTGAGATGTGCATCAAGAGCGAGACGATGCTGGCATGGCTGGCCGAAGCACAGGTATATGTTTCCTCGGCAAGTGCCTGCGGCCGCGGCCAGCCCAGCCACACGCTGGCGGCAATGGGCAAAGACCCGCTTGCCATCGACACGGCCATCCGCGTGTCCTTCTGCGGCGACAACACCCCCGAGGATGTGGATGCTTTCCTCAACCGCTTTGAGGACGGAATGAAGAGCTTGCAGAGGATCCGGAAGTGATTCCACAGGCAGGACCATCTGGAATGGCCGCCGCTTTGCTCTGGCCATGTTTAGAGGAAGGATCATTCTGATTAGGGCGTTTGTCGTGCCCTGCGGGGCACTCCAAACGCATTTTTACGGAAGGGGTCCGGACCGGCAGATGCAGCAAATTGTTCCTCTGTATTTTTCGTCAGGATACTTTCGCGAATAGGAGGATGGATGCCGCTGACCGTTACGACCCTGCCCGTGAAAAAGTGTTCTGGAAATGACCGCAGTCATTTTCAGAACACAAATATAAATATTAAAATTTCCGCTGAGAATGGCCAGAGCGCAAGCGGAGGCCATGTTAAATCGTAACCTAGGAGATACAACATTTATGCATGAAATTATCATGGGCTATCAGGGTGAAATGTCCCTGAAAGGCCTCAACCGCAACCAGTTCGAGTCGGCGATGATGAAAATTCTGCGCTACCGGCTCAAGACCGTGGGCAAGTTCAAGGTCTACTGCACCCAGTCCACCTTTTACATGGAGCCTGAGGAAGAGGACGTGGATATGGACCTCGCCTTTGACCGGGTGAGCAAGGTGTTCGGCCTTGCGGCGCTCAGCCGCGCCGTGGTCTGCGACAAGGACTTTGACACCATCTGCCAGACCGCTGAGGATTACCTCGGTGCCAGTCTGCACGGCATCCGCACCTTCAAGGTGGAAGCCCGCCGCTCCGACAAGACCTACCCCATGACCAGCCCTGAATTGATGCGGGAGCTGGGTGCCTATCTGCTGGGCAAACACAACTACCTCAAGGTGGATGTGCATAACCCGGATTTCAAGGTGATCGTAGAAATTCGTGATTACGGTGCCTACATCCACGGCCCCAAAGTGCCCGGCGAGGGCGGTCTGCCCGTGGGCACCAGCGGCCGTGCATTGAACATGCTGTCTGGCGGCATCGACAGTCCCGTGGCAGCTTACCGCATGGCAAAGCGCGGTCTGGCACTGGACCACATCCACTTTGCGTCTCCGCCGTACACTTCGGAGCGCGCAAAGCTCAAGGTAAAAGCTCTGGCGCAGCTCACCAGCATCTATACGGGCAGCTCCAATCTGTTCGTCGTGCCCTACACCAAGCCGCAGGAGTACATCCGGGATAATGCTCCGGATGTGCTGTTCACGGTGCTGATGCGCCGCAGCATGATGCGCATTGCCAACGTTATTGCCAAGAAGCAGGGCTGCGAAGCCCTTGTTACCGGCGAGAGTCTGGCTCAGGTAGCCAGCCAGACCGTCAAGGCCCTGCAGTGCACCGATGCTGCGCAGGATCTGCCCATCCTGCGCCCGCTCATCGGCATGGACAAGACCGAGATCGTGGAGACGGCCCGCCACATCAACACCTTTGAGACCAGCATCCTGCCCTACGAGGACTGCTGCACCATCTTCACCCCGCCGCATCCGAAGATCCGCCCGGAGCTGGCCGAAATTCTGGAAGCCGAAGCCGCCATGCCCGGCCTTGCCGCGCTGGAAGCCGAAGCAGCAGAGAGCGCCGAGCGCATCCGCATCCGTATCACCGATCAGGTCGAATTTGAGGGGTGAAAGCCATGACAGCAGAGATCATCAGTGTGGGCACCGAGCTGCTGCTCGGCAACATTCTCAACACCAACGCCCAGTACCTCAGCCGGGAACTGGCGGCTCTGGGCATCACCGTCCAGCGCGAGAGCACCATTGGCGACAACCACGGCCGTTTGGCGGATTTCGTCAACGAAGCAAAGCAGCGGTGCGACCTGCTGGTGTTCACCGGCGGCCTTGGCCCCACGGCGGATGACCTGACCAAGGAGACGGTTGCTGGATGCTACGGCGACACGCTGGCTTTTGACCCGGAAGAATGGCAGAAGATCGTGGATTTCTTCACTCGTACCGGGCGCAAGACGACCCCAAACAACCGCAAGCAGGCCATGGTGCCGGTGCACGGCCACAAGGTCATCAACAACCACGGCACGGCCCCCGGTGCATGGTTTGAACAGGATGGCCACTGTGCTGTGCTCATGCCCGGCGTGCCTCACGAAATGAAGGCCATGTGGGAGGAGAGCGTGCGCCCGCTGCTGCTGGCCCGTCAGAACTGCACCCTGCATTCCATCACGCTGCGGGTGCTGGGCGGCGAAAGCGATATCGAATACCGTGTGCGGCATCTGCTGGAAAACGCAAATCCCACCGCCGCCATCTACTGCAAGACCGGCGAGTGCGAGATCCGCATTACTGCCCGGGCAGAAACCGACAGTTCAGCCGAAAAAATGTGCCGCGCATACGCCACAAAGTTCTATGATCTGCTGGGTGATGCGGTGTATGATGAGGATGTGACCGGTCTGGAAGAGACTCTGGTGCACACCCTGAAGAAAAAGGGACTCACCATTGCCACGGCAGAAAGCTGCACAGGCGGCATGATCGCCCAGCGGCTGACCAATGTGTCCGGTGCAAGTGAGGTGTTCGGCTTCGGCTTTGTTACCTACTGGGAGCAGGCCAAGGCAAAGATGATCGGTGTAGACCCGGCGGCGATCGCAAAGTACAATGTGGTGTCCGCACCGGTGGCAGCACAGATGGCACTGGGCGCAGCCGAAGCTGCCGGGGCCGATATCGCTGTCAGCGTCACCGGTCTGGCAGGCCCCAACGGCGGCGATGCCGTCCGCCCGGTGGGCACGGTGTATCTGGGTGCTGCCTGCGGTGAGACCGTCTATGTAAAAAAGCTCTTCGTCTCCCGCCCCGACCGTGCGCTGGTGCGTGCCCGCGCGGCACAGGCGGCACTGGAACTGGCGCTGCGTCTGGCTCAGGGCAAAGTTCCTGCAGATACACAGGCACTGGCAAAAAGCGCCCGGCATGATGCTGCGGCTCTGACGGCACTGGACAGCACCTTCCTCAAGGGTTAATACGAGCGGCCCCGGGCCGCGGGGGTGAAGCAGTTGATACACGAAGAAAAAACGCAGACCACCTGTGTGCTGCGGTTGTTTGGCGCACCGCTGTGGGCAGTACAACAGGCAGTGCAGCAGACAGGACTTGCTGCCCAGTGCCGTGGCCGTGGGGCAGAGGTGCTTGCGGCCCTGCAGGCCGAAACGCCTGCCGGGCTGGAAAAGGCCCGCAAGGCCCTGAACGGCCGCTTTGCGGCAGAGCTGTACGGAGAAGGGGAGATGACCCTTGTTCATGCAGCGGTGCAGGCGCTGGAAACGCACCACAGGCTGCTGGTGTGCTGCGATGCCGACGCAGGCACTCTGCTGGAAGCCCGGATGGAAACGGTGGCCGGCGCAGAAAAAGTGTTTGATTTTGGAGCCATGAGCTATGCCGATGCAAAGGTGCGGGAAAAGCTGAGCGCAAAGGTCTGCCGGGTCAAGGGCGGGCCGGTGCCGGCAAAGCTTACCCGTGTGCGGGCAGCGCAGCGCCTTGTGGGTGCAGACTTTGCAGCCGGGTGTCTGGAGCGCGCCGAGGACACGGTGCTGTTTCTGGGCGGCCGGAAAGGCTGCTGGGTGCGCACGGTGGCCAATGCAGATACGCCTGCTTTGTGGCTGCTGGATATGATCCGCCGGGCGGCTTCCGGTCTGCCGCAGGCGGCGGGAACGATCTGGCAGAAGTATGGCAGGGCCATCCCGGCAGATGCCCTGACGGCGCAGCGCCTGCCGGACAAGCCGGAGCCGGATGCACCGACAGCAGCGCCGCGCAAACGGCACAGGGTGCGGAATGCCCTGATTTTTCTGCTGATTCTGGCACTGGCCGCGTTTGCCGCTGCGTGGTATTACACCGGCGGCGACCTCGCCGCCCTGCCCCAGAGGTTGCAGAGCCTTGGCGCCGACAGCCTGCCCCATGCGGGGGCAAAACTGATATAAAAAAGACCCCGGAGGGTGCGAACCTTCCGGGATTTTTTGTTTATAAAGGCGTTTTTTTAAGAGATGCAGTGTGCTGCTCCGAACCCATCCGTGAAAAAGAACCTCCGGAAAATCCGCGGATTTTTCGGAGGTTCAAATAAATAATAAATTTTCCGCTGAAGATAGCCAGAATGAAATGGCGGCTATTCTAAATGGTTATGCCTTGTGGTCGCTCAGCCAGCGCAGAGCCATATAAACATAGGCCGCAGAGCCCTCGTACAGCACGCTGTCGTCAAAGCGCACCTTGGGGTGGTGCTGGCCGTAAACATAGCCCTCCTTGGCATTTCCGGCGGAGAGGAACATGCTCACGGTAGGCACTTCATGACTGACAAAGGCAAAGTCCTCGCTGCCGCCGCCGGGCTTGCCGCCGGTGAGGACGGTCATATCCATGGCACCACGGCCCAGCAGTTCGGTCATATAGGTCAGGGCATTCTTGGCAAGAGGCGTATCCACCACCATGCAGGGGCAGTGGTCGCTGAACTCCACATCAGCAGTGCAGCGATAGGCTGCCGCCACGCCCTGCGCGATCTCGGTCATGCGCTGGTGGATCTGCTCGCTCACGGCACCTTCGGGGTCCACCGTGCGGATAGTGCCCCACATATCGGCAGAATCCGGGATGACGTTGGATGCCTTGCCAGCTTCAAACCGGCCCGTGGTGAACACGCCAAACTTGGCGGGGTCCAGCTCACGGCTGTTGATCTCCTGCAGGGCAATGTGGATGTGGGCCGCTGCGGTGATGGGGTCGATGCAGGCGTTGGGCATGGAGCCATGGCCGCCCTTGCCGTGTACGGTGATGTGGTACTGCTCACAGCTTGCCATGGTGATGCCGCCGCCCGGCACCAGCACGGTGCCAACGGGCAGGGGCATCCCGGCCAGAACGTGGAACATCACGGCAGCGTCCACCTTCGGGTTTTCCAGCAGGCCGTTTTTCAGCATGTCCAGCGAACCCTGAAAGATCTCCTCTGCAGGCTGGAATTCCAGCTTGATGGTGCCCTCGATCTTGTCCTCGTGTTCTTTGAGCAGCTTTGCCGCACCCAGCATCATGGCGGTGTGCATATCGTGGCCGCAGCCGTGCATCCGGCCCGGGATCTCGGAAGCAAACTCCTCACCGGATTCTTCCTGAATGGGCAAAGCATCCATGTCACCGCGCAGCAGGATGGTCTTGCCGGGGCGCTTGCCGCCCGCTAGCGCGAGTACGCCGCACTTGCCGCAGTCCTGCGGGGCATAGCCCATCTCGGTCAGGGCTTTTTTGACCAGCGCTTTTGTCTCGGGCAGGTCAAAGCCTACCTCCGGGTGGCGGTGCAGGGTGCGCCGCCATGTGCGCAGCTGGGTTTCCAGCTCCTTTGCGGATTCGAGCAGTTTTTCTGGTGTGATCATTCCAAAATCAACTCCCTCTATTTTATCAAAAACCTCCCAGACCCTGCCTTATGGCAGAGCCTGAGAGGTTTTTTACTTAGTTTTCGTTCGTCGATGTGCCTTCCGGGTGGTACTTGGCGCAGGTGCACTTTTTCCACTTCAGGCCGCTGCCGCAGGGGCAGGGGTCATTGCGGCCAATTTTGATGACACGCACAGGCTGGCCGTGGGGTGCACCCTTGGCACCGGGTGCACCGTTGCCGGGCACAAAGCCTTCGCCGGTGGGCTTTGCCACCTGCTCACGCTTGGGGGCAGCACCGGCCTGACGGATCTCGATGGTCAGCAGCATCTTCACACTGGACTCACGGATGGAATCCACCATCTGGTCGAACATGTCAAAGCCCTCGATGCGGTACTCCACAACGGGGTCCTTCTGGCCGTAGCCGCGCAGCGCAATGCCCTGACGCAGCTGGTCCATGTTGTCGATGTGGTCCATCCACATGCGGTCCACGCACTTGAGCAGGCAGATGCGCTCCAGCTCACGCATGATGGGAGCACCGTAGCGCTGCTCCTTGTCGGCGAGGATCTTCATGCCGCGGTCATAGAGCTGGTCGGCAATGCCCTTGCGGGAGATATCGTCAAAGTCGGCCACGGTGTAGTGGAGGTCTTCCTCGGTGGTCAGCCAGCCCAGATAGTGGCGGCGCAGGGCACCAAAGTCCCAGTCGTCCTTCACATCACCGGCCAGGAACTGGTCGCAGCTGGAATCGATGTTCTCGCGCAGCATCTTGTGCATCTCGGTGCTGATGTCCTCGCCATCCAGCACCTTGCGGCGCTGACCATAGATGATCTCGCGCTGCTGGTTCATCACGTCGTCGTACTTCAGCACGTTCTTGCGGATCTCGAAGTTGCGGCCTTCCAGCTTTTTCTGGGCGCTTTCCAGCGTGTTGGTGATCATGCGGTTCTCGATGGGAGTGTCCTCATCGATCTTGAGGGTATCCATCAGGCTGGAGACGCGGTCGCCGCCGAACAGGCGCATCAGGTCATCTTCCAGGCTCAGATAGAAGCGGGAAGCACCCGGGTCGCCCTGACGGCCGGCACGGCCGCGCAGCTGGTTGTCGATGCGGCGGCTCTCGTGGCGTTCGGTGCCGATGATGAACAGGCCGCCTGCAGCGCGCACCTGCTCAGCTTCGGCATCGATCTGGGGCTTGCACTGGGCGTACAGCTCATCGAAGCGCTTGCGGGCAGCAAGGATGTTGGCATCCTCGGTATCGCCGTGACCGTTGGCTTCGGTCAGCAGCATTTCCACTGCAGCCGGGTCGGCATCCTCGGGCTTTTCCGGGTTCAGCAGGTTTTCGCAGAAGTGTTCCTTGCGCATCTGGGCCTTGGCCATGAACTCGGCGTTGCCGCCCAGCATGATATCGGTACCACGGCCTGCCATGTTGGTGGCAATGGTAATGGCACCCTTTTTGCCGGCCTGCGCCACGATCTCGGCTTCACGCTCGTGGTTCTTTGCGTTCAGCACGTTGAAGTCGCGGGTGTATTTCTGCAGCATCTTGGCAAGGGTCTCACTCTTTTCCACGCTGACCGTACCCACCAGCACGGGCTGGCCCTTCTGGTGGCATTCCAGCACCTGCTGGATAACGGCATTGTATTTGCCGTTGACCGTCTTGTAGATGGCATCCGGATAATCGATGCGCTGACGGGGGCGGTTGGTGGGCACCGTAACGATGTTCAGGCCGTAGATCTCGGTGAACTCGGTGGCTTCTGTCTTGGCGGTACCGGTCATACCGGACAGCTTTTTGTACATGCGGAAGTAGTTCTGGAAGGTGATGGTAGCCAGCGTTTTGCTCTCGGCGGCGATCTTCACGCCCTCCTTGGCTTCGATGGCCTGATGCAGGCCTTCGTTGTAGCGGCGGCCGATCATCAGACGGCCGGTGAACTCGTCCACGATGATGACCTGACCATCCTTGACCACGTAATCGATGTCCCGCTGCATCACGCCGTAAGCCTTGATGGCCTGATCGATGTGATGGGCAAGGGTCATGTTCTCGGCGGCGGCAAGGTTCTCGACCTTGAAGTAGGCTTCCGCTTTCTTGATGCCGCTGGCAGTCAGGGTACAGGTCTTGTGTTTTTCGTCCACGACGTAATCACCGTCGGTCTGCTCGTCGGTAGAGACTTTATCCTCCAGCTCTACCACCACGCTCTTGCGCAGGGTACGCACAAAGCGGTCCACCTGTGTGTACAGGCTGGAGGAATCCTCGCCGCGGCCGGAAATGATCAGGGGCGTGCGGGCTTCATCGATCAGGATGGAGTCCACTTCATCGACGATGGCATAGGCGTGGCCGCGCTGCACCATGTTGGCCTTATAGGTCACCATGTTGTCACGCAGGTAGTCAAAGCCGAACTCGTTGTTGGTACCGTAGGTGATGTCGGCAGCATAGGCGGCGCGGCGTGCATCACCGTCCATGCCCTGTGCGATCAGGCCGACAGAAAGGCCCAGCCAGCGGTAGAGCTTGCCCATCCACTCGCTGTCGCGCTTGGCAAGGTAATCGTTGACGGTGACAACATGCACGCCCTCACCGGTGAGGGCATTCAGGTAGGCGGGCAGGGTAGCCACAAGAGTCTTGCCTTCACCGGTCTGCATCTCGGAAATATCGCCGCGGTGCAGGGCAATGCCGCCGATGACCTGCACAGGGAAGTGCTTCATGCCCAGCACGCGCCATGCGGCTTCGCGGCAGACGGCAAAGGCATCGGGCAGGATATCATCGGTGGTCTTGCCGTCGGCCAGCTGCTGCTTGAACACAGCGGTCTGTGCCTGCAGGTCGGCATCCGGCATGGCGGCATATTTTTCTTCCAGAGCCAGCACCTGCTTGGCAATGGGGTTGATCTTTTTCAGCTCCCGGTCCGAGAAGCTGCCAAAGAGTTTTTCAACAAGGGACATTGGTAACACCTCATAGATCAAATTCGGGAAAATGCTTCCCGGAGATAGACATAAATACACACATATATGATACACCAAAGCGGCAGACGCGTCAAACCTGCAAGGTTATTTTAGCCGGATTTTGAATGAATTTTCTGTAAATTTGCGCTGGAAGGGGGTTCATAAAAGGAAAAGATATGTGGTGGAGGCGAACAGCCTCGCCCTCTCCGTCTGCTCCCGCTGGTCGCATCCACCTCCCCCAAAGTGGGAGGCCTTGGCAATCCACGCAAAGTTTCCGGTTTCGCCAGAGGCTCCCCCTTTGGGGGAGCTGGCGAGCGAATGCGAGACTGAGAGGGCGAGCCAGCTAAAACAAAAACCACCTCTGATTTTTGCAAATCAGAAGTGGTCAGATGTACATTATAAGGTTTCCAGCAACTGCGGCAGCTGTGCCAGATCGTCGATGACATTTGGGCACACAGCCTCGAGCCGCGCGCGGGACTGGTGGCCGCCGGTGTAGAGCACGCATTTTGTGCCAAGGGCCTTTGCAACTTCGGCATCGTGCTGGGTGTCGCCCACCATCACGCAGGCAGCAGGGGCGATGCCGCTTTGTGCAAGCCACTGTTTGCCCACCTGCACTTTGCTTACGCCATAGATGTCTGCAAGGCCGAGCAACTCAGTAAAATAGCCCTGCAGGCCCCGTGCGGCTACCTGCTCGATCAGGTAGTCCCGGCGGGAGGCGGAAAGCACGCTCTGCCGCCAGCCCCGGCGCGAAAGTTCGGCCAGCGTCTCGGCAGCGTGTGCAGAGGG
This sequence comes from Faecalibacterium sp. AF27-11BH, assembly GCF_003603005.1. Lineage (NCBI taxonomy): Bacteria > Bacillati > Bacillota > Clostridia > Eubacteriales > Oscillospiraceae > Faecalibacterium > Faecalibacterium sp. AF27-11BH. Next base: position 70,746 of record NZ_QVGS01000003.1, read on the forward strand.
GGGACAGGCATCCACACCTGCGTTATAATGTTCCATAAAGCGCTCGGCCAGCTCTGCATAAGGGTGCTTTGCAAAGTTGAAACCGGCGCGGATGTAGTATTCCTCAATGGGAAAACCGAAAATTTCCCGGTAAGCGGCAAGATCGTACCGCTGCGGATAACCGTGGGTCTCCAGCATCCAGTTGAGACAGCTGTGGGTGAAATCAACATCATCCATCAAAGTGCCGTTCCAGTCCCAGAAGATCATTCCGTTTGCCTGCATGGAAACCTCCTTGCGGTCATTAAGCTGCAAAAATTTTGCGCAGGGCCTTGCTGCTCTCGATGATCTTCACCAGCAGCACACCCAGAACGGTGCAGCTGATGAGCTCGCCGATACCTACGGAGATGCCGTTGGTGATGCAGGCCAGCCAGATGGGAGCGCTGGAGGTGGGGTCCGGGAACATGACGGCAATCTCAATGCCGATGATCACGGCATTGAACAGCACCGGCGGCAGAGAAGCCGCCACAGCCAGACCCTTGATGCGGATGTTCCGCAGCTTGTAGGTGACAAGGCAAGCCAGCAGGGTGGCAAGGGTGCCAAAGATGACATCCACGATGGTGGAGCCCAGCAGGTTTGCCAAAAAGCAGCCCAGTACCACACCGGCAATGTACTCGGCACCGAACACCGGGAGCAGGCAGAGCGCCTCAGCCACACGCACCTGTACCGCACCATAGGAGAGCGGCTGCAGAGCCATGCAGAGAACAACATAAATGGCTGCGACCACGCCGCAGCGCACCAGTTTACGGACGGAAGGATTCTGATTCATGATAATACTCCAGCGGGATGATTTTGACCGCACAGGGCCGCCAGCCCCTGTGGGTTTGGCCCGGCATGGTTCGAGACACGCCGGGGAGCCTAAAATCCTAAGTTGCTCTGAAAGGATGCCGCACAAAAAGCACAGCAAAAGGCAGTATAGCATAATTTTTGGCAGATTGCAACGAATTTTCGCAGAATCAGGTACAGATGCAGTTTTTGGTTTGGACCCTTCCGGTGAAAAAGAGGTTCCGAAAAGCCCGCAGGCTTTTCGGAACCTCAAAATAAAAATAAAATTACCGCTGAAATAGCCAGAGCGAAAGCGGAGGCTATTAAAATCGTGTGTTACCCTCTGGGGTGTCCGGTGTATACCAGAGCCACCGTGTCGGGGCCGGTGTTGGCGGAAACGACACCGCCCAGCTCAAACACCAGCAGCGGCGGCTTGCCAAAGGCCTTGCGGCAGGCCTTTTCCAGATCGGCGGTCTGCGGGATGTTGGTGTGGCCGATCATATAATCAAAGTTCTCCACGCCTTCGCTGCGCTGTTTGCACAGCTCCACCATGGCGGGCACCACCTTGTCATCGCCGCGTACCTTGGCTTCCACCTTGGTCTTGCCGTCGATCAGGGTGATGATGGGACGAATGCCCATCAGCTCGCCCATAACAGCAGCAGCGGCAGAGATGCGTCCGCTCTTTTTCATCTGCTTCAGGCTGTAGGGGCCCAGAACGATCTCCATGCAGTCCATCTGCTTTTCAAACTCCCGGATCACATGGCTGATCTCTGCGCCGTTCTTCAGCTTGCGGGCCATTTCGCACAGATACCAGCCGAACACCATGGAATAGGTGTGGGGGTCCAGCAGATGAATCTTCAAGTGGTGCTCCGGGCGCTCTTCCCGCAGCATCCCCTGTGCCATGAGGGCGTTATTGTAGGTGGAAGAGCCGGATTTGTTGATGGGTACATGAATGACATCCGTATAGCCCTCGTCCACGTACTGGCAGTATTTTTCGCAGAACTGGATGGGGGTGATGGCGGCAGTGGAGGGCACGCCCTTAGCGGCACGCATCTTATCGTAAAATTCGGTGTTGGTGCAGCTTTCACGCTCCACGTAGTCCACATCGTCCAGCAGGATGTGGAAGCTCATGATGTCGATGCCGTATTTTTCGGCCATCTCCTGCGGGATATCGCAGGAGGAATCGGTCAGGATCGCAATCTTGCTCATAATGTCCCTCATTTCCATTCGTAGTCTCGTAAGTGTCCGTGGTCCAAAAGCTCCGGAAAGTCCCACTGGCGCAGCACTTCATACACGCCCACGGCCACGCTGTTGGAAAGGTTCAGGCTGCGGCAGGTGTCGCGCATGGGCATTCGGATGCAGTGCTCCTGATTGGCGGCAAGCAAGGCTTCGGGCAGGCCGGCATCCTCGCGTCCGAACACGAGGTATGCACCGTCCGGGTAGCTCACATCGGTGTGGCGCTGCGGTGCCTTGGTGGTAAAATAGTAATAGGGGCCGCTGTTTTTGGCAAAGAACTCGTCCAGACTGTCGTAATAGCTGATGTCGAGGTAGTGCCAGTAATCCAGACCCGCATGCTTGAGCTTTTTATCATCGATGGCAAAGCCCATGGGGCCTACCAGATGCAGCCGACAGGCAGTGCAGGCACAGGTGCGGGCCACATTGCCGGTGTTCTGCGGGATGCGCGGCTCCACCAGAACGATGTTCAAGGTTGGCTTTTCGTTCATCGGTGTACCTCCCCTTATTCCGCCGAGCTTGCCGGGCACAGGCGCGGCAGAAGCGGCTCGAACCAGACCCCGTAGCGGGTATCCTGCGCGGCGGGCGTGTTCTGGATGGAAAGCGCCACGAACTCGGCAGCGTTGTCGGCGGCGGCACTCAGGGCGTTGCCCTGCAGCAGCGAGCCGATGAGCACCGCACCGTACAGGTCGCCGGTGCCGGGAAAGCTGCGGCTGATGTGCAGCTTTTTGATGAGGAAGCGGTCTTTTCCGCTGCCTGCACAGCCGATGTATTTGCCCAGCGGCAGGCCGGTGACGACAGCCCCGGGGGCCAGAGCGGTCAGCTCGTCAGCCAGAGCCTGTGCGGCTTCATCGGTGAGCAGCTCGGTCTGCGGCTGGCGCTGCAGCAGGATCTGTGCCTCGGTGTAGTTGGGCAGGATCAGATCGGCAGCACCGCACAGTGCACGGATGCGGTCGATCAAAGCAGGCGTTACGGTGGAGTAAGCCTTGCCGTTGTCGCCCATGACCGGGTCAACGATCTTTTTGGCTGCGGGCCAGAGGGCAAAGGCTTTTTCGGCCAGTGCCACCTGATCCTCACCGCCCAGATAGCCGGTATAGATGCAGTCAAACTCCACGCCGAGCGCATGGTAATGCTCCAGCGCCTGTTCGCCGTAGGCGCAGCCGTCCAGCCGTGCAGGTGTGCCAAGCCCGCCTGTGTGGGTGGAAAGCACCACCGTGGGCAGGGCTACCGGCTGCACGCCCATGACCGACAGCACCGGCAGGATCACTGCAAGGCTGCAGCGGCCCATGCCGGAAAGATCGTGGATGCAAAGGACTTTTTTGGGTTCAACAGGGTGTATCAAATAAGGAACCTCCTTACCAGTATGCGGAATGAGCAGTGCACTTTTTAGCCGGGCACACCCGCCCATTAAAACATCGTAGAACAGTATACCACAAATTTCTGCATAAAAAAAGCGGATACCAGATAGTTTACAGGAAATAATAACGCCGGAGACCGGATCTTTTTCACCGAAAGGAGTTTTACTATGAAACATGAATCCACCAGTTCTTCCGGGATGCTGCTTGGCATGGCCGCGGGGGCGGCACTGGGTGCCGTGGGCGTGATGGCCGCCACCCAGAACCAGCGCCAGCTGCGCCGCACCACCCGCAAGGTGATGAAGGGTGCCGAGAACGCTGTGCTGCAGCTGGACAAAATGGTTGGCGACTTTGTGGAAAAGCACATGGAGTGATAAAAGCAAAGAACGGCGTTCCGGTGGGGAACGCCGTTCTTTGCTTGAAAAAACTTACTTGTTCCAGATGCACATGCGGGCCGCGGTGTTGATCTCGCCCAGCACGCTCAGATCCATCTGAATGTTGCAGGTAACGGTGAGTGCCTTGTTCACATCACTGCCGGTCAGCACCGAGGCGGGCATGTTCTTGATGGTGAGCACGCCGGTGCCCTTGGCAACATCGCCGGAGACGGTGCCGGTGTAGGTCACATCACCAATGGTCAGGCCGGACAGATAGCCGGTGACACCCATCTTGCTTACCTGCTGGATGGGCAGGGTGAGCGTGTAGGTGCCGTTGGACTGGCGGGTGAGGGTGACATCACGGCTGGCATCGATGCCGGTGTTGGCCATGGATTCCTTATCGGATCTTTCTTTCCAGAATTTAATGCCTACGTTCAGGCTGGAAGCAGCGCTTGCACCAAAGGTGAACATGCACAGCAGCAGCACTGAGAGCAGGGCGGCGCTTACGCGCTTATAAGTGTTCGTCATGAATGATCTGCCTTTCCTGCCACAGAGGCGGCGTTGAACAATTGCGGTAATACCGGTTTGTCAATGCTAAAATAGCATGGCTGTGCAAAATTGTCAATCCGCTTCGTGAAGCTTTCACAGAAATGTTGCACATTGATAAAATATGGTGGGCGAAGATGACGAAGAACCGCCCCTCCGGCAGGAGAAGCGGTTCTTGAAAAATCAGCGCTTAAAGTTCAAAGTCGGGGTCGTCCTTCAGAACATGGATCTCGCTCATAAAGGGGCTCTGCTCCGGGTCGGCGAAGGGAGCTTCCTTGACGTACTTGTTCAGCTGGATGGCCGTGCGTGCAGGGTCGGCAATGGTGCCTGCGCCGCCGATGCAGCCGCCCGGGCAGCCCATGCCTTCCAGCAGGTAGCCGTTGTACTTGCCGGCCTTGGCCAGCATGAGCAGCTTCTTGCACTCGGCAAGGCCCTGTGCGGATGCGATCTTGACATCCATATCCGGGTGCCATTCCTTGATCTTATCGGCAACAGCCTTGGCAACGCCGCCGGACTGTGCAAAGCCGCGGCCTGCTGCGGATGCAGCGTGCAGAGCTTCGGCCTCGTCCACTTCCAGCAGGCTGGTGTCCACATCCTTGGCCTCGATGATACCGGCCAGCTCTTCAAAGGTGAGCACGAAGTCCACATCGGAGCGGACGGTGCGGCGGGAAGCTTCCAGCTTCTTTGCGGCGCAGGGTCCAATGAAGCACATACGGGCCTCGGGGTCCTTCTGCTTCATCATGCGGGCGGTGAACACCATGGGGGTCATGGTCATGGAGATATTCTTGGCAAGATCCGGGAAAGCGGTCTTTGCCATCATGCTCCATGCCGGGCAGCAGGAAGTTGCCATGAAGCTGAGCTTCTCGGGCACTTCCTCCAGGAAGTCGTGTGCTTCGTCCACGGTGCACAGGTCGGCACCAATGGCAACCTCCACCACATCGTAGAAGCCGACGGCCTTCAGGGCGGCCTTGAGCTTGCCGGTGGAAGCCAGACCCGGGAACTGGTTGATGAAGGCGGGAGCCACCAGCGCGTAGATGCGGTCGCCGCGGTTGAAGCCCTGGATCAGCTGATAGATCTGGCCCTTGTCGGCAATGGCACCGAAGGGGCAGTTGACCAGACACTGGCCGCAGGAAACGCACTTGCTGTAATCGATCTCGGCACGGCCCAGCTCATCGGAGTGGATGGCACCCATGCCGCAGGCTGCAGCGCAGGGACGCTCGGTCTTGACGATGGCGTTGTAGGGGCACACGCCGACGCAGCGGCCGCACTTGATGCACTTGTCCTGATCGATGATGGAACGGCCGCTCTCCCATGTGATGGCCTTCTTGGGGCACACTTCCATACAGGGGTGGGCAAGGCAGCCCTGACACAGGTCGGAGACCTTGACCAGCTTTTCCGGGCAGCGGTTGCAGGCAAACTTGATCACGTTCACCAGCGGGGGATCATAATACTTATCGGCGATGGATGCATCCTCCAGACCGGAGACGACGCTGTTGTGCTCGTCCATGCGGCGGGTGGGCAGGCCCATGGCCAGACGCACGCGCTCCTCAACGATGGCGCGCTCCAGGAAGATGTCCTTGCGCAGCTTGCCTTCCTCGCCGGGGATGATGGTGTAGGGGATCTTGCGCATCAGGTGGTTGGCCTGCTCGCCCTTGACGTTGGCGTAAGCCATGCGTGCCACCTCGGTGAACACCTGACGGCGGATCTGGATGACCGTGGTATTGATTCCTCTGAAACTCATTCCAATTCTCTCCTTGCTTTGCTAAAAACAAACGGGCTGCACCCGGCTGCCGACAGCGTTCTGCCGCGCAGGGCGGGCGCGTTACAGGGCACATTGGTAACACACTGCTGCAAACAGCGCTGTGCCCGGGATGATCCACTTTCATTTTAGCATAAAGCGTGCCGGATGAAAAGGGATAAAACGCAAAATTTGTTAAAAATTTGTTGTATTTGTCCTCGTGTACAGAATCAACAGTTTTAAGCGCGTAAACTTAGCAAAGTGCTGCACGCACGCGCTCGCCGTCGTACTCGCCAAGCGTTACGTGCACGATCTGCCCGCTTTCGTGGCCGGGGGCGGACACCACCACCGGAATGTACAGCCGGGTGTAGCCAGTGAACAGCGTGCCGGAAAGCGGGGTCTCCAGCAGCACGTCGTCCTCGGTGCCCACATAGGCGGCCAGCACTTCGCGGCGCACCTCCTCGGCAATGCCGTTCATCACGCGGCTGCGCTCCTGCTTTTCCCGCTCGTGCACCTGCTCCGGGAAATCGTAGGCCGGGGTGCCGCTGCGGCGGGAGTAGGGGAACACATGCACCTTGAGAAAGCCGATCTTTTTCAAAAATTCGCAGCTCTCTTCAAAATCGGCCTGCGTCTCGCCGGGAAAGCCGCAGATGCAGTCGGTGGTAAAGCTGACCGGGCGCTCCCCGTAGGCGGCGCGCAGCTGGTCCACCACCTGTGCGTACTGCTCGGCGGTGTACACGCGGCGCATCCGGCGCAGGGTGGCGGTGCAGCCGCTCTGCAGGCTCAGGTGGAACTGCGGGCAGAGCTTTTCCACGGCGGCAAGGCGGGTGATGAACTCCGGCGTGAGCATATCCGGGTCCAGACTGCCCAGACGGATGCGCTGGATGCCCTCCACCTGAGCGCAGTGCTCCACCAGCTCCACAAGGTTGGTGCCGGTATCCAGACCATAGCTGGGCAGGGAGATGGCGCTGAGCACCACCTCGCGGTAGCCGGAAGCCGCCAGCTGGCGCAATTCGGCAAGGATGCTGGCTTCGTCGCGGCTGCGCACCGGGCCGCGGGCCCGTGGGATGACGCAGTAGGCGCACTGGCGGTTGCAGCCGTCCTCTACCTTGATAAAGGCACGGGTGTGGGTCTCGAACCGCTCCACGGGCAGCTCTTCAAATTTTTCGCCGCGCTGGTGGGGCGTGATGGCCACAATGCGCTCATGGCCGTCCAGCAGCTTGAGAACGTTATCCAAAATGGCCTTGCGGTCGCCGTTGCCGCACACAAGGTCGGCCTCAGTGAACTGGGCGGCTTCCTCCGGGAAAGCCTGCGGGTAGCAGCCGGTAAGCACCGTGACCGCGCCGGGGTTCTCGCGCTTTTTGCGGCGCAGCCACTTGCGGCTTTTCTGGTCGCCAAAGTTGGTTACGGTGCAGCTGTTCACCACAAAAACATCCGCAGGCTCGTTCTCCTGCGCAATGGTAAAGCCGTTGGCGCGGAACATCTGTTCCAGCGCACCGGTCTCATTCAGGTTGACCTTGCAGCCAAGGGTATAAAAACAAACTCGCATGAGGGGATATCCTTTCGACAAAAAACGGGGTGGTGTTTGCATTGCTCTTTATTATATATCACAGCGGCGGTGCGGCGCAAGACCGGATGCACAGCAGCAGGCACTTTTTTGCTGGAAAGCGGGCAAAACAAAAAGAGACGGGCAAACGCCCGTCTCTCAAAGAGAACTTTAGAAAAATTATTTAGTGGACTTAACGGTGACTTCCAGATACTTGTACTCTTTACCAGTCTCTGCGTCCTTAGCGGTCTTATACTCGGCCTTTTCCACAGCGAAGCCGGAGAGACCATTAGCGGCCAGATTGGTCATCAGGAAGCTGTTCAGATAAGCGCCGTTTGCATCAGCAGGCCATACGACCAGCTTCTTTTTGTTCAGCTCTGCAACAGCAGCCTGGAACTCCTTGGTAGAATCCTTAGCGGCGACTACCTTGATAGGCGTGGTGCTGAAAAGGCCACAGCCGGTGAACATGGAAGCACCTGCAGCAGCAACAACGGTCAGACCAGCCATCTTCAGGAAAGAACGACGAGACAGAATCATAATAGTATCCTCCTAAAAAATAATTCCACAAATGAAGCAATACAGCCTTTTTGGGCCATCTCCAATTTACACTATAAGAGGGACAAAAGTCAAGACCTTTTGTAGAAAAAGACAAAATAAAAAATGTGGGCTGCGGTGCGGGCGCAGGATATTCTAAACAAAAAGGCCCCTGCATACTCTCTCAGCAAGAGACATTGCGCAGGGAGGGACCGAAATGGAGCGGAAAAACTTGGCGCTTTTGTGTGCAGGGGTGGTGTGCTTCTGGCTGTTTGCGCTGGCCTTTGGCACGGCGCAGGGCAATGGGCTGCGGCAGCAAAACCCGGCGGTGCAGGCAGCTGCAGACCAGACCCAGCCGGTGCAGCCCGCGGCGGCACAGCCTGCCTTGGAGCTGCCCTGCCGCGCCGCCTGCCTGATCGACCAGCAGACGGGCACTATATTATATGAAAAGAACGCCGACCAGCAGATGCCCATTGCATCCATTACCAAGGTAATGACCCTGCTGCTCACCTTTGAAGCCGTGCACGACGGCCGCATTGCCATGGACACGCTGGTGCCGGTAAGTGAACACGCCTACCACATGGGCGGCAGTCAGATCTGGCTGGAGCCGGGGGAGCAGTTCACGCTGGACGAGATGATCAAAGCCATTTGTGTGTCCTCTGCCAATGATGCCGCTGTGGCTGTGGCAGAGCTGGTGGGCGGCAGTGAGCCGGGCTTTGTGCAGATGATGAACGCCCGCGCCGCAGAGCTGGGCATGGTGAACACCACCTTCCACAATGCCTGCGGGCTGGACACCGAAGGGCATCTTTCCACCGCCCACGATGTTGCCATCATGAGCCGCGAGATTTTGAACACCTGCCCGGAGGTGCTGCACTATACCGGCATCTGGACGGACACCCTGCGCGGCGGTGCCACCCAGCTGGTGAACACCAACAAGCTGCTCAAGCGCTACAACGGCATCACCGGCCTGAAAACCGGCACCACCAGCGGCGCGGGCGTGTGCATCAGCGCCAGCGCCACCCGCGACGGGCTGGACCTCATCGCCGTGGTGCTGGGGTCGCTCTCCAGCTCGGAGCGGTTCACAGCGGCCACCACCCTGCTGGACTACGGCTTTGCGGCCTACGCCGCCGTGCCGCTGCCCGCCATGGAGGACCGGCCTCTTCTTATAAAAGTAAAGGGCAGTGCAGAGGAAAGCGTACCGCTGGACTACACCGCTCTGCCCGAAACGCTGCTGATGCCCAAGGAAAACGCCGCCGCCCTCACCGCGCAGCTGGATCTGCCGCAGGAGCTGGAAGCACCGGTGCAGCTGGGCCAGACCGTTGGCACGGTGCGCATCCTGAGCGGGGAGACCCAACTGGGCGAGTACGAGGTGCGCGCCGCTGCCGATGCTGAAAAAATGGACTTTGGCACCGCATTCGGCCTGTTGTGGGACGCTTTGACCGGCTGCGAAAGCTGAATGCACGCTTCAGCGTACAAAAGCGCGCTGCGGTAAGCTGCGTGGAACTGTCTGTGTGAACAATTCTGGATGAAGAAACAAAAAAACACTATTAAAATTGTATGAAATCCAAGGATTTTGACCTTGACTTTGCCCGGAGGGAACGGTACACTTATACCAAGATATTTCCTCGCAGGGCAAAGGCCCGGCAAATCGTTTGGAGGTTATAATAAAATGAGCGTCGCACTGAACACAAAACACCTCTCCAGCTTTATCAGCGAAGAGGAATATGCAGCCATCTATCCGCAGGTGGAAGCTGCCCATAACCAGCTGGAAGCAAAGTCCGGCCCGGGCAATGATTTCCTCGGCTGGATGTATCTGCCCCGTGATTATGATAAGGAAGAGTTCGCCCGCATCAAGGAAGCCGCCGCAAAGATCCGCGAGGATTCCGATGTGCTGGTGGTGGCCGGCATCGGCGGCAGCTATCTGGGCGCACGCGCTGTCATCGAGGCCGTCAAGGGCCAGTTCCACAATGAGCTGGAAAATGGCCCCAAGATCTACTTCTGCGGCAACAGCATCAGCCCCACCTACCTGAACAACATCATCAGCCTGTGCAAGGGCAAGCGCTTCTCCATCAACGTCATTTCCAAGTCCGGCACTACCACCGAGACTTCTCTGGCATTCCGCGTGCTGCGTGAACTGCTGGAAAAGGAGATGGGCGTGGAAGAAGCCAACAAGCGCATCTACGCCACCACCGACCGTGCCAAGGGCACCCTGAAGCAGCTGGCCGACGCACAGGGCTGGCCCACCTTCGTGGTCCCCGACGACGTGGGCGGCCGCTACTCCGTGCTGAGCGCTGTGGGCCTGCTGCCTATTGCTGCTGCCGGTATCAGCATCGACGACCTGATGAAGGGCGCTGCCGATTCCATGGAGCGCTTCTCCGTTCTGAGCAAGGACAACGACGCTTACAAGTATGCTGCCATCCGCAACATCCTGTACCGCAAGGGCAAGAGCGTTGAAATTCTGGAGTGCTACGAGCCGGACTTCGCCCTGATGAACGAGTGGTACAAGCAGCTGTTCGGCGAGAGCGAGGGCAAGGACAACAAGGGCCTGTTCCCCGCAAGCTGCATCTTCTCCACCGATCTGCACTCCATGGGTCAGTTCATTCAGGAAGGCTCCCGCACCATGTTCGAGACCATCGTGGACGTGAAGAAGCCTGCACAGGATCTGTTCATCGACCCGCTGGAAGGCAACTTTGACGGCCTGAACTTCCTGGCAAACCAGAACATGAGCGTTGTCAACCGCAAGGCCATGGAGGGTACCATCCTCGCCCACACCGACGGCGGCGTGCCCGAGGTGCTGATCGAGGTGGACGACCTGACCGCTTACAATGTGGGCTACCTGATCTACTTCTTCTGGCGTGCATGTGCCTGCAGCGGTTATCTGCTCAGCGTCAATCCCTTCAACCAGCCGGGCGTTGAGAGCTATAAAAAGAATATGTTTGCTCTGCTGGGCAAGCCGGGCTACGAAGGCCTGACCGCCGAGCTGGAAGCAAAGCTGAAGTAAATAAAAATGATCTCCCGCCGCAAGGCGTGGAAAATACAGGAGGACTGAACTATGATTAAACTGATTGTTGGTACCAAGGGCTCCGGCAAGACCAAGGCTATGATCGACCAGATCAATGATGCGGTCAAGACCTCCAAGGGCAACGTGGTCGTCGTTGAAAAGGGCATGAAGCTCACCTACGACATCGCTCCTGCTGCACGTCTGATCGACCTGGACGAGTACAAGATCTCCGGCGGCGAAATGCTGTACGGCTTTGTTGCCGGCCTGATGGCAAGCAACTACGATATCACCGACCTGTACATTGACGGCATCCTGAAGGTGCTGGATCATGACATCAACCGTCTGGGTGTTGTGCTGGACGAGATGGCAGCCATTGCAGGCGACAGCGTGAAGGTGACTGTTACCGTCAGCGCTGACGAGGCTGCACTGCCCCACGATGTGAAGAAGTACCTGTAATTCCGGAAAATCGGGATCTGAACCACTTTGAACAGGCAGAGAACCGGGAAATTTAAATTTTTTCGGTTTTCTGCCTGTTTTGGTGTTGACAAAGGGCTGCGTTGGCGCTATACTAACAAAGCAGCCTTTTAGAGGTGTACTATGCAATTTGACCTGAGAAAGTTTATCGCCACCGGCAGACAACCCTATCATGCAGAGTTTCAGTGTGATTTATCTGCACATGATTATGCCGGGGCAAGGATCCCGCAGCCGGTCACCGCTGTTTTTGAAGCGGAGACGGACGGCGACGAGGTCCGGATGACACTGCGGGCAAACGCATCGGTGCACGGAGAGTGCGCCCGCTGTCTGGACCCGGTCATTCGGGAGGAGACGGTCGATACGGAGTGGACGGTAAAGGAACGAGATCTGGATGACCCGGATTTTGACCTTCCGCTGGACGAAAAAGGACATCTGGATGTAGATGAATGGCTCAATCAGGAGTTTATGTTCCAGATCCCCACGGTGCTGCTTTGCAGTGCCGACTGCGCCGGGCTTTGCCCCGTGTGCGGCAAAAAGAAGGCGGAATGCACCTGCCAGCCGGCAGAGCATGCCGAAGCTCCCGTAGACACAAGGCTCGCAATCCTTAAATCACTGCTGAACTGATAAACCCATCAAGGAGGTGCAAAAATATGGCAGTACCTAAGAGACATCTTTCCAAGGCCCGCCGCGACAAGCGTCGCAGCAATGTTTGGAAGCTGGAGGCCCCCGCACTGGTCAAGTGCAGCAACTGCGGCTCTCTGAAGCTCCCCCACCAGGCATGTGGCAACTGCGGTTACTACAAGGGCGAGGAAGTCATCAAGAAGGCCTAATTTGCGCGTAATTGGTGGCATAATGGTGTTATGTACAGAAGGGGAGGGCGCATGCCTTCCCCTTCTTGTTCTGTCTGAAAGGAGGTGGATGCGGTGGCAATGAAGATCGCACGGGTGGAACCCGGCAGCGAAGCGGAAGTGCTGGGCCTTGGCCCGGGTGACGAGCTTTTGAGCGTGGACGAAAACGAGCTGAACGACAGTCTGGACTACGATTTCTACACCGACAGCAAAAGCTTCCACCTGAAAGCAAGGGTGGCAGACGGCATCCGCGAGTGGGATGTGCAGCGCACGGAGCGCGGTCCCTTTGGCTGCGATTTCCAGACCTATCTGGGCGATCAGAAGCACTCCTGCTCCAACCACTGCATGTTCTGCTTCATCGACCAGCTGCCCCCTGGTATGCGCGAGAGCCTTTACTTCAAGGACGATGACGAGCGGCTTTCCTTTTTGTTCGGCAACTATATCACCATGACGAACATGCAGGACCACGAGATCGACCGCATCATCAAGATGCACATTTCGCCCATCAACATTTCAGTACACACCACGAACCCGCAGCTCCGTGTGCGGATGCTGGCCAACAAGCGCGGCGGCGAGGTGCTCAAGTATCTGCCCCGTCTGGTGGAGGGCGGCATCGCCGTCAACTGTCAGCTGGTGCTGTGCCGTGGCATCAACGACGGCGACGAACTGCGCCGTACCCTCTCCGACCTTTTGGAGCTGACCCCTATGGTGCAGAGCATCGCTGCGGTGCCCTGCGGTGTGACGGACTACCGCGAGAAGCTGTTCAAGCAGACACCGTATGATGCAAAGACCAGCGCCGAAGTCATCGACATCATGGAAGAATTCGGCGATGAGTGCAAGCGCCGCCACGGCAAGCGCATCATTTATCCCAGTGATGAATGGTACCTCAAGGCAGGCAGGCCCATCCCGCCGGAAGAGTTCTACGAGGACTTCGACCAGCTGGAAAACGGCGTGGGCATGATGCGCCTGTATGCCTCGGAATTCCTGGCGGAACTGGAAAAGCCCCACCGCATCTACGGCACCAAAAAGATGGACGTGGTCACGGGCGAAATGGCTTCGCCGCTCATCCACCAGATGATGGCTGAGCTGCACCGCCAGTACCCCATGGTCGAGGTGACGGTGCACACCATCAAGAACAAATTCTTCGGCGGCAATGTGGGTGTGGCCGGGCTTGTAACGGCGACCGATATCATTGCTCAGTGCGAGGGCAAGCTGACCAGCGGCACGTTGGGCGTGCCCGCCGTGATGCTGCGGGAGGAAAAAGACACCTTTCTGGACGACATCACCACCGACCAGCTGGCCCAGCGCCTTGGCGTGAAGGTGGAGGTGCTGCCGACCTCTGGCGGCGACGAAGCCCGCGCCCTGCTGCGCAGCGGCCTGCACATTGCAAGGAGAAGAAGAGCATAAAAGAAAACCCTCTCCGTCATCGCTGCGCGATGCCACCTCTCCCGAAGGGCGAGGTTTTATGCATCTTTCGGCAGAAGTGATAAAAGCTCCCCCTTTCGGGGGAGCTGGCGCGGCGTAAGCCGTGCCTGAGAGGGTTGTAAGAAAGGAGGAACCCCTATGAGCAAACCGATCGTAGCAGTGGTGGGCCGCCCCAACGTGGGCAAATCCACCCTGTTCAACAAGCTGTGCGGTCAGCGCCTTGCCATTGTGGAGGACACGCCGGGCATTACCCGTGACCGCATTTTTGCCAACTGCGAGTGGAACGGCCATGACTTCCTGCTGGTGGACACCGGCGGTATTGAGCCAAAGGCTACCGAGGGCATTCTGGCCCACATGCGGGAGCAGGCCCAGATCGCCATTGACACTGCAGACTGCATCATCATGGTGGTGGACGTGCGCGACGGCCTGACCGCCGCGGACGAGGATGTGGCCCACATGCTGCGCCGCAGCCACAAGCCCATCATTCTGGCCGTGAACAAGTGCGACAAGGTGGGCGATGCCCCCATGGAGATGTACGAGTTCTACAACCTCGGCTTTGACGAGGTGATGCCCATTTCGTCCGTGCACGGCCACGGCACCGGCGACCTGCTGGACGCTGTGTGCGCCCATCTGGACTTCAGCGAGACGGTGGTGGAAGAGAACCGCATCCCGGTTGCCATCATCGGCCGCCCGAATGTGGGCAAGTCCAGCCTGACCAACCGCATTCTGGGCGAGAACCGCATGATCGTGGCAAACGAGGCGGGCACCACCCGTGATGCCATTGACACCCCGGTGGACAACGCTTACGGCAAGTTCATCTTTACCGATACCGCCGGTCTGCGCAAGCGCAGCAACATCACCGACGGTCTGGAGCGTTATATGGTAGTGCGCGCACTGGCCGCTGTGGAGCGCAGCCGCGTGGCGCTGATCCTTGTGGATGCCACCGTTGGCTTTACCGAGCAGGACAGCAAGGTGGCCGGTTATGCCCACGATCAGGGCAAGGCGTGCATCATCGTCGTCAACAAGTGGGACGCGGTGGAAGGCAAGGAGACCAACACCATGGAGCTGCAGCGCCGCGATTATGCCGAGTGCTTCAGCTTTATGGGTTATGCTCCTATCATCTTCATCTCGGCTCAGACCGGCTACAACGTGAACAAGCTCATGCAGCTGATCCGCGATGTGGACAGCCAAAACGGTGCCCGCGTGCCCACCGGCGTGCTGAACGAGATGCTGGCCCGCGCCACAGCCCGGATGCAGCCGCCCAGCGACAAGGGCCGCCGCCTGAAGATCTTCTATCTGACTCAGGCATCCACCCGCCCGCCCACGTTCGTGGCCTTTGTGAATTCGAAGCAGCTGTTCCATTTCAGCTACCAGCGGTATCTGATTAACCAGATCCGCGAGAACTTTGGTCTGGAACACACTCCCATCCGTCTGGTGATCCGCGAGCGCGGCTCCGGCGAAGTGGGAGCAAAGGACGTGTAAGCGCCCGCAAAGGAGGCATCCGTTTCTATGATGAAAGCGATCCTGATCGCCGCAGCCACCATCCTGCAGGCGTACCTGCTGGGCAGTGTGGATACCGGCATCCTCGTCAGCAAATTCGTATATCATGACGACGTGCGCAATCATGGCAGCGGTGCGGCCGGCATGACCAACATGCTGCGCACCTTTGGCAAGAAGGCTGCCGCCATGACCGCGACAGGCGATGTGCTCAAGGGCGTGCTGGCCGTGTGCATCGGCCGGTGGCTGTTCCACATGCTGCCCGCCGATGCTGGTGTGTCGCCGTATCTGGGTGTCTATCTGGCCGCCATCTTTGCAGTGCTGGGCCATCTGTACCCGCTGTACTTCGGGTTCAAAGGCGGCAAGGGCGTGCTGGTGGCAGCTGGTGCCATTCTGGCCATCCAGCCGGTGCTGCTGCCGTTTCTGGCCATTATCTTTCTGGTGTGCCTGATCCCCACCGGCATGGTGTCGCTGGGCAGCGTGGCCATGGCAGCACTCTACCCGGTGCTGACCATCATTTACGGTTCCCTGCAGGGCTATGCCGCCGGTGATATGCTGGTGTGCGCCATTGGCTCCGGCTTTATGTCCGGCATGGTGATCTATATGCACCGCGCCAATATCCAGCGCATCCGTGAGGGCAAAGAGTACCGCTTCGGAAAGCACAATAAAAAATAAAAGCATTATAAAATGCCCCGCAGCCTGCTGGTTTTCCGGCAGTGCTGTGGGGCATTTTTGTTTATGTTATTTTGGTTCCGGGGCGGCCTGCTCAAAATCGTACTCGTCAAAAGTCTCTTCTTCGGAAGGAATGGCCTCGGCCACCTCGGCCTTGGCGCGCTCCTTCAGGCGGGAGAGAAACGCATCGGCGGGGATGCCGCTCTGGCGAGGTGAAAGATCCGGTGCCGGATGGCCGTCCGGCAGGTGGGCACCAAAGGCCGGCACAAAGAAGAACTTGCGCACAATGAAGATCAGGGCGATGGCTCCTACGCTGAGCAGGTTTTCTACTGCCGAGTCATGGCCCACTACCAGATGACGGGCAATGGCGTAGAGCAGCACTTCCAGACTGCTGCCGGGGCTGTGCTTGGCCAGCATCTTGATGAACTCGATGCCGATCACGATGTCAAGGCTCCGCTCCAGAAAAATGCGGATCTCCACTTCGTTACCGTCAAACAGCAGGCCGGGCATCCACTTGATGAGCGGCACAGCGCTGAGCAGTAGGCCGATGAGCACAAGGCCGGAGAGCAAAATTTCCAGCAGACTGGACGCCTGAATGATGCGGTTGCGCAGCTGGGTGCGCCAGCGGCTTTCCACATGGGAGGAGGAATTGTCCATATTGAGCCTTCCTTTGCAAAAAAGTTTCAACATTCATGTGTAATATTGTAACAGAAATGCAGAAAGCTGTCAATTGCTGGAAGATCAGACGGCACTGTTCGCTGCAGTGGCGGGTGCCACCGCTACATAGCCGGATTTTTTGATGCAGTCCTGTCCGGCGGCGGTATCCAGCCAGTCGTAAAGCTGGCGTTCCGGGCTGTCGGCGGCAGCGTCCGCATGGAGAACGGCATAGAACTCGTTGCACAGCGGGTAGCTTTCGCTGGCGATGGTGTCGTTGGAAGGGGTCACGCCGTCCACGGCCAGCAGACGCAGGCCGGGCTGGGAGTACATCTGGTCGATGTAGTAGTAGACCGAGAAGCCGATGGCATTGGCGCTGTTGTTGTAGGCGGCGATGCTATCCACCAGCTCACCCATGGCAGCGGGAGCCAGCTCGGTGGGCGGGTCCATCAGTTCGCCGCCCTGAATGAGCAGCTTGCGGAACAGGGTCTGGCTGCCGGAGTCTTCGCCCCGCTGGAAGGGCACGATGGCAAGATCCTCGCCGCCCACTTCTTTCCAGTTGGTGATCTTACCGGCATAGATATCCTTCAGCTGCTGCCGGGTCAGGCTCTTGACCGGATTGTTCTCGTTCACGATGAACACCAGTGCGTCCCGGCCAATGGGTTTCTGTTCCAGCTGGGCGTTTGCTTCTTTCAGCTCTTCCTTTACGTAGTCCGGCGCTTCGTAGACCACCAGCATCCTGGCAGTGTACTCCTCATCCGGGTATAGGCCGAAGTTTTCCCACGCATAGGCCGTGGTGCTGACCGAAATGCCGCTCTGGGCTACTTCCAGATCGATGCCGGTGGTATCGGCCATCATCTGGGCCATCAGCGGGATGCAGGCAGTGCTGCCGTCCAGCTTGGGAAAATCTTCCACGGTAAACAGCCCGATGGGTTCAAGCTCGCTCACGGAAGAAGCGGGTGCTTCCGGCGAGGTGGAAGCGCTGCTGGCGGGGGTGTCATCCCCCTTGCAGGCAGTGAGAATGCCTGCGGCAGAGCAGGCGGCAAGGCCAAGCAGAAAGCTGCGGCGGGAAATTTTAGCATTTTTCATAAGGCGTTCCTCCTATTGGGTCAGTAGCCCATTTCATCGTCGGCGTTGATGGAAGAGAAGATGCTTTGGCAGTAAAGCCATTTGCCGTTCGTGTCCATCCAGCCGTAGTAAAAGCCGCGTTTTGCAACGAACACGTGTTCTGGCAGCTGGTTCAGGCTGTTGTCGTAGTAGCTGTAGCAGCTGCCAAGGCCATAGAACACAATGTTGCCGTTTTCATCCAGCACGTCACACATTGAGCCGTTGCTGCTGGGCGCATTGGCGTTGCCACAGTACAGCGGCCTGCCCTCCGGTGTGGTGATGAGATAGTTCAGGGCATAGTACTTGTCCTGCAGATGGGTCAGGTCGGAGACAAGGCCCTCGGGGCCGTACACGCGGGTGGCGGTGGTCTCAAAGTTATCGTTATCCCGCAGCTCCAGCCAGACGTAGCCGTCACCCTTGTTATCCATCATCACGCTTTGCTGGCCCTCCACTGGCTCCACGGTGGTATCAGTGATCAAATCGCCGGTTTCGGTGTTGAACACCTTCAACCGTCCGTCCTCATAGTAAAGGGCGATGGTGTCGCTCATGACGCTGGAAGCGTACAGCGGCGTCACCTCACCGGTAACAAGGTCGTGCAGATCATAGCCGAAGTCGCCGCTCGTGCGCCATGTGACCACATAGCCCGGGAAATAGCTGCTGGGCTGGTCGTCGAAGGTGCCAATGAGGGTGCGGTCCACGGTGGCGAGATCCCGCAGCTCGTAGCGGCCATCGCTGGTCTCGAAGCAGGCGGTGCCGCTGCCGCATACCTGTCGGAAGCCGGTGAAGCCTTCGCCGGTGGCGGGGTTATAGAGCGTTTCGTCCGTTGGTTCGCCGCTGGCGTGGCAGGTGTCCAGCTCCACCCAGTCGGTCAGGTTGTCCGGTGCATAGGAAAGGCTCAGGGCAGTAGTGGCATCTGCGCCGTAAGTCTGTGTACCGTCCTTCGTCTGTATAATGACCCAGCTGTGCAGGGCGGGTTCATCGTCCCATGCGTCCTCGGCAAGGTCTGCTGGGCGGGCATAGCAGGTGAACACCAGCCTGTCCCCGCACACGATGCAGCGGTATGCGCCATCCGGCACGGGCAGACGTTCACCGGTGGAAAGGTCGATCACCTGACAGGTGCCGTAATCGTCGTAGCCGTTTTCGTAGCTGCCGTTCACGGCGTGGGCTTCCTGCAGCACCAGCAGACCGTTCTGCATGGAGGCGTTCTGCTCCCCCTCAAAGGTCATGACTTCATTGCCGTCTTTGTCAAACAGGCCGCTGCGCCGTCCGCAATAAGCGTCCGGGTCGGCCCAGGTGCGGAACCAGTAGTTGGTCTCACCGGTCACGGTGTCCTGCAGAAGGTTCACGTTCTCGCTGCGGAAGGACTGGTACAGCACCTTGCTGCCGCACAGAACGGTGCAGGCACCGCCGGAATTGTCGTAACCGTAAAGCATCCGCAGCTTTCCGTCGTCCAGCCGGGAGCTGTCGTAAAGCGGATCCCCGTGTGCATCGGTGGGCACTGAGGAAGCAGGAGCAGCAGGCTTGCCGGAAGCGGGCGGCAGCACGCTGCAGCTGCAGCCAAGGGTAAGGCACAGGGCAGCGCATACAGCAGAGCTGCCTATGCGGCAAACGTTACGCTTCATAAAGATCACTCCTTACAGTATGGAAAGGAACAAAGTTTAAAAGAAAGCCGGAAAGGTTTTCCAGTTCAATTATAATACGAAACAGCCGCGCATTCCATTGCAGGAAAACGCGGCTGTTGATTACAGTTTTATGACAGACTTTCAGGACTGTGCTTTGGCTTTTTCAGCATCGTCCATCCGGTCCAGCTGCTTGAGGAAGGCCAGCAGGAACGGCAGGGAAACAATAAAGGTGAGCGCATCCGCAATGGGCTGGCAGATCTCTACGCCTACAAGGCCGAAAGTGCGGGGCAGAATGAGGATGAGCGGGATAAAGAACACGCCCTGACGGCAGCAGGCCAGAAAGGTGGCGCGTCCGGCTTTGCCCACGCTCTGGAAGGTCATGTTTGCCACCACAATGACCGGCTGCAGCAGAATGGCAAGGCACTGATAGTGGAAGGCGGGCAGCGCCACGGCGGTAACTTCCGGGTCGTCGCGGAACAGGCGGATGAGGGCATCACTGTTGACCCAGCACAGGCTCACCAGCACCACCAGCATACAAAAGGCTGCACCCATGGTAAAAACTGCGGCTTTTTGCACCCGGCGGAATTTGCGTGCACCGTAGTTGAACGCGGCCACCGGCTGCAGACCCTGCCCAACGCCAATGGCTACCGAGATGATGAACATGAAAATGCGGGAAATGATGCTCATGCCGGCCACAGCGGCATCGCCGTAGCTGCGGGCGGCAATGTTCAGCAGCATGCCGCCGATGCTCTGCAGGCCCTGACGGCCAAAGCTGGGCGCGCCGCCCACCAGAATCATGCCGAACTCCCGCGCTTCACGGGTGACGGCAGCAATACGGAACTGACTGACGGTTTTGCCCCGCAGGAACATGGACAGCAGGATGCAGAAGCTGATGCTTTGGCTGAGAGCCGTAGCAATGCCTGCACCGGCGGTGCCAAGGCCCAAGCCGAACATAAAGATGGGGTCCAGCACAATGTTCAGCACGCCGCCGGTCACAAGGCCGATCATGGCAAAGTTCGCCTTGCCCTCATAGCGCAGGATGTTGTTCATCACAAGGCTGGAGATCATAAGCGGGGCTGCAATGAGGATGGGCCGTGCATAAGCGCAGGCGTGGGGCAGAATGGTCTCGGTGCTGCCCAGCAGCATCATGAAGCTGGGCAGAGTGGCAAGGCCCACAACGGCCAGCACCACGCCAACGGCCAGAGCAGTAAAAAAGCTGGTGGAAGCAAAGCGGGTGGCGGCATCGGTGTTCCGACTGCCAAGGCTGCGGCTGATGATGGTGCCGGAGCCGTGGCCCAGTGTAAAGCCAAGCGCCTGAATAATGGCCATCAGGCTGGAAACAATGCCCACCGCACCGGAAGCGCTGGTGGAGATTTGGCCCACAAAAAAGGTATCGGCCAAGTTGTAGATGCTGGTGATGAGCATACTTAAAATGGTAGGGGCGGCAAGACCGAGGATCAGCTTTGGAATGGGTGTCTCGGTCATTTTTTTGTATTGCTGAATGTTGAGCTCGTCTGCTGACATGAAAGAACCTCCTTTTATCATAAGGAATAGGTCAAGAAAAGCCGCCCAGCAGCAGAGCGGCGGAAAATTTGAATGTGTGCACGGGATGCACGTTCCATAGTATAACGCAGCTGCGGCAAAAAGTCGAGAGCCGAACCGGTACAGAATGGTGCCTGAAATGCCCATGGAGCGGGAGAAAAACGGACGGAAAGCTTGACTGTTTTTGTCTGTTTTGCTAAAGGCTGGTCGAATTGCTTGTAGAAAATCACGATATGTGGTATCATTTACCATAAGGGAAACAAAAGAGCCTGCACATCTGTACAGGCTGCATACAAAATACAAGTGGTAGCCGCAGGCAGAGCCGGGCGGCTGCGATCTATAGGAGGAACAAACCATGAAAACTGTTGCACAGACCGTGATCGAAGCCGATCACTTTTACACCATTGCCGCGCACACCGGCAACGTCATTCAGGCCGTGGAGGGCACCAAGGAAGCCGGTACCGTCCGTCTGGGCAAGTACGAGCATAAGCCTGAGCAGGAGTGGAGCTTTATCCGCGTGGGTGACGGCGTTTACCGCATCCGCAACCGCGCATCCGGCAAGCTGCTGGACCTGACCATGACCGGCACCGCCAACGGCACCTGGCTGCACCTGTGGGAGGATGTGGGCGGCACCTCTCAGATGTGGACCGTTCAGCCCACCCCGGAAGGAACTGTGCGCCTGCGCTCTTCCTGGGCCGGCGGCAAGTGCGTGGACACCGTTGGCATGGGCGCTGCGGTTGGCACTGTGCTGCAGATCTGGCAGGAGGTATCCGGCGCAGATGACCAGCTGTGGACCATTGCCGAGGTGAAGGAGCGCGCAAAGCGTGCCGCAAAGAAGGCCGAGGCGCCTGCTGTGGAGGCTGCCGCTGAAGCTGCACCCGCTGCAGAAAAGGCACCGGCCAAGAAGACTGCGGCCCGCAAGCCCCGCACCACCAAAAAGGCGGTTGCCGCCAAGGCAGAAGCTGCAGAAGAGGGGAAGGCAGAGACCGCAGCACCGGCAGAAAAGCCCGCAAAGCCTGCCCGTAAGACCGCCGCAAAAAAGACCGCCGCCAAGGCTGCCGAAAAAGCAGAGCCTGCAAAGGCAGAAGCACCTGCAGAGGAAAAGCCCGCTGCGGAGAAGCCCAAGCGCAAGTGCGCACCCCGCAAGAAGAAGGAGACGGTCTGATCTCGTTCTATTGACCTGTTAAAATGAAAGCGCCCGCCGGAGGTCCAGCCCTGCCCGGCGGGCGCTTTTGGTTATTCTGGAAGCTGCTTTAAAACAAAGCGGTTTTTATCAAATTCCAGCAAACCTTCGTCCCGCATTTTGCACAGCTCTTTGGAGAGGGCGCTGCGGTCCAGATTGAGGTAGTCGGCCATCTGCTGGCGGTTGAAGGGCACCTCGAACGCCATCCTGCCGCAGCGTGCTGCCTGTGCGGAAAAATAGGTCAGCAGCCGTCCGCGAACAGTCTTGGGCGTTGTGCAGAAGATGCGCTGCGAAAGGCTGAGGTTCTTGCGCATGGACACCGCCAGCAGGCGGCGCAGCAGCTTGTCTTTCAGCGCTGGCTCGATCCGCGCATCGGTAAAGGCGGCAGTGTGCAGGAACAGTATTTCGCAATGTTCGGCCGCAACAGCATCCACCATCAAGGCCTCGCCGCAAAAGGCGTAGGTCTCGGCAAAGGCCTGCCCGGCACCTACGCTGCTCAGGATGCTTTTGGTGCCCCAGAGATCCAGATTTTCAATGTGCACGGAACCACGCAGCACAATGCCGATCTCCCGCACACAGCTTCCGGCGTGGAAGATGACCTCGTGCTTTGCAAACTGCCGGGTGCGCAGGTGCCCGGCAGCGGCAAGGGTATCCAGCTCGGCTTCTGAAAGATCCTGAAACAGGGGCGACGCGATCTTTTTCATAAAAATCCTCTTTCTGTGGTTATAACAACCGAAAGCACGGTCTGATTATAGTATACTCAGAACATCAAAGCAAGGAGGATTTTTCCATGATCCGCAAAATCATTCATATAGACGAAGAAAAATGCAACGGCTGCGGTGCCTGCGTCACCGCCTGCCACGAGGGTGCCATCGGCCTTGTGAACGGCAAGGCCAAGCTGATGCGGGACGACTACTGCGACGGCTTTGGCGACTGCCTGCCCGGATGCCCCACCGGTGCCATCACCTTTACCGAGCGCGAAGCCGCCGCTTATGACGAGCAGGCTGTGCTGGAAAACAAGCAGAAAAAGGCCGCTGCCGCCCAGCAGCAGGCACAGCCCGCCGCACCGGCGTTCCATGGCTGCCCGGGCAGCATGATGAGACAGTTCCACCGTGAGCAGACCGCACCTGCCGCAGCCGCAGTGCCCATGCAGTCCCAGCTGGCACAGTGGCCTTGCCAGATCAAGCTGGTGCCGGTGAACGCGCCCTACTTTGACGGTGCCAAGCTGCTGATCGCCGCCGACTGCACCGCCTATGCCTACGCCAATATCCACGAGGAGTTCATGAGGGGCCATGTGACCATCATCGGCTGCCCGAAGCTGGATGCTGTGGATTACAGCGAAAAGCTGACCGAGATCATCCGCAGCAATGATATCAAGAGCGTGACCGTGCTGCGCATGGAGGTGCCCTGCTGCGGCGGGCTGGAGCACGCTGCCATCACTGCTCTGAAGAACAGCGGCAAGTTCATCCCGTGGAATGTAGTCACCTTCTCCACCGATGGCCGCATCCTCGACCGGTAAAATGACAGAACAAAAGCCAGAAACGACTGCTGCCGTTTCTGGCTTTTGATGTTTGCGGAAAGATCAGCCCGCGTTCTGTACGCTGTTGGCAGCGGTCTGCACGAACTGCAGCACGCTCTGGATGGTATCGCGGATCTGCACCAGCGTCTGGATGTCTTCGTCCTTCATGCGGGATGTGGGCGCAGTGAGCACCACGGTCTGGGCACTCACGGTGCCAGTGAGCTGGATGCTGACCCCGTGTTCCGGGATGGTGAGCAGGATGTGCACCGGGATGGCATCCGCAAAGAACCTGCTCTTTTCCAGCCCGATAACAAGTACCGGTGCATTGGCGCTGGCATCACCGGTATCCAGCTGAAAATAAAGGTAGCCGTCCTTTGCGTTTTCCGGCTGTACGCGCTGCAGCTTTTTCTGCGGCAGCTCAAACTCGGTCATGTCCTGCAGGCTGGTGGCTGTGGTGTCCACACCCAGCAGGCTTGCCAGCTGGGCCTGCGAGATATAACTGCCAAGGCTCCAGTCCGGCAGCAGAAGGCTTGCCAGCGGGTAGCTGTCGGTGATGGAAGAGCGGATATTTTTGTACAGCTGCCCGACATCGTATAAGGTCTCGCTGCTGCTGATATACACCCGGGTGAGCGGGCCTGCCGGGATAACGGCATCCGGGGCCGAGATGCTCAGCTGCAGTGCGTCCGGCGCATACAGGCCGCTGACGGTGCCCTTGGTGGAGCCTGTCTTTTGCAGGATGGTGTAAAGGGCAGGGGAATCGGCTGTGGATGTGATCTCATAATCAAAGGTAAAGGCCGCGCCTGCCTGCAGCGCTTTCACCCGGCGGGCTACCAGACTGTACCCGGTTACAGCGGCCACGACTGCAAGCAGTACAAGAATGAGCACTGCGATCAGGACCACATAGCCCGCGCCGTGCTTTTTTCGTTTGGAAGATGCCATAAAAAATCCTCCCTCAGATGTTTTATTCAGCATAGCGGAACAGCGGACAAAAGTCAAGGCGGAACAGAGAAGCGCTGAAAAAAACAAAAAATCCGAAACCGTAAGGTTTCGGATTCCTGGCGGAAAGATGGGGATTCGAACCCCAGAACGCTTTTGACACGTTACACGATTTCCAGTCGTGCGCCTTAGACCAACTCAGCCATCTTTCCATATTCAGTTGTGCGTCACAACGCTCTACTATAATACCTGAAAGGTGCGCATTTGTCAAGCACTTTTTTTAAAAAAATGAAAAATGAGAAGATAAAACAAAAAATCCGGGACCCAAAGGTTCCGGATTTCTGGCGGAAAGATGGGGATTCGAACCCCAGAACGCTTTTGACACGTTACACGATTTCCAGTCGTGCGCCTTAGACCAACTCAGCCATCTTTCCATATTCGGTTGTACGCCGTAGCGCCACACTATAATACCTGAAAGAACCGCTTTTGTCAAGGATTTTTTGAAAAAAATGGGTTTTTTTCAAAACGACATCTCTGTGCAGGCAAAAAACGGCAAAAAATTCAGGGATGCAGCAAAAACCCTTGACGAAGCGGTTGAACCGGACTATGATGAAGCAGGAGAGTACTGCGGCGGGAAATCTTTGCGGCCGCAGAGTGGAATAAAAAAGGAGGATGCTTTCTTATGACTTATCCTGAAGTGCTGGCCAATGCCCGTGAGTGCATTGGCAAATACTGCAAGGCCTGCCCGGTGTGCAACGGCGTGGCCTGCAAAAACCAGATCCCCGGCCCCGGTGCCAAGGGTGTGGGCGATACGGCCATCCGCAATTATAATAAGTGGGCCGAGATCCGCGTGAACATGGACACCCTGTGCGAGGGCGGTACCCCGGACACCCATATTGAGCTGTTTGGCAAGAGCTTCAAGTACCCGTTCTTTGCAGGCCCGGTGGGTGCTGTGAACCTGCACTACTCGGAAGCCTATACCGATATGACCTATAATGATGTGCTGGTGCGCGCCTGTGCAGAGAACGGCATCGCTGCCTTTACCGGCGACGGCACCAACCCCACCGTTATGGAGATGGCCACCAAGGCCATTGGCGCAGCAAACGGCTGCGGCGTGCCCACCATCAAGCCCTGGAACATTGATACCATTAAGGAAAAGATGGCCGAGGCCAAGGCCAGCGGCTGCTTTGCCGTGGCCATGGATGTGGACGCAGCCGGTCTGCCCTTCCTGAAGAACATGACTCCGCCCGCAGGCAGCAAGAGCGTGGCAGAGCTTGCCGAGATCGTCAAGCTGGCCGAGCGCCCCTTCATCGTCAAGGGCGTTATGACCGTTAAGGGCGCACTGAAGGCAAAGGAAGCCGGCGCGGCTGCTATCGTGGTGTCCAACCATGGCGGCCGCGTGCTGGATCAGTGCCCGGCCACTGCCGAGGTGCTGCCGGAGATCGCAGCAGCCCTCAAGGGCACCGGCGTGAAGATCCTGGTGGACGGCGGCATCCGCACCGGTGTGGATGTGTTCAAAGCACTGGCACTGGGTGCAGACGGCGTGCTGATCTGCCGCCCGTTCGTCACGGCTGTGTATGGCGGCGGCGAGGAAGGCGTGAAGTGCTACATTGATAAGCTGGCCGGTGAGCTGGCCGACACCATGCAGATGTGCGGTGCGCATTCTCTGGCTGAAATCACCCCGGATATGGTGCGGGTATAAGAAAAAGAGTGAATAGAAAAGCGGTCTGTGCCTTTGCGGTGCGGGCCGCTTTTTCATCCTTGCAGCTGTGTGCCGGGGTAGTAGTGTGCCAGAATATCGGCATAGCTTTTGCCCTGCTCCGCCATGGCCTTTGTGCCCCACTGGCTCAGGCCCACGCCGTGGCCGTAACCCCGGGTGGTAAAGCTGAAATTCCCGCTCTGGTACTGTACCGTAAAGCATGTGCTGCGCAGGCCCAGCGCCCGGCGCAGGGTCGTGCCGGTCACGGTCTGCCCACAGACCGTGACGGCTTTTGTGTATCCGGCGCTGGTCAGCGCTGCCGGGCCGAACCAGCCCTCCGGCGCGGCGAGGTCGGCAGAAATGCCAAGGCCTGCAAGGGCCTGCTGCACCTGCTCTGCGGAAAAGGTGACGGTGTATTCGTAGTTGTCAGCGGAACGGTCGGTGCTGCTGTCCACTGAAATGAGGTAGGGCAGGGCGGAACCCCATACATTTTCGCTGGCCTCGGTCTGCCCATTGGAAATGGCAAAGTAGCTGGCGCAGGCAGGAGCATTCTCATAATAAAGTATCTCATCCAAGACCTCGTCCACAAGGGCGGAGAGGCGGGCGTAATTCTGCTCGTAGGCTGTGCCCCAGTAGCTGCGCAGCACCGGCTCGGTCAGGCAGCCCTGCCGCCGGGCTGGGTCGGCAGTGAGCCAAGCACCGCTTTGCAGGGTGGTGTGGTCCCGGCAGTAGAGCGCATAGCTGTGGGCGGCAACGGCCTGTGCCTTGAGCGCTTCGTCCGGCCAGCTCACCGGCATCTCGGCGGCGACAGCACCCAGAACGTATTCCTGACGGGAAAGCTCCAGCACCTGTCCGGTGGCCTGATCCTCCACCAGAAAGGTCTCGGCATCCGCAGAAGGCACGGCACTTGGCGGCTGCGCAGATGCTGCAGGCGAAGATAAGGCAGAAGATGCGGGCTCTGCCCCGCTGAGCACGGCGCGTGTGATCCGGTAGGCAGCCAGCGGCAGAATGGTGCCCAGCACCAGCAGGACCGCAAAGATTGGCAGAAAAAACTTTTTCATAGTCCCAAACCCTCCGACAGCGGTGTTTTTTTAATCAGAATACCGGATATACCCTGAAAAAAGATGCGAAACAGGGAAAAAGCCTTTTGTGGTGCAAGTGCAAAAAAGCACCAAACCGACTTTTTGAGCGCTGAACGGTGCAGTTAATGCTTGAATTTACTCGTCAAAAGCGATAATATAGAATTATACCCATCATTGAGGGTGGGCGGGAAAGTATATAAATAGGATGAAAGGAGAATTCCCCTTATGAATTTTGCACATTCGGAGGTGGCAACGCTGGACCCGAACACGATGCGGACTTTGTGTGAGGAATATGTTGCCAACAACTACATCGATCCGGAGACGAGCGAGCGTCTGGGGGTCAAGCGCGGCCTGCGCAACCCGGATGGCACCGGTGTGCTGGCCGGCCTGACCAACGTCTGCGACGTTGTGGGCTATAAAAAGGATCAGGAAGGCCATGTGATCCCCACTCCCGGCAAGCTGATCTACCGCGGTGTGAACATCAACGAGATCGTGGACGAGGCCTACCGCAATGACCG
Organism: Faecalibacterium sp. AF27-11BH; assembly: GCF_003603005.1. Lineage (NCBI taxonomy): Bacteria > Bacillati > Bacillota > Clostridia > Eubacteriales > Oscillospiraceae > Faecalibacterium > Faecalibacterium sp. AF27-11BH. Next base: position 98,652 of record NZ_QVGS01000003.1, read on the forward strand.
CTTTGTGTTTGAAGAGGTGATCTGGCTGCTGCTGTTCGGCAGTCTGCCCAACCGGGAGCAGCTGGACGATTTCTGTGAGATCCTGGCAGAGCACCGCGCCCTGCCGGAAGGCTTCATGGACACCATGAACGCCCCCTCGCCCAATATCATGAATAAGCTGCAGCGCTGCGTGCTGGGCCTTTACTCTTATGATGAGCACGCCGAGGATCTGAGTCTGGAGAACATCCTGAGCCAGAGCATCAATCTGATCGCCAGCATGCCCACCATGATGGTGAACGCTTACCAGATGAAGCGCCGCTACTACGATAAGCAGAGCATGTTCTTCCACCTGCCCAAGCCCGGCCAGAGCACGGCAGAGCACATCCTCAGCACCTACCGTCCGGACCAGAAGTTCACCCACGAGGAAGCAAAGCTGCTGGATATGTGCCTGCTGGTGCACGCCGACCACGGCGGCGGCAACTGCTCCACCTTTACCACCCGTGTGTTGTCCTCCTCCGGAACCGATACCTACTCCGCAATCGCGGCGGCCATCGGTGCACTGAAGGGCCCCAAGCACGGCGGTGCCAACCTGATGGTGAACCGTCAGCTGAAGGATATCCTCAAGCATGTGGAAAACCCCGAGGACGACGATGAGGTGCGCGAGTATCTGCGCCGCATCCTGCGCAAGCAGGCGGGCGATGGCTCCGGCCTGATCTACGGCATGGGCCACGCGGTGTACACCATCAGCGACCCTCGTGAGGTGGTCCTGAAGCAGCGCGCCCGCCATCTGGCCTACGACAAAGGTTTTGAGGAAGAGTATAATATGCTGTGCAGCATCGAACGGCTGGCCCCCGGCATCTTTGCCGAGGAAAAGGGCAGTACCAAGCCGGTGTGCGCCAACGTGGACCTGTTCAGCGGCCTGATCTACAACATGCTTGGCATCTCTGAGGATATCTACACCCCGCTGTTCGCCATTGCCCGTGTGCCCGGCTGGTGTGCACACCGCGTGGAAGAGGTGGTATTCGCCAACCGTATCATTCGTCCCGCTTACAAGTATCTGGGCGTGCGCCAGAAATATAAGCCGATTGAGGAACGCTGATGAATCCTTCTGTTTTGTTCGTTTTTATCCTGAGCATTCTGCTGGGCGTGCTGCGCGCGGCAGACCTTGCCTTTGGCACCGATGCCGTCACCGGTCTGTGCGTGGTCGGCTCTGTGTGGTGGCGCTATCTGGCACTGGGTATCGTGGTGCTGGCTGCAGTGCTTGTGGGCCGTACACAGCCTTCCCGCTCGGAAGCGGTGCGTAGCCGCAGGCCGCTGGCCGGTATTCTGGCTTTTGTCGGTGCAGTATGTTTTCTGGCCGCAGCGGGTGCACAGATCGCGCTGGGCGCAGCTTCCGGTCTGGGCGGCTTTGTGCGGTGCATTCTGGAATGCCTGTGCTCCGCGTGGCTCAGCACCATGGGCCGCTGCTGGCTCAGCCACAACGAGTGGAAAAAGCCCTTTGGCGGGCTGTATCTGGCCGTGGCGGGCAGTCTGCTGTTCTACTGGAACGTGCTGCTGCGCTTTATGGAGAACAGCTCCAGCTGGCACCGCGTGACCCCTACAGCGGCGGTGTGGCAGGCGCTTGCGGCACTGGTATTTTTGGCAGCGCTGGCCCGGGCGCTGCATGTCCCGCAGCCGGGCAATGGCAAAACACTGTGCGCAGCCGGGCTTGCCGCATTTGCACTTTGCCTGTGCTGGCAGCTGCCCCATGTACTGGTTTTGATGAGCGGCCTGAGTTGGGCCGCACCGGCTGTCTGGCCGGAGATCTTTGCCGGACTGGGCCTTTGCTGCGTGGGCGGCATTGGCGGAGCGTGCGTTACAGCCTGCTTGAACGGGGAGAGCTGACAAAAATGTTGGCACTCTGTTGGCGCAATTGCCGAAAAGCAGGGAATGAAAGGAATTAAAATCGTACAAAAGCAAAAAATGCAGTGAATGTCTTGTTAATTTTTTGGCAGACACTTGAAACTTTCTGCGTTTTGGTCTAAAATAAAGATACCGTGATTTATCCGATTATGGGTAAAATAATTAGGAGGTACTATTAACATGGCTGTTAGAGTTGCTATCAATGGTTTCGGTCGTATTGGTCGTCTGGCTTTCCGTCAGATGTTTGATGCTGAGGGTTACGAGGTCGTCGCAATCAACGACCTGACCAGCCCCAAGATGCTGGCTCACCTGCTGAAGTACGATACTGCTCAGGGTTCTTTCTGCGGCAAGATCGGCGAGGGCAAGCACACCGTCGAGGCTACCGAGGACTCCATCATTGTTGACGGCAAGGAGATCAAGATCTACGCTGTTAAGGACGCAAAGGACGCTCCCTGGGGCGAACTGAACGTTGATGTCGTTCTGGAGTGCACCGGCTTCTACACCAGCAAGGAGAAGAGCATGGCTCACATTCAGGCTGGCGCAAAGAAGGTCGTTATCTCTGCTCCCGCAGGCAACGATCTGAAGACCATTGTCTTCTCCGTCAACGAGAAGACCCTGACCGCTGAGGATCAGGTCATTTCTGCTGCTTCCTGCACCACCAACTGCCTGGCTCCCATGGCTAACACCCTGAACAAGACCTACCCCATCGTCTCCGGTATCATGACCACTGTTCATGCTTACACCGGCGACCAGATGATCCTGGATGGTCCTCAGCGCAAGGGCGATCTGCGCCGTGCTCGTGCTGGCGCACAGAACATCGTTCCCAACACCACCGGCGCTGCTAAGGCTATCGGCCTGGTCATCCCCGAGCTGAACGGCAAGCTGATCGGTTCTGCTCAGCGTGTGCCTGTTCCCACCGGCTCTACCACCATTCTGGTTGCTGTCGTCAAGGGCAAGGACGTCACCAAGGAGTCCATCAATGCTGCTATGAAGGCTGCTACTTCTGAGTCCTTCGGCTACAACGAGGATCAGATCGTTTCTTCCGATGTCATCGGCATGCGTTACGGCTCTCTGTTCGATGCTACCCAGACCATGGTCGCTAAGATCGACGACGACACTTATCAGGTTCAGGTCGTGTCTTGGTACGACAACGAGAACTCCTACACCTCTCAGATGGTCCGTACCATTAAGTACTTCGCTGAGAACTGCTAATCACAGCTCTACGCTCAAAAGTGCTTGAGGTGCCGTGCTGAATGACGGCTGGTACCGGCTTTGCTGGTACGAACATGCTGTGATTGGTACGACAACAGGATAACGAGTTCAACACCCTTCCTTTTGCGGGTTTCCGTGAGAGGAAGGGTGTTTTTTTGCTGCAAAAAAGCAATGGAACGAGTTCCTTTCTAAAATGAATATGTTGCAACAAAAAGACGGAATAAAGTACGGAAATCTTAGCCATGATGCAGGCAATGATACAGCTGCAAAGTATTGTACCCCAGAGGAAAAAATGGTAAAATATTTTTAGTGTCAATAAATACATTTACGAAATTGATATTGATGATTCTGGAAATAAAATGTCAATGAATTGCGGCGTAAATCAGTCAAAAACCTGGGCGTAGATGCGTCCGGGCTTTTTCTGATGTAAAGGAAACCGGGCCGGAGTTTGGCACGGTATGGGGATGAGATTCCTAAATGGGGAAAGCGACAGGAAAGGGAAAATGAAAGAGAAATTGAGGCTTGCTGTTTTTGGCCACAAAAGGTGGTCGAGAGAGGGCGGCGTGGAGATCGTGGTAAAAGAGCTGTGCACACGGATGGCGCAGCAGGGCTGTCAGGTGACATGCTACAACAGAGCAGGCCATCATGTGAGCGGTGCGGAATATGACGATGCTGGTAAAGCGGAGTACGAGGGAATCCGTCAGAAGTCTGTTCCGACCATTCAGCGGAGAGGGGCTAGAGATATAATACGCGGCTGTCATAATAGGGACAAGGGTACGGCAGAGAATGAAAGGCTCCGCAACCCGAAGTTCATATTTTCTTACCCGAAGAATGAACGATTGATCTTTCTGTGTGGCAGCAATGCCATCCAGAAAGAAATCTCGACCATGAGGGTGGGGTGACAGCCAGCGGACAGGCAAGCGAGCCTATCCGCTCTTTGTGTTGGCCGAGATATTGATGAAGAAATTGAGTGGGATTGTGGGAAAGATTTATGAGTAAGAAACTTGCGATTGCGATGTTCGGACAGAAGCGATTATCAAGAGAGGGCGGAGTAGAGATCGTTGTCAAAGAACTCTGCACCCGAATGGCACAGAAGGGTTGTGATGTAACTTGCTACAATAGAGCAGGCCATCATGTGAGTGGTGCAGAATATGACGATGCTGGTAAAACGGAGTACGAGGGAATCCGTCAGAAGTCTGTTCCGACCATTGAACGGCGCGGACTTGCTGCAGTCAGCTCCTCCGCATTTGCGGCACTTTATAGTGCATTTGGAAAATACGATGTGGTGCACATCCACGCCGAAGGACCAGCGTTCTTTGCATGGCTGCCGAAGATGTTTGGGAAAAGAGTTGTTGTTACCGTCCATGGCATTGATTGGCAGCGCGAGAAATGGCAATCAGGACTTGGCTCTAAGTTTATCCACCAAGGCGAAAAAAATGCTGCGAAATATGCGGACGAGGTCATTGTTCTGAGCAAAGGCGTGCAGGATTATTTTAAGGAAACTTATGGAAGAGAAACGCACTTTATCCCTAATGGCGTGAATAGGCCGCAGATTCGGGAAGCAAAGCTGATCAAGGATCATTTTGGACTGGAAAAGGATTCCTACATATTGTTCCTCGGTCGTCTGGTGCCGGAGAAGGGCATTCGATATCTGGTTGAGGCCTTCAAGAATGTCAAGACAGATAAAAAACTGGTCATCGCAGGTGGCTCTAGTGATACGGATTCCTTTATGGAGGAATTGAAAGAACTGGCGAAGGGTGACGATCGGATTCTTTTTACTGGGTTTGTGCAGGGAGCAATGCTGGATGAACTGTACAGCAACGCTTACATCTACACGCTGCCGTCCGATCTGGAAGGAATGCCATTAAGTCTGCTGGAGGCGATGAGCTACGGCAACTGCTGTTTGGTTTCGGATATTCCGGAGTGCGCAGAGGTTGTGGAAGATAAGGCATTGATTTTCAAAAAGTCAGATGTAGAGGACTTGCGAGAAAAACTGCAAGATGCCTGTGACCATCCAGAAATGGTTATGAAAATGAAGAATCAGGCAGCTGACTTTATCTGCGAGAAATACAACTGGGATGAAGTTGTAAAGGAAACGATGAAACTGTACAGGAGAAAATAATAGATGAGAGTATTGATAATAAATAAATTTCTATATCCAAACGGTGGATCAGAAACCTACATATTTAAGCTGGGTGAGGCGCTAGAGCAGCACGGACATGAGGTTCAGTACTTCGGTATGGAGCATGAAGGCCGCTGCGTGGGCAACCGGGTCAATGCTTATACATCTGGTATGGACTTCCACGGCGGCAGCAAACTGAGCAAGCTGACCTACCCGATCAAGACCATCTACAGCAAGGAAGCACGGGTGCAGCTGAGAAAAGTTCTGGACGACTTCAAGCCGGATGTCTGTCACCTGAACAATTTTAACTACCAGCTGACACCTTCCATCATTCTGGAAATCGTGAAGTGGCGCAAGGAGACCGGAAGAGATTGTAAGATCATCTTCACGGCACATGACTACCAGCTGGTCTGCCCGAACCACATGCTGAACAATCCGAACACCCACCAGAACTGTGAGAAGTGCCTCGGCGGTCATTTCGTGAACTGCATGAAAGGCAAGTGCATCCACGGTTCCACGGCGAAATCTGCCATCGGCATGATGGAAGCCGAGTTCTGGAAGTGGAAGGGTACCTACAAGTACATTGACACCATGATCTGCTGCTCGGAGTTCATGAAGAGCAAGATGGACAGTAATCCTCTGTTTGCAACGAAGACCGTGGCAATGCACAACTTCATCGACAAGGTGGAGTGGAAAGATACGGAGAAGAAGAATTACGTCCTCTACTTCGGCCGCTTCTCTGAAGAGAAGGGCATCGGCACACTCATCAAGGTCTGCAAGGAACTGCCGAATGTGCAGTTCGTCTTCGCCGGTACTGGCCCGCTGGAAGAGACAGTAAATGGTATTAAGAACATCAAGAATGTTGGTTTCCAGAAAGGCGAAGCACTGGAGAAGCTGATCCGTGAGGCACGGTTCTCCATTTACCCGTCTGAGTGGTATGAGAACTGCCCGTTCTCCGTAATGGAATCCCAGATGTATGGCACACCGGTGCTGGGAGCGAATATCGGTGGCATCCCGGAACTGATTCAGGTTGGTAAGACCGGCGAGTTGTTTGAAAGCGGTAATGCCGAAGATCTGAAGAAGAAGATCGAGAAGCTCTGGGGTGATAAGAAGCTGTGTGCGGAGTACAGTGCGAACTGTAAGGACATCAGCTTCGATACCATTGATGAGTATTACGAGAAAATTATGAAGGTGTATCAGTAAGACTGGTATGTGAGGAGAGAATTTGTGGCTACAAAAGCGGATAGATATGAGGGAATAGATGGTTTGAAGGCATATGCCATCATTGGCATTGCACTGATGCACGTCCTCGCAAACGGAGAATATGGGATAGGAGGATTTGTGTTTGAGAGGCTGATACCATCTTTCACAAACCTCGTTTTCCTTTTTATGATGGTCAGTGGTTTTGGAATGTGCTGCGGCTATTACCAGAAAATTATTGACCAGAAGATTAGCGTAGAGGATTTCTACAAGAAACGGTACATCAAGATCTGGCCGTATTTTGCATTGCTTTGTGCGTTGGATTTTGTGATTTCACCGAGCAAAGAATCACTATTTGAAATCTTTGCAAACTTGACTTTGTGTCAGGGGCTTCTGCCGAATGCCAAGATTTCGGTTATTGGCGTGAGTTGGACACTGGCAGTCATTTTTGTGTTCTACATGCTGTTCCCGTTCTTCTGTTTCCTGATTGGAAACAAGAAGAGAGCGTGGGGTGTGGCAGTTACGGCACTGGTATTTAATTGGCTGTGTGGAGTTTATTTCTTTGATGGAAACCACATCGTAGATTCACTTAGTGTTGGCTTTACCCCTAGATTAAATATCGTCTACGATGCGATTTACTTTATCGCTGGCGACTTGATCTTCCTCTATCGTGAGGAACTGGCTGAGTTTGCATCAAAGCACAAGATTATTGCTGGAGCAATTCTGCTGATTGCCACAGTTGCTTATTTTGCAATAGGTGGTTCTACACTTACGATGCTGTTCTTCTGTGTGGCAGCATTGGTCTATACCCTCGGGTGCAAGTGGGGGGGGGTACTGGTCAATCCAGTTGCCAAGTTCCTCGGCGGTATCTGCTTCGAGATTTACCTGTGCCACATGGTAATTTATCGTGTGCTTGAGAAGTTACACATTGTTCATCTATTTGGAAATGGTCTGCTGGCATATATCTTCACAGCGGTTGCAGTCATCTGCGGTTCGGTTGTGTTCTCGGTATGTGCTAAGTGGTTCTTAAATAAAATCGAAACATTCTTAAAAGAGAGAGTAAACAATAGGAGAGTTAATCATGTCTGAAGAAAAGAAGTTAAATGGTACGGTCATCGTCACTTATCGCTGCAACGCTCGTTGCTCTATGTGCAACCGTTATAAAGCGCCTTCCAAGCCTGAAGAAGAAATCAGCATCGAAACCATCAAGAAGCTGCCGAAGATGTACTTTACGAACATCACCGGTGGTGAGCCGTTCATCCGCACTGACCTGAAGGATATCGTGCGTGAACTGTACAAGAAGTCTGACCGTATCGTTATTTCCACGAACGGTTTCTTCACTGACCGTATCGTTGACCTGTGCAAAGAGTTCCCGCAGATTGGTATTCGTATCTCTATCGAAGGTCTGGAGCAGACCAATAATGAGATTCGTGGCCTGCAGAACGGCTACCAGCGTGGTTACGGCACACTGAAGAAGCTGCGTGAAATGGGCATGAAGGATGTCGGTTTTGGTATGACCGTTCAGGACAAGAATGCTCCTGACCTGGTTCCGCTGTACAAGATTTCCGATGAGATGGGCATGGAGTTTGCAACTGCTTCTCTGCATAACAGCTTCTACTTCGTTGAGGCGAAGAATATCATCCACGATCGTCCGATGGTCGCAAAGAACTTCGAGAATCTGGTCAACGAACTGCTCCGCAGCAACAGCCCGAAGAAGTGGTTCCGCGCTTACTTTAACCATGGTCTGATCAACTACATCTATGGACAGAAGCGTCTGCTGCCTTGCGACATGAGTTTTGACACCTTCTTCATCGATCCGTATGGCGATGTTATGCCTTGCAATGGCACCAAGGATAAAGAGGTCATGGGCAACCTGAACAACCAGACTTGGGATGAGCTGTGGAACAGCCCGGAAGCAGAGAAGGTTCGTGCAAAGGTTCGTTGCTGCGACCGTGACTGCTGGATGATTGGTTCTGTCAGCCCGGCTATGCACAAGTATATCTGGAAACCTGCTACCTGGGTTCTGGTTCACAAGTTTAAGGCTCTGTTTACCAAGCATCCGTACAGCATGTACGAGTTGAAGATCTGCCGTGACTACCGTGATGGCAAAGTCACTAAAGAGGAACTGGATAAGTGTAGCACCTGCGATATGAACTGTGTGATCAACAACGGTCTGAGTGAGGCTTCTAAGGAGCAGCTGAAGCATAAGACCGGCGAGGAAATTGTGGATGCTGATATCGCACAGCAGATGGAGACGAAGTAATGGATGGCCGATTGGATAGGACGACTACGAATTGCTGTAAAGGAATTGCGGCAATAATTATCATGTTGCACCACATATCTTTTCGAGTATCAAATTTACCTGTGTATGTGAAACCGATTTGGTACATTGCATTTCCGATAGTGGGGTTCTTCTTCTTTATGTCAGGCTATGGCTTGACCTGTGGGTTACTGCAAAAGAAGAATTATCTTCAAGGGTTTCTGTCCAAAAGGCTTTTGAATATTATTGTCCCCTATGTGATAGTCGCAATCACCTGGATAGGGCTAGAAATTATCTGGGGGGGGGCAGACACCTGTAAGAGCAATCGCTGAAGCATTTACAATTCGATACATCCAACCACTTTGGTTTATATGGGTGATTATAGCCGTATACATTGTATTCTATGCAGTGTTTAACCATACAGAAATCAATGTAGGAGCATATTGGTTTGCGGTTATAACTATTGCTTATATCTTGATAAGTGCTTTTGTTAACCCGCGAGATGAAATGTATGCATCTATTATTGGAATGCCTCTCGGCATTTTGTGGGCGATGTATGAGAGAAAAATAGATTCTTATTTTGAAATCGGTTTTTTGAGGAAAGAAATTGTTGCAATTGTAGCTTTTGTAATTTTGTTTATCGGAAGACTCACATTAAGTGTGGTGGGTTTTGATAATCAATTGTTTCAGTCGGTTCTTCGGAATATTATCACGATAGCATTTATTGTTCCTCTAATTGAATTATTGAAAAAAGTGAAGATACAGAAAAGATTTCTGATTTGGTTAGGAACAATATCTTATGAAATTTATATCATCCATCCGTTTATTCTTTATTTCTTTGAAAAGGAGACAACGGAAGGAAAACAAGTAGGTAACTTGGAAATTGTATTGTGGACAATTGGATTAACCCTACTTTTGTCAAGTGTGTTGCAGATTGTCCAGGATAATTTAGTTAGAAAAGTGAAATTATAAAAATGATAGGGGTCTAAAATGAGCAATATAACAGTTCTTACACCCGCCTACAATAGAGGAAAACTTCTGGAAAAACTATATGAATCCTTATGTGCTCAGGACTGTAAGGACTTTGAGTGGCTCATTGTAGATGATGGTAGTACGGATGATACAAGCGAACGTGTCGAGCAAATGAAGCAGACGGCAGATTTTCCAATTTCTTATCATAAAAAAGAAAATGGCGGAAAGCACACGGCTCTGAATTATGCATATCAGTTTATAAAGGCTCCGTTGACATTTATTGTTGACAGCGATGATTCTCTTACAGTAGATGCAATTTCTTGTGTCAATGAGATTTATAAAAAGTACAAAAACGAGAGTGATCTTTGTGGCTTTAGCTTTTTGAGAGGAAAGCCGGATGGTGGATATCTAAGTACATCTGGTGTGCCACAGGATGGGATGAAAGAATCCTATGTTGAGTGCCGAATTAATAGAAATATTGGTGGAGATATGGCGGAAGTGTGGTATACGCACTGTCTAAAAGAATATCTATTTCCTGAGTTTCAAGGGGAAAAGTTTCTAGGTGAGGATATCGTTTGGGTTAGAATGTCTGAAAAGTATAAAATGCGATTCTTTAATCGCGTAATTTACATTTCAGATTATCTCGAAGATGGTCTGACTAATAACCGTAGAAAACACAATATAAAGTCCCCGAATGGATGCATAGCTAGAGCAGAGGCATTCTTGGACTCGAATGCTTGCATGAAAATAAGAATCAAATCAATGCTGCAGTATCAAATATACGGAAAGTTCGCTGGAAGAAAAAGTGGTGAGCTTTTGAGTAATAGTAGTGACAAAATTTTATATTGTGCTCTTTTCCTTCCGAGTCAATTATTGTATGGAAAGTGGAAACGAGATATAAAAGAATAATTATGTCATGCAACTGCTTTAGTTAAAGTGGGATTGAGGAAGATGTGGAGAGGACAAGGATTAGGGAATGAAGAGGGAAGCATATATTTTGCCGTATTTTGACCATCTTCCCAAAGAGTTTGAAGTTAGAACGTCTATTGTCACAATAGACGTTCCGCTAAATTCTACCTATATCAAAGATTATCAACTTGGCATTGCGAAGAAACAGTGGAATAAATCCGATTTGAATGACGTGATTTCTAACAGTGAAATGTATATTGAAAACTGCATGAAATACAGATACAAACTTTCTACAAAACAAAGGGTAGAACAATTTTTAGAGATAGAAAGAGAAAGGCTTGACGATGGAAAAAAGTAAAAAACAATATTTTAATGAAATAAATATAATGCGTGGAATGGCTGTGCTTTGTGTCGTCATTGGACATTCTTTTAATCCGACAGAAACGCCTACTATTTTGGGTTTTATAAAAAGTTTTGTTTATTGTTTTCATATGCCAGCTTTTTTCTTTATTAGCGGATTTCTTGAAGGCGAGAAAAGACGTAGCATTAGCGAAAAGAAACAAGCTATTGTAAAAAAAGCTAAGCGGCTGATGGTGCCGTATTTCTTTTTAACAGTGGTCACAGCCGTTCTTAAGCTATTATTTGGAGCATTTGCAAGGAATCCACTTAATTATTCTACTCTTGCAGTAGATGTTTTAATTGGAAGAAACAATCCGAATGGTGGTCTTTGGTTTCTGTATGCTTTGTTTGTTATTTCTATTTTTGGAATCTTATTTGATAATGTGAGTCGTACGGTTTTAGCGGGTGTTATGTTTGTACTATATATGCTAAACACTGTTGTATTAAAACAGTCTGGATATATTGTTGGCTTTTTCCTGAGTTACGCATGGATTTACTTTATGGGCGGTGCTGTGAGAAAGCATCTTTTTGAAATAATAAAGAATTCCGAACTACTCATGTCAGTAAAAGGAATAGTGTTAATAGCGGTTGTTTCCGTAGGATATATGATGCTTGCGTTTGTTAGTATTTATAAGTCTCAGTCTTGGAGTTTGGCAACTGCAGTAACCGTTATTGGCGTATTTCTGCTTTTTGTTATTGCAGTGCAGATTGAACATTACCATTGTGGAGAAAAGCTATGGATGGTGCTAGGTGATTATGGAATGGATATATATATGATTGGTTATTATGTGCAGCAGGCGATTTTTGTTGTATGCGGCAAAATTTTAGGATTTGATTATTTAGTATACGCATGGATGATGCTGTTTTTGGGATTGATTGCTCCGATTTTTCTGTCAAAATACGTCGTTAGAAAAAATCATATGCTTTCAACATTGATTCTTGGGAGGTGAAATGGTGAATTATCTTATTTCTGCATATAGCGTGAACCCTTATAAGGGTTCAGAGGATAGTATTGGTTGGAATTGGGTTTTACAGTACGAGAAAAACTATAAAGAAGGAGATAGAATAATCCTTCTTACTAAGAAATTCAATGAGAAGGACACGAGAAGAGGCCTCAAAGAATTTAATATACAACATGTCGAATTAGTTATTGTTGATGTCCCTAATGCACTTAACTGGTTCAGAGAAAAGCATTCCGCTTTTCATCATATGTATTATATTTTATGGCAGCATTGGGCATGGCTTTGGGTTAAACATTCAGGAATCCATTTTGATGTAATTCATCATGTTACTATGAATGATTACAGAATCCCAAGTGAGTTATATAAGGCTAAAGGTGCAAAGGTGATTTGGGGGCCAATGGGAGGTGCGCAGGTAACACCAAGGCCATTGAAGGTCTATGAAAAGAATCAACTGGTTGCGAGTTTTAGAGAGTTTGTAAATAAGAGCTGTTCATGGAATCCCTTTTATAAGAAAGCACTGCGCTCATATTATAAGATATATTGCATAAATAATGAAACTCAAAAGCAAATTTCTCGCATCGTAGGAAAAGATGTGCCATTAATGCCGGAGTTGGCATTAAGAGATGAATACAAAAATCTTCCTATTCGGAAAGGAAACAACGATATTCTCAAAATCGTTTTTGTAGGAAGATTGATTGGAAAAAAAGGAATAGCTTTTCTTGTTGACGCTCTTTCTTTGATGCCTACCGATATGAATTGGGAACTCTTGATTTTTGGTGATGGCGATGATCATGCATTAATTGAAAAACAAATAGCAGATAGTGGTATTGGAAAAAATGTAAAATTAATGGGTAACCGTCCGCTGAATCAAATTGCTGAAGCATATCAGCAGGCAGATGTTTTTGTTTTGCCGAGTCTTAGAGAAACAAGTGGAAATGTGCTGCTCGAGGCAATGGCATATGCAGTGCCAATAGTTGCATTTGATACAAGTTTTTGTAGGCTGCTAAAAGAAGTTGACTGCGGTGTATTCGTAAATACGGACCAGGCACTTGAAGGCATCAAGGAAGACTGGTGCAAAGCAATTGTAACATTAGGACAGGACAAAGAACTGGCAAAGCAGATGGGACTAAATGGTTATAAATATGTGAACAGTAAGCTAACATGGGATGAGAAGTATAGAATTATTGTTAACGATATGTAATTGTAGTACTGCTGTATGAAAAATACAGTTTAGCGCATCTATGAGGAGAATATGATGAAGCAAACAGAAGAAAAAATTAAATTTAGTGTTGTACTGCCAATTTATAATGTGGAAAAATATCTGAATAGATGCCTTGATAGTGTCATGAATCAGACCTACAAAAAGCTTGAAATTATTCTTGTTGATGACGGCTCTCCGGATAATTGCCCACAAATGTGTGATAATTGGGAAAAAGTTGATGATCGTATTAAGGTTGTACATAAAAAAAATGCTGGTCTGGGTGAGGCGAGAAATTCTGGCTTAGATGTTGCTACTGGAGATTATATTGCTTTTTTTGATAGTGATGACTATATTGATACAAGACTGTTTGAAGAATTATATACAGTCATAATTTCCGATAATCCAGATTTGATTGAATTTGGACATCATGACGTTGATAGACAGGGAAATATTACCAAAACATTTATTCCAAAAACACCGTTGGAAAAGTATGAAGGTGAAGAAGTTTTATCAAAATTCCTACCAGAGTTGATTTGTACAGATCCTAAAACAGGAACAGCCAGTGACTTGTTAATGAGCGCGTGGAGTTGCTTATATAGAAGACAACTATTGGCAGAATGCAACTTCCATTTTGTCTCCGAAAGAAAGTATATTAGTGAAGATGTGTATTCGCTAATGAAACTCATGCCGAATGTACATAGTGTTAATGTTGTACATAAGGCATATTATTATTATTGCGAAAATGACCAGTCGCTTACACATGTATATAAGCCAGATCGCTTTGAAAAGCTTGTCGCATTTCAACTGCATTTAGAAGAATTATGTGCATCAGATGTCTACAGCGATGAAGTGAGATACAGGATTAAAAGACCTTTTTTGGATAACTTGCTTGCTTGTATGAAAAGCGAAGTCAATTGTATAAAAGAAATTGGTGTTAAAGAAATCCATCGTTCGATTTCCCAAATGTGTACAAATAAGATGGTTCAAAAAATTGTATGGATGGTACCAGATGCTAGTTTTTCAAGAGCAAGAAGAATGATTCATTTTTGTATTAGACATAAGATGAGTTTCAGCACTATCGTGTTGATAAGAGCTCAACAATATTTAGGGAGATAAAAGTATGCGAAGAGAATTATTTATAGTTACACCAAAGAAGTGCATATTTTGGATACTATACGCATGCATTGTGTTCTCTGTAGCGTATAGTTTGTTTGGTATTAGCCTTTCAACATTCTATTTGTGTGATGTTTTGAATTTGATGTTGCTTTACTTTGAAGCAAAGTATATTAAGGAGATTAAAAATCGATGCGCCCCTCTTCTCTATATTTTGATTGCACTTTTGCTGTTTTTAATGGTTGGCGCTGGAATAAATTATGTAAAACCGTTGCTCATTTTTTGGGGAATAAGAAATCTCTGCCGCTATTTTATATTGTTTTTTGGAGTAATTCTCTTTTTTACACTTGATGATGTCGAAAAAGTGATTCGATTTTATTTTGCATCACAAATACTTAATGCGCTTGTTGGTATATATAAGTATTTTGTCCTTGGGCTTTTTAGCGATGATTTTGGTGGAGGAATTTTTTGGGGCGGTGGTGGCTTGAATCCATTCTGCCTGTTGCTTTTATGCTTTTACTCAAGCCTTTATTTTGCTAAAAAAACTACATTCAAAAAATTTGCGTTTATTATTGCGGCTACATTTATGCTAGGTGCAATGGCTGAGGAAAAGATGATGTTAATGTTGGCCGTGTTATGCATTATTTTGTCAGCACTGATTAATCAATATGTTGAAAAAGGTCTTACAGTTAGAAAGTTAGGTATTCTAGTTGGTTTATTACTGGGCTTTGTGGTTGTTATCAATTTGGTTGATCGTTTGGCACCGGATATGTTGAATATTCTTTTTAATAAAAAGAATTTTATGGATTATGCAACTGCGACTTTTGATGAGGGGTATAGAATTCCACGTGTCGGATCATTCCAAGTGATTAATAATTTATTCCTGAGAACTCCGATTAAAGAGTGGTTTGGTTTGGGTATTGGTAATTGTGACACATCTGCATTTTCATTTTTACAGAGTGACTTTTACAGAGCTTATGGAGACTATAATTATCGCTGGTTTACAAATCAATGGACGTATTTGGAATGCGGAATTGGCGGTTTTGGATTGTACGTGTTTTTCTTTGTTACATTGATTATTACGTTGTTGGCAAAGTTAAAAAGGTATCCTAATGCGATTCGGCCATATATGATTGCAAGTGCTATTTTCACAGTCGCTATGATTTTTTTGATGTGGCACAGCTCAGCAATTCGAGTGGATACAGCTTATATAATTTATTTTGGAATGGCAATTGGTTTTGTAGCAATGCAGTATGATAGCAATGAAATTAAGGAGGATTGCTAAAGTGAATATAAAAAGCATTTTGAGAAAGACCGCTTATGGGTATAAGGCAGAATCATCATCTTATATTGAACACTTAAGATCGATAGGAATGAAAATTGGAAGCGATTGCATTATATATGTCCCGACAAAGACGCTAATTGATGAGCAGTATCCGTGGATGATTACTATTGGTGATCATGTAAGGATTACTGAGGGTGTAAAAATTTTAACACACGATTATTCATGGTCGGTTCTTAAAAATTGTCGGGGGGGGTCCTTGGAGCTAGTGGTATAGTCGAAATAGGAAACAATGTATTTATTGGTATGAATACAATTATAGAAAGAAATGTGAAAATAGGCGATAACGTTGTGGTTGGAGCAGGGAGTCTAGTTACAAAGGATTGCGAGTCTGACAGCGTTTATGCGGGCGTTCCAGCGAGAAAGTTGATGAGTATTAATGAATTCTTTGACAAACGTTACGCTAAACAAAAGGCTGAAGCGAAAGAATTAGCTCAGAGGTATTATGAGCGTTTTAAACGTCGGCCCGATCCAGAGGTTTTTCATGAGTACTTTATGCTGTTTGAAACAAAAAGTAGCGTTTTAATAAACAATGTGTTTTCAAATAAGCTTAAGCTAGGCAATACAGAAAAGCAGTCAATTGAGTATATGGAAGAACATGCTCCTGAATTTTCTAATTATGAAGAATTTATGAGGTATTGTTTTGATGATGAGGAAGAAAAATAAAAGATGTGTCTTGATTTTACCCTACTTTGGACAATTTAATAATTATTTCCCGCTTTTTCTTAAATCATGTGAGGCCAACCCTACATACACATGGATGATTTTTACTGACAATGAGTTTAAGTATGCCTGTCCAGAAAATGTTCATGTTATTAAAACTACACTTGATGAAATACGTAAGATAGCTAACGAAAAATTTGGATTTAAGATTGTACTTGAATCAGCATATAAATTATGTGATTACAAACCTGCCTATGGGTTTCTATTTGAGAAATACATTAAGGACTTTGATTACTGGGGCCACTGTGATTGCGATTTGATTTTTGGAAACCTCGAAAAAAATGTTACGCCATTGTTGAACGAGGACTATGATAAATTGTTCGCTGCGGGACATTTGACAATATATAAAAACACGTATGAAAATAATCGTCGCTTTATGAAGTCTTATAAAGGACGTGTTTTATATAAAGAAGCATTTACAACGGACAAAATTTTTGTGTTTGATGAAGACTGTAATAGTCATGACAATGTCCATAGCATTTTTCGTGAAGATGGAGCAAGGATTTATGAAAAGGATTTGAGCATGAATCCTTCTGTCTTTTCTGCAAAATTTATTAGAGCATTTTATGATGTTTCTAAACACGACTTTGTTAATGAAATGTATAAAAAGGCACGGTATTATTGGAATAATGGAAATGTTTTGCGAATCGAGTGGAATGGTAGTGAACTTGTGAAGACAGAATTTGCTTATATTCATCTCCAAATGCGTAAAATGCGTGTTAAAGTGTCTGTACAAGATGCATGCTTTGAAATCTTACCAGATAGGTTTGTTGAGCAAGAGTTGCCGAAAAATCGTAGCGAACTACATTTGTTAACAATCGGATGGCCATATTTGTACTGGATTGATAATTATAAGAAGCGGGTAATCAGAAAGTGGAAGCAGATCGTTAGAAAGACAATCTGAATATATATATTGTGACCTAGTTATTTAAGAGTACAAGGAAGACGAGGATGAATTTATGATACCTAAAGTAATACACTATTGCTGGTTTGGAGGGAATCCTCTTCCAGAAGAAGCAAAGCGTTGTATTGAATCATGGAAAAAGTATTGTCCAGACTACAAGATAATAGAGTGGAATGAAAATAATTACGATGTGAATAGCAATGAATATATGAAAGCCGCTTATAAAGAAAAAAAATGGGCTTTTGTATCTGATTATGCCAGAATTGATGTCGTGTATAAGTACGGTGGCATATATATGGACACTGATGTTGAGTTAGTAAAGGAGCTTGATAGTTTTTTAAATGATAGAATGTATTGTGGGTGGGAAATGAGAGACCCATTGCTAGACAAACTGGGAAGAAGCTATGAGAATTCAGTGGCGTTTGGATTGGGATTTGGTGCAGAGAAAGGCCATCCAGCTTTGAAAAAGATTCTTGATTTATATGATAGGATTTCCTTTTATAACGAAGATGGAACTCTGAATTTAATGGCGTGTCCGCATTATCAAACGGAAATCCTAAAAGAATATGGACTAGATGATACAAGGAGAACATATCAACACTTAGATGCAGGAATTGTGGTCTATGAAGAAGAAGTGTTTTCGCCGAAGTCACCACTAACAGGGAAAACAACAATTACAAACAAAACTGTAAGTATCCATCAATTTTCAATGACTTGGATTAATGCAAAAGAAAGAAAACTTCAGAATATAGAATGGAATCTTACAGAACGGTTTGGATATGGATTTGCTCATACGGTTACTAAGATTATTTCTTTGCCGTATAGAGTAGAAAAAAAGATAACTAAAATAGTGAAAAAGTCCCAATAAGGTTGACTGTGTAGAAATTCGATGTTAAATAATGGAAGGAGTTCTTGGACAATAGTCCGTAAAAGATAATGCAAAAATCATTAACTAAAAATTCAATATATAACGTAATTTATACGATAGCTAATATCCTGTTTCCTTTTGCTACATCTATTTATGTCTCAAGGATTCTTCTGCCGGCCGGCGTTGGTAAAGTGGCTTCTGCACAGAATATTGTTTCCTATTTTGTGACACTTGCAGCACTTGGATTGCCATCCTATGGAGTACGAGAGTTTGCAAAAGTTAGAGAAAAAAAATATGAAAGAAACAAATTGTTCACCGAGCTTCTACTTGTGAATATTATATCGACAACTTTGGCAGTTGTTGGATTCATTGGTCTAGTGGTTGTTAATGAGGGTTTTAGTGGACAATGGGCACTTTATGCAGCCTGTGGTCTTTCTATTGCCTTTAATTATCTTAATATTGACTGGATGTATCAGGGCCTGGAAGAATATGGATATATTACAGGGCGAAGCTTACTTATTAAAGGCCTCTCTCTTTTGGCATTATTTTTATTTGTGAAAACAAGGGAAGATTATGTAATATATGCGCTTATATCTAGTTTGGCCACAGGCGGAAATTATGTTTTTAATGTTCTGAACGCAAGAAAATATGTCGCACTTGATTTCTCTAGAATCGAGTTAAAACGTCATATGAAACCTGTTCTTTTAATTGCGTGTATTATATTCTTATCGAGTATTTACAATAAAATTGATGTGACAATGCTCAACATCTTGGCAACGGATGAATCTGTTGGGTACTACACATACGCACAGAAGACAATTACAATGGTTTTGACCATGGCGAATGCTATTACTGCTGCATTGTTACCAAGACTTAGCTATTACTATGACAATGATAGACAAGGATTTTATAAATTATTAGATAAAGGTTTTCAAGTCTTGTGTTTTATGACTTTTCCAATGACAGTAGGAATGGTGCTTGTTGCTCCGCAAGCAGTTGAGTTCTTATACGGTGAGGCCTTTGAACCTGCTGTTTTAACGATACGCTTGATGTGTCCCCTGATTCTAATCAAAGGCTTTGGAGATTTGTTCTGCTACCAGCTTGTTTATAGTACAAAGAGCGAAAAGATTATTTTGCCTGCTTCAGCATCTGCATCTGTGATAAATATTATAACGAATGCAGCTTTAATTCCGACACTTCTTCAAAATGGTGCCGTAATAGCATCTGTGTTTAGTGAATTGGTTACGAATGCTGTACAATTCATTTATATGAAGAAAAAAGTGAAGTTTTCTATTAATATGAAAGCATTGACGAAGGGACTTATCAGTACAGCAGTGATGGCACTGAGTGTCTACATCATTATGCAGTTTAAATTGCCAAATACTGTTGGGCTTATATTAGAGATTTCATGTGGTGTTATCGCATACACAGCAGTAAACTTGGTTATGAAGAACACCTTGATATTCGAGATTGTGAATAAAGTGAAAGGGAAAATCTCACATAAGGCCTAAATATGAAGAAAGTGGGATGGTGGATGAAGTGCAACACAATAATGAATACAAACTGATAGATTTGATAAAATTTTTGTGTGCATATCTTGTAGTTGGGATACACACGAGACCACTTCAAGCTGTTAGTGTTCTCTTAGACAAAGTTGTGTACTATAATATATCAAACTATGCAGTACCGTTCTTTTATGCATGTACTGGATATTTCTTGATTGTTAAACAACCGGAAAAAGATTTGCATACAAAACTTGGCTACCGCATAAAAAAGATCTTTAATATTTATATCATATGGTCTATCGTGTATTTGCCAGTGACAGTTTATGGATGGTTTATTGAAGGAAATAAAACAGTAGAATATGCAGCTCTTTGTATTCGGAATTATATCCTCGTGGGAGATAATTTTTATTCATGGGCGCTATGGTATCTCAATGGTTTAATCTTCGCCTTGATTCTTATAGATATTTTATCAAAAAGAATTTCAATAGAAAAGATTGTAGGTTTTGGATCAGTGGCATATCTTGTTGGTATAGTTCTTACCGCTTTTGGGGGACATCAAGACAAGTTACCGGCATTATTAGCATGTCCAGTTAATATTTATTTCTCAATCTTTGCAACAACAAGAAATGGTCTCTTTCAATCGTTAGTATTTGTTTCTTTGGGTATGTATATTGCTGACATTGAGAAGTCGGGTGAGTTGACAAAAATTCTTCACAAGGGAAAGATTGCACTATTTGCTTATCTAATAAAAATTCCTATAAGCCTTATCGGGGGGGCAGTACCTCAGCCAGATGCTTGACCTTCCAATCTTTTTCATGCTATTCTGCCTGATTATATATAAATGTCCAAAGATGGAACTTCATGGAGATTTTTATAAGAAACTGAGAAACTTAAGTGGAACAATATATTTTGTCCATATGTACTTTGTGGCATTGTGTGCACTTGTTTTGTATAAGGAAGATTACCATAATCTCGTATCCTTCTTTATCTGCGCAGGAAGTGCGACTTTAATTGCTATACTATTCAATTACATTAGGGAAAGGAAAAGATGCAAGCAGTAGCTGATGACGTTTTTTATAGCATATATCAATATTTAGGATTCGGGCTGATTTTCGCAGTAATATGCATGATTGCCTTGCCCGAAGTAGAACATAAAGGATTAAAGAAGTGCCTTATTCATCAGTGGCATAAGCTTAGAACGGATAAGATCACTCGATATAAATTTGCATTCTTTACCATCCTGTTTATGGTGCTGTCTAGAACTTTGATTTGCCGCAGTATATGGCAATGTCCATGGGAAAATATAATTGGGGAATGGGGAGTTTTCGCTTCAGATGGCACTCTGAATACGGAAGGGATGCTTAATGTTCTTCTGTTTGTCCCACTTGCTTATTTTGGAGTTCTGGGATTTTTTCAACAAGATGGATTGGACAAGGAAATCTTGTTTAATATTGTAAAGACTTCCTTTGGTTTTTCATGTTTAATTGAAATATGTCAGCTTTTTTTAAGAGTAGGAACATTTCAGTTATCGGATATTTTCCAAAATACGCTTGGTGGCTTTATAGGTATAGCTGTTTGGGCTATGCAACAAAAAATAATGAAAAGAGGAAGAAAAAATATGAACACAACATTACTTATCATGGCAGCCGGTATCGGTAGCCGTTTCGGAACGGGAATTAAACAGCTGGAGCCGGTGGATGCTTCTAACCATATCATCATGGATTACTCGATTCATGATGCAATCGAGGCTGGCTTCAATCATGTGGTGTTTATCATCCGCAAGGATATCGAGAAGGAGTTCAAAGAGGTCATCGGTGATCGCATTGCCTCCATTTGCAAGTCCCACAATGTAACTGTGGACTACGCATTTCAGGATATCAACGATATTCCGGGAGAACTTCCGGCAGGCCGGACAAAGCCGTGGGGGACTGGCCAGGCCGTCCTTGCGGCGAAAAATGTGATTGATACTCCGTTCATTGTCATCAATGCAGATGACTACTATGGTAAAGAAGGCTTCAAGGCCGTCCACGAGTATCTGGTAAATGGCGGTGAGTCTTGCATGGCTGGTTTTGTACTGAAGAATACCCTGTCTGATAACGGTGGCGTGACTCGTGGCATCTGCAAAATGGATGAGAATGGAAACTTGACTGAGGTTGTGGAAACCAAGAACATCGTCAAGACTGCAGATGGAGCAGAGGCAGACGGTGTGGTTGTTGATGTGAATTCTCTGGTATCCATGAATATGTGGGGCCTGACTCCAGAGTTCTTGGATGTGCTGGAGGAAGGTTTCAAAGAATTCTTCGAGAAAGAGGTTCCGGGCAATCCTCTGAAGGCGGAGTATCTGATTCCTATCTTCATCGGTGAGCTGCTGGAGCAGGGCAAGATGTCTGTGAAGGTTCTGAAGACCAACGACACCTGGTACGGCATGACCTACCACGAAGATGTTGCAGCCGTAAAGGACAGCTTCAAGAAAATGTTAGAAAAGGGTGTCTATAAGACAGATTTGTTTAGCGATTTATGATATACTGGAGCCACGGGAAGCCGTGGCTCTTGTTGTTTGAAACTTTGTATACTGTTTTGTGCAGTCAGCAAGCAACGCAGCAAGGAGATTAAGAATATAGGAATTTAATTATGTAAACAGGAGCGATATTGTGAAGAAACTATTTTGGTTATTGTTTGGAACCGGTTTAGCTATTGCAGTAATAGCTTTCACATTGTCAGATAACACCTTGAGTTATTTTTTTAATTTTCTTTTGGGATTGAGTACGAACATTTTTGGATTGATTATCACCATTTTCTTTGCACAAAAATATATTGATGCTGTGGAAACAAAAAACAGAAAAGCCGCAGAAACAAACGAAATCCTAAGGCATGATAGAATTATGCAGCAATTTATTTTGCTTTATTTGGAAGGGTATGCAAGTATTGCAATCCCTAATAAATTGGATGTAAGTGAGATTCATATCAATGTGGCAGAAGATGATGAGTTTGCATTTACGGATTTGGCAGGAATGTATGATGCCTCACTCATGATTCCGAAAAAGGGTGCAAAATCTTCTATTGAAATTTACTATGAAAATGAAGAGAAGTTGGCAAAGTATGTAATGAATGTTATAGAGAATGTCAATTTTGAGTTTTATCCAGAATTGCTGGATACTTTGACGGAATTCTATAGGATATATATAAAATCAGATGAAAAGGAGATTGTTCTTTGGCCACTTACAGTTGATGATTTAGATAATAGAAAACTAATAATCACAGCAATGACCAATATGATTAAGAGTAAAGACAATGATTGGGTTGCTCAAAATGCAAAAGGTAAATTGAATGGCAATGTGATGAAGTCCTATGTGACGTTATATCTAAAAGCAAGAGAAGAGAGAAAATTGATTGCGAAGTATACGCAGGAAATAAATAAAGTGAAATTACAAAATGGACAATCGTAAATCAAATAATTGTATTTTTTCACTCACAATGTTATACTTAGATAGCATTATAAAATGAAATGAGGTAGGATTTCATGCCCAGAACAAAAGGTAGCAAGAATAAGCCCAAAACTGTGACTGCTGGTTTCGCAACGCAGATTGCAGAGAAGCAGTCCGCAAAGGAAGCACTCACAGCGGAAATCGCATCCATCACGGCAAACATTGACACTTTGAAGGCTGATCTGAAAGTGAAAAAGACTGCTCTGAAGAAGGCCGAAAAAGAAGTGGCATCTCTGGAAGCAAAGAAGGCCAAGGCAGATGCTAAGGCCGCTGAAGAAGCGAAGAAGACCGAAGCAGAGGCTGTGCTGAAGAAGTTACTGGCAAGCGGTATGAGTGCGGACGAGATCCTCGAAAAACTGAAATAACCAAGAAAAAAATAAATGCCGTGTGGACAAACTGAACTCTAGGAGTTCACACGGTATTTTTTGAAGGATGCCGTATAGTTTGTAACGAAAATAAAAGAAGAACAAAATTTAAAAAAATGGAGCGTGAGAAAATGAACTTATCTAAAATACATCATATTGCAATTATCGTATCTGACTACGAAGCCGCAAAGAATTTTTATGTGAACAAGCTGGGCTTCTCTGTCATCAGAGAGAACTACCGTCCAGAGCGTAAGGACTGGAAGCTAGATCTTCGTGTCAATAAGCACACAGAGCTCGAGATTTTCGCAGAAGAAAACCCGCCGAAGCGTGTGAACCGTCCCGAAGCCTGTGGCCTGCGTCATCTTGCATTCTGTGTGGAGAGCGTGGAGCAGACGGTGAAAGAGCTGGCGGAGATAGGGATTGAATGTGAGCCAATCCGTGTGGATGATTACACCGGCAAGAAGATGACATTCTTCCACGACCCGGATGGACTGCCGCTGGAACTGCACGAATAATTATGGGAGAGAAAAGAGCATATAAAGCCAGAAAGCCTGGCGGCGGCCGGAAAAAGTTAAAGCCGGAATACGATGCCGGGAAGAATCTGAAAGATCAGATGGATGCGGCTGTGGCGCTCTATGAGGAGGACTGCTCCCTCCAATCCATCGCCGATGTGCTAAACCTAAACCCAATCAAAGTGAGAAAGCTACTCATCACAGCTGGAGTGTATAAGTCGAATGCGGCGAAGAAAGTGAAAAACACTTTTGAAGAGTATAGAAAAACACAGGACTACAAAACCGCCATACTATCAACTGCAGCAGTTCTTAAACTTTCCAAAGCCTCCGTCACATCGTACCTGCCTTATGAAAAAGGCGTGTACTTCCCAAGCGCAGCAGATAAAGAGAAAATCAGCGTAGGAGCAGAGCGGCAGCGGAGATTTAGAGCAATAAAGCGATGGAGGGTTGATCCGACAGAAGAAAACTTCTGGGGTGTGGTTCTGGCCTATACTGGAGTAAAATTTAAGACCTACTCCGGGTTGCCATTCTCTTACGAAATTAAAAAGGGCAGTAACGGCGAGTACACAAAAGAACTGTGGATCGATCGCAGAGAGAATAGTAAAAGCCTGGCGTGGAGTTCTGTGCGGCTGGCTCTGGGCCATATTAAAAAGGTAGGAGAAGTAGTTGAACGACCGAAAGCACTGGGCGATATCCGGGGTGTGACCTATATATATGGAATGTTCTATCGGTTTGGACTGATCGACGTGCCGGATGAAGCAAAAGAAAAGATGAAGAAAGCGTTCAGCAAATCGTCCTGACACGGATGCCGCAGAGGGTGCGGAAAAGAAGAATCACCCAATGTTTGAGTCACTGCGTGAACTCCTGGAGATTATACAAAAAACGCCTGCGGAATGAACCACAGGCGGCTGAAATCACATTATAGCTTATTCAAAAAGTCTTCCAGAACACGGTTCCACTTTTCGGGGTACTCATAGAACATCAGGTGACCACCCATGACGTAGGTGTCGTAACCGGGAAGATGTGCTTCGACAAAGGGCTTTGCAATGCCCTGCCAGTGTTCTGCAATGAACATCAGGCTGGGCATCGTTGCACCGACATCTTTTGCGATTTCAAGATAGTTGGAGAACACAGCGTCGCAGAACAGCTGACGGCAGATCCAGTACGGCGTGCGGCCGGAAATATCCAGCAGATACTCCAGCTCATCAGGCTCCATCTTATGCTGGATCATGATGCCAGTCGCATACTCGCTAAAGAACTCACGGCATCCCTCAGAAGAAGTCAACACCTGTGTGGCGACCTGACAGCTCTTCAATCGTGCCCTCAGTCCACCACTTCGGGTCAGGGGAGAGCGGGAGCGGAGACATATCGATAGTCACAACGCCGCGCAGCTTGTCTTTGCCGAACTGCTGCACGTAGCTCCATGTGTCAAGGTTGCCCGTGCTCCAGCCAATCAGGACAATATCTTTGAGACCCAATGCATCAATCAGACCTGCTACATCGCGGCCGTGAGTCAGGTAGTCGTTGCCATCCACGGTTTTGGCAGAATAGCCTTGGCCGCGAGGATCGATAGCAATGGCACGATATTCAGAGGAGAAATACTCCAGTTGGTTCTTGAAAATCTCACCAGAGAAGGTCAGGCCGGGAATGAAGACCAACGGTTTACCTTTGCCATGAGAAAACCTCCCAACAAAACCTATAAATCGAATTGGCTTGTCTGAATTATATATCTGAAAAAGAGAAAAGCAATAGCTTGATAGAAACTGCACTGCTGTAATCTACAAAAATTTTCAGTGCATGAATATCAGTAACAGTTACACAATGTTAAAATAGCAATATGTCCACGATGAGCAGGCGCAACACCTGTCTGCCGCAGTATTTTTACTTTATAAGACATCTCTATGGATGACGGTAAGGTTCGATTTTGAACTTTGCCGTTTTTCTTTTTATTTAAAATTATAAATTTTTTCAGAACTGTATTCCAAAACAGCTCTGCGGATTCCTATTAGTGTAGGGGTTTTCAAAATCTTTTGTGAAACGGCTTTCCTCTAGTTTTATGAGTGGAAAATAAACAAAATCTATGTTCTAAAATTAGGTAGTTCAACAAAATTCAAAAAACTGGTTGCCAAACACCCCTTTTAGAATGTTATAGGTATAGGGGAATGCTGAAAAAGTGAAATTTCTTTGAATTTTAAAAAGATCCGGTTTAAAAATCCCCCTTTGAGTTTGTATAGGGTGTAAGGACTATTTTTCTAAACAGACCTATTCGCTGTTGGATTCACTTGTGAAAATCCCTAATTCCTTACAAAGTCACATCGCACCTTGAAAATCGCATGAGCCACCCCAGCAGGATACCTCCGGTACTGAATGTGCATTCTGCGCGTCTTACCAGAAAAAACGTCGGAGAGAATCGGGCAGGAACGGGCTGGGACAGAGTGGACGGTAGTTAAGAGCAAGATTCGCCTTTGTATACGAAACCGCTCCTACGGGCGATTTTTCTACGGCGGCATCTTGATGGGGATTGTGCTCCCCATACCCTCACATCGTGCAAAATCACATGATTTTGCCTGTTGGTGGCCTGTCGCAGCAGGTCACAGCCGGAGTGCAGATGCACTGCCGGGAAAATCAAATTTTTGATTTTGGAAAGGAGACCCCATGCCACGGACGAAGAAAAAAGTGAAATCTATCGTAAAGACAAAAGTAATCTCCGCACGAGTTACAGAAACAGTACATGAACTTTTATACCGGCAGGCAGAAGATGCCGGGATGACCCTCTCTCAATTTGCAGCGCAGATGCTGATGAAAGGTCGCGTGAATACCTCGTATGTGTTCTATGTCCACCCGGACGAGATCGAAGCCATCACACGGGAGTTTGCCGCCATCGGAAACAACCTGAACCAGATCGCGGCTTTCATCAACAGCGGCGGTATCCAGTCCTGTGCGATGCACGAAAACATCAACCATGCGATTTCCTGCATTTTTGAAATGCGGGAGCAGGTCGCAGAAATGGCAGGAAAGAACTATGGCAATCTTAAAGCATATCGCAAGTAAGAGTTCCAACTATGGTGCTGCGCTGGAGTATCTGATTTTCAAACATGACGAGCTTCGGAAAACTCCGATCCTTGACCAAAACGGAAATCGCATCATGCGGGATGAGTTTTATCTGGACGGTCTGAACTGTGAACCCTATTCCTTTGATGCGGCCTGCCAGCAGTTGAACCGCGAATATCAGAAGAACAAAAACAAGAATGAAATCAAAAGCCACCATTACATCATCAGCTTTGATCCACGGGACAGCACAGAAAATTGTTTGACGGGGAAACGGGCGCAGGAGCTTGGACTGGAATATGCAAAAGCGAATTTTCCGGGGCATCAGGCTTTGGTCTGTACGCACATGGACGGGCACAATGGCAGCGGCAACATTCATGTCCATATCGTAATCAACAGCTTGCGAAAATTGGATGTGCCCCAGCAGCCCTTCATGGAGCGACCCATCGACTGCAAGGCAGGGTACAAGCACCATGTAACAAACGAGTACCTGAAGCATCTGCAGAAATCCCTCATGGATTTATGCCAACGCGAATTTCTGCATCAGGTCGATTTGCTGTCGCCATCCAGAACGGGCGTGACCGAAGCGGAGTATTGGGCGCAGCGGCGGCTGGATGAGAAAAAACAGGAAATCGAAAAGGAAGGTTTTACGCCAAACCCGACAAAATTTCAAACACAGAAACAGCTTATCCGGGATGCCGTTGCCGCTGCTCGTGAGAAAGCAATCTCGTATGAAGATTTTCAAAACATCCTACAGGATGAATATGACATTTTTGTCAAAACACAACGTGGGCGTTACAGCTATCTGCCGCCGGAACGGAACAAGTTCATATCGGAGCGTTCTCTGGGAGAAAGCTGCAAAAGAGAATGTCTGGAAGGATTCTTTGTTCAGAACGCCGAGAAGAATCTGCGGTACAAGGAAGACCCCATACTGATCTTTACGACCAGAACTAGGCTGCGGCTCGTTGTGGACCTGCAGGAGAATGTCAAGGCACAGGAAAATCTGGCGTATGCGCTAAAGGTCAAAATCAGCAATTTGCAGAAAATGGCTGAAACGCTGGTATGGGTACAGGAAAACAACATCAACGACCTGACGGAACTGAACGATCTGTGTAAGACAGCACAGTCCAATGCGCAGGCAGCGTATGAACGGCTGTCACAGGCAGAGGATGAACTGTACAAAACCAATGAACAGATTCATTATGCGGGGCAGTATCTTTCTACAAAAGATGTCCAGCAGCAATTTGCGAAAGCAATTTTCAAGAAGAAATTCCGTGCAGAGCATTCCAAGGAATTGGACGCCTATGCAGAATCCGTGAAATATTTCCGGGAAGAAAACGATGGAAAGCTGCCATCGCTGAAATCCTTGAAACAGCGGAAAGAAGAACTGACGAAAGAAATCGCGGAGAGGAAAAAGGCATATGCTCCCCTGAGGGAAGAATCCCGGCGTCTGGAAATTGCATCGGATAATGTGTACAGCATCTTCCGAAAAAACGATGAAATGAAATCCGACCTTGCATGGAAACGCGAGTGGGAGGCTAGAGTCCGCGAAAAGGCAAGGCAGGAGCAGGCTCGACAGGAACAGCGCGAGCGTCAACCGAAACGCAAGAAGCGCAGCTATGATATGAGCCTGTAAATCAGCAGGGTCTTCCACCCCGCACCCCGGAACCCTGCCGGATGCGTAAGCCTGTGCAGGGCTTTCCCATTCGGCAGGGACTTTTGAAAACGATTAGGAGGAAGTTTGAGTAAAGAGTACATCAAAGCACAAACCCCACTACCCGCTTATTTCCCTTATCCGAAATTTCTGCTGCAGATGAGCCTTTCCCATACGGCACGATTGACGTATGTTCTGTTGCTGGACCGTATGACTCTTTCGCAGAAGAACGGCTGGGTGGATGTGCAGGGCCGGGCATATGTGCTCTATCCGTTGGCAGGGCTGGCGGAAGATCTTCAGAGCAGCATTTCCAGTGTCACCCGTGCCCTGCGGGAACTGGAAGCCGCACGGCTGATCGAACGGCGGTCCAATGGCTTTTCCAAGCCAAACCAGGTGTTCCTAAGCTTCCCATCTACTGCGCAGAAATGCACAGTCGAGATGGTCAAAAATGAGCAGCCTGATTGCTCAAAAGTGGGCAATACGGTTGCGCAAAACTGCACACCTAACCAAATAAATAAGAACAACCTAAGATTGAACCAACTGAATAGAACTAAAGAAGCGTATGGGCGATATCGGAATGTTTTTCTGGAAGATTATTCGGAACTGGAAATGGAAATTGCAGAGTTGGATTCCTTGATTGATGACCTTTCAATCTATATGCAGTCTACAGGCAGGAAGTACGCAGACCATGCGGCGACCCTGCGCAGTTGGTCGGCACGGAAGAAAAGACAACAGAAACCGGGAGCAGGCATCCCGGACTATACCTACAACAAGGAGGAAAGTTTATGACGGAAACGATCCAGACAGCGATGGACAGGCTTATGACGATCTCTGTGGAACCGCAGGACTATGTTGCAGAAGATGGGCTGCTGTACTGCGGCAGCTGCAATACCCCCAAGGAAGCGTTCTTCCCAAACGGAAGAAAGCTGTTTGGGCGTGACCGCCATCCGGCTGAATGCCAGTGCCGACAAGAAGCTAGGAAAAAGCAGGAGGAAGAAGAGCGGGCAAGGCTGCATCACGAGAACGTGCGGCGGTTGAAGCTGCAGGGCTTTACCGACTGGGCGATGCAGCACTGGACATTTGAAAACGATCATGGGCAGAACCCACAGATGCATCTGGCGCAGCGGTATGTGGACTATTGGCCGGAAATGCGGGGAAAGAATGTGGGGCTGCTGCTCTGGGGCGGTGTTGGTACAGGCAAGAGTTTTATGGCGGGTTGCATTGCCAATGCCCTGATGGAACAGGAAGTGGCCGTCTGCATGACGAATTTTGCCCGAATTATGAATGAACTGAATAACGCCTTTTCCGGGCGGAATGAAGTCGTGGATAGGCTCTGCGGCTATCCGTTGCTTGTCATTGATGATTTTGGCATGGAGCGCGGCACGGAATATGCATTGGAGCAAATTTATAACATCATCGACAGCCGCTACCGCAGCCAGAAACCGCTGATCATTACCACGAACCTGACTCTGACGGAGTTGAAGAACTCGCAGGATACCGCACACGCCCGTATCTATGACCGTCTGCTGGAACTGTGTACACCGATTGCCTGCACAGGTCCCAGTATGAGAAAGAACATAGGACAGGCAAAATTGAACTTGCTGAAAACACTTCTGGCCTGAATGGGAGGAACGCGATTGAAAGAAAACGGCACAATGAATTGGCTGGCGCAGATCCGCCAGATGAAGAACCGGGACATCCGCACGATAGAACAGCATGAACTGCAGGAACTGCCGCGGGATGCAGTGGAACACGGATTGCCACAAGAGGAAAGGCTGAAAAATCTGCTGGATAAGGTCGGAAATCCTTATTGCTATCTGGACAACGGAATCATTGTGAAGCTGAACTTTGTACCGAGAGGGAGCAGTACACTGTCTGAGCGCATTGGCAGGTGTTTTCAATCGGCCAGCTGAAAAGGCAGAGAATATTTCGGCAAGCTGCTGAAAAATCACACAGAAAATTTCATACTTTAATGTGATAAAGCACTGGACAAAGGATGATGATTCTGGTAAGCTGTTTGTGGGTAAGAAAATAGGAATGTGCAAACTGAGCAGAACTTGCTCGGTAGGCTTGTTCTACAAAAAAATGTGGAGCCTTTCGCTTCTCTGACGAACAGTATTGCCGATTCGTTAAGGAGGTGGAAGGCTTTTGTTATACCCTGATATAAATTCGCGGAAGAGAACACAGCAAAATTCAACTCGTTATCGTACAGCTTTGTATTTGCGTTTATCCCGTGAAGATGGCGATAAGACAGAGAGCGACAGTATTGCAAACCAGCGCACCCTGCTGGAAGCCTATACTGCAGACCACCCGGAACTGTGCATCGTGGATGAGTTTGTGGATGATGGCTACTCCGGCTCAAACTTTGAACGGCCTGCGTTCCAAAACCTGTTCAGGGAACTGGAGCAGGGGACCATAAACTGTGTTCTGGTGAAAGATCTGTCCCGCTTTGGACGAAATTACATTGAAGTGGGGCGTTATCTGGAACGTATTTTCCCGGTCATGCGGGTCCGGCTGATTGCAGTGACGGACAACTATGACAGTCAATCTGCGTGGAAGACCAGCGATTCCATCATGGTCCCAATGCGGAACCTGCTCAACGATGCGTACTGCCGGGACATTTCCGTCAAAATCAAGAGCCAGCTTGCGGTCAAGCGGAAACGCGGTGATTTTGTGGGAAGTTTTGCAGCCTATGGATACCAGAAGGATCCCAGCAATCATACCAAGCTGATTGTGGACGAACTGGCAGCGGAAACAGTGCAAGATATTTTCCGCTGGAAGATCAGTGGCATGAATAATCAGAGCATCGCAGACCGATTGAATGCGAAAAAAGTGCCGTCCCCGGCTGCGCGAAAGTTGCAGAGCGGTGCAAAGCTGAGCCTGCATTTCCGCAAGAGCGATGAGCCGCCGTGGTCTGCCAAGGCAGTGGACCGCATTCTGCACAACGAGGTCTATATCGGAAAACTGGTGCAGGGAAAGACAAGGAGACTGGACTATCGCTCCAAAAAGAAAATGAATGTGCCGATGCGGGACTGGACAATCGTGGACAATACCCATGAAGCAATCATTTCGGCAGAGCAGTTTGAACTGGTGCAGCGGATTCTGGAAACCGAAACTCGCAGACCGAACGATGCCGAAACGGTGGCCCTGTTTGCAGGATTTCTTTACTGTGGGGACTGCGGCAGCCGGCTGGTACGCAGGTCGGCCAGCTATAAAGGAAAGCGGTACATCTATTATCAGTGCTCCGGCAGCAAACAGAACAAAGGCAGTTGCACGAGCCATAATCTGCGGGATGAAAAACTCTATAACGTCGTGCGGAACGCGCTTCTGATGCAGATCCAGATTGTGATGGAGGAAGCGGAATTTGTGGAAAGCATCCGGCAGGCCCAGCAGGAACCCTACCGTGTGCGGCGCATTGAACGGCAGATTCGGCAGCTGACTGCAGAAAAGGCCCATACACAGGGAATTAAGGAAAAGCTGTACGGGGATTA
Organism: Faecalibacterium sp. AF27-11BH; assembly: GCF_003603005.1. Lineage (NCBI taxonomy): Bacteria > Bacillati > Bacillota > Clostridia > Eubacteriales > Oscillospiraceae > Faecalibacterium > Faecalibacterium sp. AF27-11BH. Next base: position 130,780 of record NZ_QVGS01000003.1, read on the forward strand.
TGCAGACGAAATCCTCACACGGGAGGATTTTCTGAACTACAACGAACTGTACAGCAAGCGAATCGAAGAGTATAACCGCAAAATCACAGAACTGGAAGCAGAACGGCAAAACCTACAGACTGCCCCGAATGCTTATCCGTTTCTGGATGTGTACCGTAAGTATCGGAAATTGGAAGAAATCACCCGTCCGATGGTCGTGGAACTGATTGAGAAAATCGAAGTGTATGAGGGCAATCGGGTAGAAATTACGTTCCGATTCCAGGATGAAATTGCGGACCTGCTGGAAGAACTGCATCAAAAGCAGATGGGGCAGCGTGAAGTGTCTGCTTAAAAGGGGGCTGTGACTTATGGCAAGAGTAAGCAAGAAGGTAAGTGCGGCGCAGCGGGAAGCGGAAAACGCACCGCACCGTATCTGGAAAACCGCAATTTACGCACGATTGTCTGATTTCGATGATGTACTTCGGGATACGGAATCGCTGGAAGTGCAGATTTCCTATATCAAGGAGTATATCAACCACCGGGACGATCTGATGCTGCTGGATGTGTTTGCGGACAAGCGGTGCACAGGAACAAATTTTGACCGCCCGGAATTTGAACGGCTGCTGAAAGCACTGCAGGAGCGGAAAGTCAACTGCATTGTGGTAAAGGACTTCTCCCGACTGGGTCGTAATTTCGTGGAAACAGGTCAGTATCTGGAGCAAGTGTTTCCACTGTTTGGCGTAAGATTTATCGCCATCAATGATAATTATGATAGCCTGAACAGCCAGAGCCGGGACGGGATGCTGGTGCCGATCAAGAGCATGATCAATGAAATGTACTCGAAAGACCTGTCCCAGAAAATTCAGTCATGCTTTCGCTCCAAGGAAGCACGAGGAGAAATCTATACGCCTGTTCCGTTCGGTTACAAGAGAAATCAGCAGAATCATTTGATTCTGGACGAGGAAGTCAGCGATGTGGTAGTTCGGATTTTTCTCTGGAAGAAATCCGGCATGAAAGAGCGCGAGATTGCAAAGAAGCTGTCTGCGCAGGGAATCCAGACACCTTTTACACGCCGCTGTCAGCTGGGATACCTGAAAAACACCTTGCGGGTAAAGGACCCAGTATGGCAGACCGTTTTCGTGACAAAGGTGCTGGAAAATCCAATCTACACAGGAACAATGGTCTATAACCGCATCGCCTACGATGAAATGTATCGAAAAATCGGAGAAAATCCACGGGAAAGCTGGCGGATGGTGCCGGACAACCATCCGGCGATTATCAGCTGGGAATTGTTTGATGAAGTTTCCGCATTACGGGAAGCCGAGCAAGCAGTCAAGGAAGAGCGAAAAAAGTGGTGCAGACAGCGCAGAAAGAACAATCCGAACATCTTCAAAGGCAGAATCTTTTGCAAAAAGTGCGGAGAAAAATTGGCTTGTCATTGGCAAAGTGATGGCACGCTGTATTTTTACTGTGCATCTTGCCATGTTTCCATCTCAGAGAAAGACCTCTGGAACGGCATTAACAAGGAGTTGCACCAGCGGATGGAAGAACACCGTGATTTGCAGAAGCTGGTACGGAAAAGCTCTGGAAAAAGCAAACTCCAATCAAAAGAAATAACTACAAAACGTAAAATTGAACAGGCGTCAGGCAATATCGTTCGACTGGAATCACAGAAGCGCAGTGGCTATGAGCAGTATGTTCTCGGAAAACTTTCAAAAGAAAAATTTCTGGAACTGAAGCAGGGTTTGGAAAATGAAATCACAACACTGAAACAGACGAAAGCTGAAAAAGAGAAAGAACTGGCCGTTGTTCAAGAAGAATTGCAACGGGAAAAGCAGATCGCAGGCAGCACAGAAGTCCTTTTGACGGCAGATAATCTGCAGCAGTATGTAAAGAAAATCGAAGTGGACCGCGGAAAAATCACTTATACAGAATTTTTATTGTGATGAAAAAGGAGAACAAAGCAATGAAAGAAATGAAAGAGAAAATCTACGAAGCCCGGACAGGGATGGAATATATTTTGATTGGCGATTATTACCTGCCAGCCTTGAAAGTGCCACGGACTCGTCCGGTTGGCCGCTGGGGGATGCTGCACAAGGCGTACCTGAAACTGCGAAAACCAGCCTATTATCAGAGCCTGCTGCTGAATGGAAAGCTGGACGCTGTTTTGGCAGACGTGGAAGAACAGGCAGCAGAGCGATATGAGGTTTTGATCGAGCAGATGAGCCAGCGGGAGAGCATTTCAGAAAAACTGAAAGAAGAAAATCAGATGGAGTGGGTGCGCCGCATGAGAAATCTGGAAAATCGTGCAGAGGAAATCATAAAGGCAGAATTGATCTACACATTTGAAAGGCGGTGAGCAGCAGATGATCGGAACCTATTACCGGCTTTCCCTTGCAGACGAGGATGTGGGTGCTGATAAGGCCGAGAGCAACAGCATTCAGGGCCAGCGCGGACTGGTAGAGGGGTATATCATGGCTCGCCCGGAACTGGCTGCAGAGCCGCGTCAGGAGTATGTGGACGATGGCTACTCCGGCACCTCCACGAGCCGCCCGGCGTTCCAGCGGCTGATTCAGGACGCGCAGGATGGCAAGGTGAAAACAATTATCGTAAAGGACTTTTCCCGGTTTGCCCGCGATTATATCGAAGCAGGCGATTATATGGAGCGCATTTTTCCATTGCTGGGCGTTCGATTCATCTCTGTCAACGATGGGTATGACAGTGGAATGCAGGCCGGGAACGATGTACGCGGACTGGAAGTAGCTATTAAGAACATCATCAACGCATCTTACAGCCGTGATCTTTCCGCTAAAATCGCAGCAGCCGACCATGTGATGCAGAAGAAAGGAATGTATCTCGGAGGATACCGCCCGTTTGGATTCCTGCCGGACCCGAACGACTGTCATAAGCTAATCCTCGACCCGGTAGCCAGTCGATATGTGCGGTTGATTTTTGAACTGGCATTGCAGGGCAACAGAACAGGCACCATCGCAAAAATCCTGAATGAAAAGCAGATCCCGACCCCGGCAGCGTATCATGTGGCGGAAAACCATGTGTACAGTGAGCAGAAAGCATGGGATCTGCAGCGCAGCCATTGGACAAGTGGAACGGTTTACTATGTTCTGAAAAATGAGAAGTATAAGGGAACTTATGTGGGCGCGAAATTCATTATGCCGGTTCCTTGCAAGCATCGGGTCCTGCGCGCTCCCTTGAAACAGCAGGTACGAATTGAGGACAGTCATGCCGCCATTGTGACCCCGGAGGAATTTGAACAAGCACAAAAGGTCATTATGCTGCAGCATGGGAAGCATCAGGCCGGGAACTACACAAAACACCAGTATCCCTTGAAAGGCAAGGTCTATTGCGGCTACTGCCAGAAGCTGATGAAATATCGTGTACTCAAGAAGCTTGGCCCCTCGTTTAACTGCAGATTTTCGGCCACAGCGGTGGACAGCCCTTGCAAGCGAATCCCGATCTCTGAGAAACTGCTGGAAGAGATTGTCCGAAACGCGCTGACAGTGCAGATAAAGCAGGCGGAGCATATACTGGAAATCCTGCACGAACGGGAACGCAAAGCGTTGATTTGCTTCTCCGCACTGGAACGGCAGGAAGAAAAGCTGAGTGAAGAAAAGGCAGAGATCGTAAAACAGCGCGTCGCGCTGTATGAGCAATACGCCGACGGGAATATGAGTAAGGAAGAGTTCATCCGGCAGAGAGATGCCTACAGAGTGCAGGAAGATGAAAAGATGGAGCAGATCCAACGGCTTCGCACCGAGAAAAATCAAATTTTCCAGCCTGTGAAGAAGGATACGGATAATTTGCAAGCCGTGATGGATACTGTGGGAGGAGCAGGCGATGTGATGCACTTGTCGCAGAATGTGGTGGAAACCTTTATTGACCGCATTGAGGTTTTCAACGATGAAAGCGTGAAAATTCGTTTTACATTTGAAGATGTGCTGGCAGGCTATGCAGAATGAGCCGTAGCCAGAATCAATGCAGTAAGCAGAGTTTTTCTTGTAAGAACATGAGTTTCATGGTATCATAGAAGCAATAAAAAGTCTGTGTGTGGCTACGCGAAAGGAGCAGCAGAGATGAAAAAATTGAACATCCCAGTTGGTATTTCGGACTTTGAGAAGATTCGGAACGGTGGGTTTTATTATATTGACAAATCTGGCCTGATTACGGAAATTTTGGACGAAAAAGCAGAAGTGACACTTATCACTCGACCACGGCGTTTCGGTAAGACGCTTGGCATGAGTATGCTAGAAAGCTTCTTTGACATCCGTAAAGACAGCAAAGAACTGTTTGATGGGCTGGAAATTGCAGAGCATCAGGTATTATGTGATGAGTGGATGAATCAGTATCCTACAGTCTTTGTTTCATTCCGACAGGTAGACGGTTTGGATTTCACTGGGGCATACGATATGCTCACAATGGTGATAGCGGATTTGTACAACAAACATCTTTATTTGCTTGATAGTAAAAGTGCTACAGAATTCCAAAAAACAGCGTTTGAGCATCTTGCACATGGCAATGGTTCTATAAAAGAAGTTAAGAGCAGCCTTATGCTTTTGACAACGATGATGCAGAGCTATTATGCAAAGCCTGTAATTCTTCTTATAGACGAGTATGATGTCCCTGTAGCAAAAGCAAATAACAACGGTTATTATAATGAAATGCTCGATGTTATGAAAGGCTTGATGCAGGCCCTAAAAGACAATCAAGCACTTCAGTTTGCAGTTGTTACGGGCTGCTTAAAGATTGCGAAAGAAAGCATTTTTACGGGAACAAATAATTTTGTATCGGATACTATCACAAATTCTCGTCTGAACGAGTATTTCGGATTTGTACAAAGTGAGGTTGACCTGCTGCTAAAGGATGCTGACTTGACAACGCAGGCTGAGAACATCAAGAAATGGTATGATGGATACCATTTCGGAGCCTTTGATGTTTACTGCCCGTGGGATGTAATGAATTATTTGCTGGAACTGCAGCGCAATCCGAAAGCTAAGCCTATCAGCTACTGGAAGAACACCAGCGATAATGCAATCATCCGTTCCTTTATTGACTATGCGGGGAGTACCATCACAAATAAACTTGAAATCCTGATGGCTGGCGGCTGCATTGTTCAGCGTGTGGATGAAAGCCTGACCTATGATTACCTGCATTCCTCAGAAGATAATCTCTGGAGTACGCTGTATCTGACAGGGTACTTGACCAAGGCGCGTGAAGAAGATTATAAGGGTGAGTTGCCGGATGGCATGGTTGCCCTTATGATTCCGAATGCAGAAATCAAAGAGATTTTTGAAACAACAGTTATCAAATGGTTCGATGACAGTACGAAGAAGTGGAATCGAAATGCTTTGTTTGATGCAGTCTGGAACGGTGACAGCGAAGGCATTACCAAGGAAATGAATGCTCTGCTCCGGCGCACCATAAGCTACCATGACTATCGGGAAGACTTCTATCATGCTTTTCTTGCGGGCATCTTCACGGGTGCCGGATATATGGTGGATTCTAATAAGGAGCATGGCGAAGGCCGAAGCGATGTAGTCGTTTACGATTCCATTAATGCCCGCGTTGCAATCTTTGAAGCAAAGTACACGAAGGCTTTGGAAAATCTGGAAAGTGAATGCGATATAGCCTTGCAGCAAATTGATGATCGGATGTATGCAAAGGAGTATGAGGATGATTACGATCAAATTCTTTGCTACGGCATTTCGTTCTTTAAAAAACGCTGCATGGTAAAGAAAAAGTGATTCACAGCAAATCTTAACTTGAATTCTGTATTATAACTTAAAATAAGTTAAAATACAGAAAAAGAATTATAAGAGAAGCTCGCATAAACCACAGACAGCACCCAAGATGATTCGAGGGTGCGTCTGCGGCTTATGCGGGCCTTTTTATTTTGTGATTTTAATACGGATGGATGTTAAATTCCAAGGCTGACAAGAGTGGCCTTTAACTCCTTCGCCGTGCGGATAATGATTTCCTGCTCAGTTTCGTTGCAGTCCAATAACAGACGATGCAATTCGGTGTTGGAAGTTGAAACGGAATAGTGAAGACTGTCTATCAACAAATCATCAATGGAAATGCAGAGGGCGTCGGTAATATCGACCAGAGTGGCAACGCTGGGGTGTTCTGTGCCTTTTTCAATTTTGGCCAGAAATTCACGACTGCGATTGATTTTAGAGGCTAAGGCTTCCTGGGTGATATTACCACACTGCATTCTGAAATAACTAATACGTTTTCCCAAAGCAACATAATTGACGGACATAAGTAAATCTTCCTTTCGAATGCCCGCATAAGAGTACTTTTATTATCTGGCCTATGGAAAAACGAATCAAGAAGAACGAAAAGAGCAGCCAACATAGAAGTCAGAATTTTCGTTTTTCCCCTCTAGCGGAGATGGCTTCTGAGGCCAAAATGTGACCCAGTAGGTCACATTTTAAGGAATAAGTGACCTGCTGGGTCACAGAAAAATTATCTGACAGGTGTATAATAAAACCATAAAATTGAACAGCACGATAATGTGAGTGAGAACGAAGTGAAAAAGTTACTGACGCTGTACAGCGGGGTTCAGTTAACGGATGTACTTTCATTTGTATAGAGAAAATGATGAAAATGTGGCTCAGAATTTGGCGGGGCCACCCCTAGCAGTCGTGTGTTCTGAGGCAATTTTGTGAAGTGTTACATCACAATTTGCTGCACATGTGAAGTGCCACTTCACAGAAAAAATCATCTGATAAGAGTATAATAAAAGCATGAAATCAAGCTGCGAAAATAAAGTGGGGAAAACGAAATGGAACGGCTGCTGACACTGTATAGCGAAGTTCAGTCAACGGATGTACGGTGGCTGTGGTATCCCTTTATTGCAATCGGGAAAATCACACTGCTGCAGGGTGATCCCGGCGATGGAAAGTCTAGCATGATGATGAATCTGATTGCGGAACTTTCAACAGGAGGTAAGACCCCGGATGGCTGTAAGATCGGTGCGCCGCAAAAGGTGATTTATCAGTGCTCCGAGGATGGCGTTTCAGACACGATAAAGCCCCGTCTGGAACGCTGCGGAGCAGATTGCGGGAAGATCGCTTTCATCAATGAAGAAGTCTATAACGGCCTTACATTGGACGATGAGCGCATCCGTCAGGCAATCATTGAATTCCGGCCGCGCTTGGTCGTGATCGACCCAATTCAGGCCTATCTTGGCAGTGATTCAGATTTGCAGATCGCAGGCAGGGCACGGAAACTTATGCGCCGCCTTGGAATGTGGGCTGCTGGCTACGACTGCGCTATTGTTCTGATTGGGCACCTCAATAAAAAAGAAGGCTCCAAAGGGCTGTACCGCAGCCTTGGCAGCATTGATGTTGTGGCAGCAGCACGAAGCGTCCTGCAGGTGGAGCGAGATACAGAGAACCCTGATATAAGAATCGTACATCAAATCAAAAACAGTCTTGCGCCTACGGCAGAAGACATCCGTTTCTCTATTTCTGCCGAAAGTGGTTTTCAGTGGCTTGAATGTAGGCCACAGCTCTTTGAAAAACAACAGCCGGACACCGAACCTGAATTTGATACCGAGCAACAGAAAGCTGTCTACTGGATTAAGCATTTCCTTGAAAAAGGCGATATGAGCGCAAATGAAATGTATTGTCGCTTAGATAATGAAGGTGTCAGCAAACGAGTAGCGCGGATGGTAAAAACAGAAATGGGAATCCACTGCTACCAGAAAAAGCGGAAATGGTATTGGAGCGTTCAGCCGGAAGAAGGTGCTATGAATGGATCGCAAGTATAAGGTTGGCGGCTATGTGAAACTTGCAAAACTGTGGGAACGCGCTAAGGATGCAGCAGTAGCCTATCACAGTTCCTACTATGCTGAAAAGTTTAAAACTGATAGCGATAAAAAGCTGGTTGGTGTTTATATTGACATCACAGGGAATAAGGAAATTTATAAACGCCCGGAAATGGTGCATCTGCTCAAAGATTGCAAAAAGGGTGCCGTCAATCTGATTTTTTCACAGACAAGGGCCTACCTTGCAGCGAATACCTGTGATTTCTGTTTCCTGCTGAAATATCTGTTTGATTTGCCGATGCGGGTGGACATTGTTACAGATGATGACGACCAAAGAGTCGACACCATTCTTGATATTGAGAATCAGCGTCAGAACCTGAAAGAATTGGCTGAAAAATATACATCGATCCGAAGAAAAGATTATCTTGAGTGGAGAATCCGACTGGAACATGAAATGACAAAGGCTGGAGAGAAATGAACGTAGAACATATCCCGGCAGAAGATGTGGACGTGCTGCCGTGTGGAGCAGACTGGCAGAGCCGACATCTGGAATCTGAAAGGCGAAAAGCAGAGATTCGTGACAGAATCCATAAGCAGACAGAACAGGGCCAGAAAACGGCAAAAGATTACTTTCGTCCGGCAAAACCGACACCGTCGATTTACGACAGCGACCTGAAACGTGTGGCGGTTTATGCCCGTGTCAGTACATCCAGCGAGGAGCAGATTTCCTCTATTGAGAACCAAACCCTCTATTATACTCAAAAAATAGCGGAAACAGAGAATTGGAGTCTGGAAGATATTTACAGTGACGAAGGAAAATCGGGTACTTCACTGCGGAAACGGGATGCGTTTAAGCGAATGATGCGAGATGCCAAAGACCAGAAGATGGATTTGATTATCTGCGCCAGCATTTCGCGGTTTGCGCGAAATTTTTCGGATTGTATGACGCAGATCGCAGCACTGAAAACCATGCACCCGGCACATCCCATTGGCGTGTACTTTGAAACTGAAAACATCTACACGCTGAATCCAAGCAGCCAATATAGTTTGGACATTCAAGCACTTCTGGCAGATTGGGAATCGGGCAACAAGAGTCGCCGGATGATCCTTTCGTATGACCAGCGTATTATGACAGGCCAGTACCCGGTGGCCGACCTGATGGGGTATCGGCATACGAAGGATGGACAGCTTGTGATTGAGCCGGAAGAAGCAAAGACGGTACGTTTTATCTTTCTGGCATTTATTCAAGGGTACAACTATGAGCAGATTGCAATGATCCTGACGCAGAAGAAGCGCAGCACCCTGCGCGGCAGGCAGGAGTGGAATGGCATGATGGTGGCTAACATCATGAAAAACGAACGTCGCTGGGGTGATCTGGAAGCCCGGAAGAGCATCGTGGTGGACTACAAGTTGGGCAAAGTCACAAAGAATAACGGGAATCGCTGCTCTGCCTACGTTCCAGAACATCACCAAGCAATTGTTTCGCCGGAGATTGCACGGGCTGCACATCTCGTGGCATCCAGCAATAAGAAGTGCGGTGTGCAGGATATTGTGGTAATCCAGCAGGGAGCATTGAAAGGATTTATTGGCATCCATCCGAATTGGAGCGGCATCAATGCCGAAAGCATCCGCAGCCTTTGCCTGAATGCCTATCTGCCGGAAGAAGTGGTCGAACTGAACGATATGACGGAAATGTGGTCTGGAAAGAAGTCGGATATGGCATTGTTATCTGATTATCTGACGGTTTCAGGCACTTGCTTTATCAACCAGAGCAGCCCGGTTATGACAATTTCTAAAAATGAAATCCGTTTCAGCAAGGCATGCCATACCCGGTTGGACGACTGCGAAGATGTTGAATTGCTTTATCATCCGATTCTGCAGGTCGTGATCCTGCGGAAGAACAATTGTAAGTCTTCAACGGCGATGCGCTGGAGAGATGACAATGACGTTCATAGTGCTTTTTCAGCCAGAGCATTTTCTGGACTGGTCTTCCAAACATTGAACTGGAGAAGGAATTGCCGCTATCAGTGCCGTGGTATCTGCCAGGAACGGGAAAACGCAAAATTCCTGCTCTTTGAGTTGGATGAGTCCCGGATTTTGATTGGGAAAAATCATTATGAACAGGCTGAGGGATACTCGATGAACCTGGAATGCAGGCTATATCGGCGTAAGTGGGTTCAGAGCATTACGGCCCGTGATGTGATGGAATCCGGCCAAGTCGTAGAAAACCCCATGATTGGTGCAATTCCAAGCAGAAATGAAGTTCAACGTGAACTGGATGACCTTTTAATGTCGATGTAGGAGGATTTGTGAAATGGAAGAAAAAAGCAGGGAGCAGGAAATGAGTGCTCGGGAGATCTCGCTGATTCGTGAGTTGGCACAGATACGAAAAGAGTATAAAAGAGAGCTGGAGTACGAAAAATTTGATGGGTATGAGCTGCCGCCGCGCACACAGTTTTCCATGCTGAATAAGCCAGCAGTAAGCATAAAATATGGCGTTATGAAATTCAATATGGCCTGTATCCGGCTTTTTGAAGGAATTAAGTATGTTCTTCCAATTCTGCATCCAAACAAGAAGCGGCTTGCGTTGATTATGTGCCCGGAAGAGGACAGTGCATCTGTTGAATGGGCAAGACAGAAGGACGAAAACTGGGTGAATAAGGATATTACCTCTTTGGAATTTGTGGAAAATATCTTCAAAATCATGAGTTGGAACCGTGAATGCCGCTATAAGATACTCGGACGGGTGGCGAACTCAGATCAGGGCCTTTGTATGTTATTCGACTTGGAAGAAGCAATCATGTTCACCCCAAAACCACAGGAATACACAGACCCTGTTACGGGTGAGACAAAGAAGAAACAGATAAAATTCTTCCCGGATGTCTATAAGGATCGGATCGGGAAATCTTATACTGATTACATTGCAGGCCATCAGATGAATCTGTTTGAAGATTTTATTGGGTATCAGGGCTCTGCAGTATTGGATGAGACTGAACGGGAAGCAGGCACTACTTCAGTACCGATACCGCAAGGTGAAGACTCAGAAAATACACCATTACCAGATTTGCCGGAACAGCCTGAAAATGTACAACGACCGGGCAGTGAGGTTGTTGAGAAAGGAATGCTGACATGAGTTCTGGACGAATTATGAATCTGCTGGTGACAATTCCGGCAGAAAGCCGAAGAATGAATGTGGGAAAGGATGTTATCCGTATTCTTGGAAGTCCGGCCTATATCTGCGTTTTGCAGAGGAAAGATCGGAAGTCTATTGCAATCACGCCGTGTGCTGCGGAGCATCCCATGTCCTTTAAGGTCCCGGACAGGCTGCTGACCGATGGGCAGTGTCGGATGATGATTAACGGAATACAGTTCATTCAGGTGTTGCTGGAAGCAAATGGTCTAGCGGCAGGAAAAGACCATCAGTTTAAAGGACGGTATGATGCCGAGAAAAATGCAGTTATCATTTCGCTTGAAAAAGATGAACAAAGTGCCCTCTCGCCTCAAAAGTGTACAACTTGACATCACGTCCACTTGGTCGTATAATACGTCCAAATGGACGTGATGAAGGGAACCAATATTATGAGTGGTGGAATTTTAGATAGTTTTCAAACGATAATTCCAACAGCAGCGGCTGTCTTATCGGAAAGACGACAAATGTTAAGGATGACGCAACAAGAGGTTGCTGATCGAGCCAATATAACTTTACGTCAATATCAAAGGCTGGAATCTGGGGAAAGAAATATTTTGACTTCCTCTTTTGGCTTGGCCTGTCGGGTAGTTGAAGCTCTTGATATGGATGTTTCTAAATTCTATCATGGTGACTATTACCTTGAAGAATTGAAAACTATTGAAGGCAAATGATTTGGTGACAGGGGAAAACATCAATTTAAATGACGGCATTATGCCGAAAAAAGAGCAATATAAAAAGAATTATCCCGTGGAAACAGGGAAGATAATGCGTGAAAAGTATGAAAATGGATTGATTCGGAATGAACATGAATTTAAGGAGGTGCTGAATAATGTACTATTTAGTAGCAAAAGATCGTAATGCACATGGTTGTTTTGCTCTAAAAACGACGCATGGGAAGCATCTGGTGGAATTAAAAAGAGAATTGAACACAGAGGTTGGATATAAGGGAGTACAGCTTGTAACAATCAGCAGGCCAACAGCGTATGGTGAGTATGCGCCTTACCACTTTGCGGATACAGAACAGGAATTTCAGACTCTTGTAAAGGGTCTTCGTCCATAAAAATGCTGTACGTGGGAGCGGTGTATTTCAGTTCAGGCGATTGGTGTGTGCTGGAATAATACCATCTGTAGTCAGGTTAAGCCCCCGAATTATGAATAAGAAGATAAGCCCTACAAGGCTCAAATTGGTGTAAGAACCGATTGAAAGCCTTGTAGGGCTTTTTTTTACAAAAATTTTTGTTCCTTACTTGACAACCGCATAGGGTCAACCAAGAAAAAATACGATAACTAAAGGGTTTTGACAGCTTGAGTTGTCCTTCAAAAGTTTATTTGTTGAAAAGACTGCAAGAAGCGGGAAATCCTGGGGGTTATATGTAGGAGGCTTTTGGAAGCTCTGTTTTGACCCACAAAAAGGAGCAGCAAATAAAGATTGAAGGAGAGTTCAAGCCTACGGTGGATTGCCTTTGTGCGACCCGCCGTAGGCTTATTGCTGTTTTATAAAGAGAAAAGTGAGGAGAATGAAAATATGAAAAATTATAAAATTGCCGTAGCAGGCACTGGATACGTCGGCCTTTCCCTTAGCGTTCTGTTAGCACAGCATAATCAAGTGATGGCTGTTGACATTGTGCAAGCGAAAGTGGATATGATTAACAATCATAAATCTCCAATTCAAGATGATTATATTGAGAAGTATACAGGGAGAAGAAAGACGCATGATGAAAGAGAAAAAACTGAGCCAGATGATCCTGAAGCTGCATGACCGTGCTGAGGCGGCAAAATACGATGGCGATTCCAGCCCGCCTTATCAGGAAGTGAAAATGCTGAACTTCCACGATGAGGAATGATATTGTTGAGAAATACATCGAGGGAACCCCGGAGGTTGGCTCTGTTGGTGTTCATGTCGATGATACGAACAGACCCAAAAAGTCAACAGATGTAATCAAGGGTAGTAACAACGAGGACTCTACGCTGACCGAGGGAACATTGTTCTACGATGTTCGCTTTGACGCAATCGCACCGAAATCTGCGGACAGTGCAGAACAGGAAGAAGTCATTCGTCTGATTATCAATGTGGAAGCACAGACAAAATTCAAGCCGGGATACCCATTGACGAAACGGGCAATCTATTATTGTAGCAGAATGATTTCTGCACAGCACGGTCCGATTTTTACAAAATCTGAATATGAGAAGATTCGTAAGGTCTACTCCATCTGGATTTGTACTCAGCCGTCAGATGGTTTTGAAAATACGTATTTTGACAATAGAAGTCAGAATTTTCTTTTTTCCCCTCTAGCGGAGATGGCTTCTGAGGCCAAAATGTGACCCAGTAGGTCACATTTTAAGGAACAAGTGACCTGCTGGGTCACAGAAAAATTATCTGATATCCATGAATATGTGGGGGGGTGACTCCGGATTTTCTGGATGTATTGGAGGAAGGCTTCAAAGAATTCTTTGAAAAAGAAGTGTCGAATAATCCTCTGAAAGCAGAATATTTTCAGGAAGTATAAGGCGAGCGGCTATGCTGGTGTGGAAGCAATTTTTGAGCGGGATCAGCGGAACCAGAAGTTCATATGGGGAATGTATGACCGCATTTGCGGAATGTTCTGCCGGAAAACACGGTAAGGCAGCGGCTTTCGGTCAAAATACACACATTTCCGTGCATCAGCGGCAAATGTTTGTTAAACTATTATCTATCTTGCGACCTTGCAATGTGCACGGTTTTTGTTTATAATAGTAGAGTAACGGGGCAAGATCCCCCGAATGTGAGCGAAACTCTAGTTCAGAAATTAAAACTTGAGAGGAGTTTATTACCATGGGTTTAGGTAAGAAGACGATCGACGATCAGAACTACTGCGGCAAGAAGGTGCTTGTCCGTTGCGATTTCAACGTCCCGATGAAGGACGGTGTGATCACCAACGAGAACCGCATCAACGCAGCTCTGCCCACCATCCAGAAGCTGGTCAACGATGGCGCAAAGGTCATCCTGTGCAGCCATCTGGGCAAGCCCAAGAACGGCCCCGAGGCAAAGTTCAGCCTGGCACCCGTTGCTGTGGCTCTGAGCGCAAAGCTGGGCAAGACCGTTGTGTTTGCTGACGACGACAACGTTGTGGGCGAGAACGCAAAGGCTGCTGTTGCTGCCATGAACAACGGCGATGTCGTTCTGCTGCAGAACACCCGTTTCCGCAAGGAAGAGACCAAGAACATGCCTGAGTTCAGCGAAGAGCTGGCTTCTCTGGCTGATGCATATGTTGACGATGCATTCGGCAGCTGCCACCGTGCACACTGCTCCACTGCAGGTGTCACCGACTTCATCAAGGATACCGCTGTCGGCTACCTGATGGAGAAGGAGATTAAGTATCTGGGCAACGCTGTGAACGATCCCGTTCGTCCCTTCACTGCTATTCTGGGCGGCGCAAAGGTCGCAGACAAGCTGAATGTTATCTCCAACCTGCTGGAGAAGGTCGATACCCTGATCATCGGCGGCGGCATGGCTTACACCTTCGTCAAGGCTCAGGGCTACGAGGTCGGCAAGAGCCTGTGCGACGATTCCAAGCTGGATTACTGCAAGGAAATGATGGCCAAGGCTCAGGAGAAGGGCGTGAAGCTGCTGCTGCCTGTTGATGCTGTCTGCATCAAGGACTTCCCCGATCCCATCGACGCTCCGGTTGAGACCACTGTTGTTCCCGTCACCGCGATCCCGGCTGACATGGAAGGCTGCGACATCGGCCCCGAGACCATGAAGCTGTTTGCCGATGCTGTCAAGGCATCCAAGACCGTTGTGTGGAACGGCCCCATGGGCGTGTTCGAGAACCCCACTCTGGCAGCTGGCACTCTGGCAGTTGCCAAGGCTATGGCTGAGAGCGATGCTACCACCGTGATCGGCGGCGGCGACAGCGCAGCAGCTGTGCAGCAGATGGGTCTGGGCGACAAGATGACCCACATCTCCACCGGCGGCGGCGCTTCTCTGGAGTATCTGGAGGGCAAGGAGCTGCCCGGCATCGCAGTCATTCAGAACGCATAATCTGATCCCGGCATCATAATGGGTGCGGCGGCTTTAGCGCCGCCGCATCTTTTTGTTTGTGCAGAGCTTTCTGCACGATAGAAGGTAAATAAAGGAGATAGAGTATCATGGATAAGGCAAAGCGTAAGGCTATCATTGCAGGCAACTGGAAGATGAACAAGACTGCCTCCGAGGCTGCTGTTCTGGTGGACGAGCTGGTCCCCGCCGTGCAGGACGCAGGCTGCGAGGTGGTTATCTGCACCCCGTATACCGATCTGGTCACCGCTGTGGAAAAGACCAAGGGCACCAACATCCATGTGGGTGCTGAGAATGTTCACTTCGAGAAGTCCGGCGCTTTCACCGGCGAGATCAGCGCTGACATGCTGGTAGATCTGGGCGTGGAGTACGTCATCGTGGGCCACTCTGAGCGCCGCCAGTACTTTGCAGAGACCGACCAGACCGTGAACAAGCGCGCTCTGGCTGCTCTGAACGCCGGCCTGAAGGTCATCATCTGCGTGGGCGAGAGCCTGCAGCAGCGTGAGGAGGGCGTCACCGAGGAGCTGGTCCGGATGCAGACCAAGATCGCTCTGCGCGACGTGACCGCTGAGCAGATGGCAAATGTCGTGATCGCCTACGAGCCCATCTGGGCCATCGGCACCGGCAAGACCGCTACCGCCGATCAGGCTGAGGAAGTCTGCGGCCAGATCCGCAAGGTCATCGGTGAGGTGTACGGCGAGGCAGTTGCCGAGGCTACTACTGTCCAGTACGGCGGCAGCATGAACGCCAAGAACTGCGAGGAGCTGCTGAGCAAAAAGGATGTGGACGGCGGCCTGATCGGCGGCGCATCCCTGAAGGCTCCCGACTTTGCAGTGATCGTTAACGCAGCCACCAAGGGCTGATCGACGGTTTAAATCAGCTGTTTCAGCGCCCGGCTGCGCCGCATTTCCAGCGCTGTGCCGGGCGCTGATTTGTTAAATTCAAAGGAGATTCAATTTTATGGCAAAGAAACCTGTTCTTCTGTGCATCATGGATGGCTTCGGCTGGGTGCCGGAGGAGACCTTCGGCAACGCCGTGGTGGCCGCCAAGACCCCCCATCTGGATGCTCTGATGGAAAAGTACCCCATGACCACCATCGAGGCTTCCGGCATGGCAGTCGGCCTGCCCGACGGCCAGATGGGCAACTCCGAGGTTGGCCACACCAACATGGGCGCTGGCCGCATCGTGTACCAGCAGCTCACCCTCATCACCAAGTCCATCAAGGACGGTGAGATGCTCAAGAACCCTGTTCTGGTCAAGAACATGCAGGCTGCCATCGACGCCGGCAAGGCCATCCATCTGATGGGTCTGGTGGGCACCGGCGGTGTGCACAGCCACGCAGACCACTGGTTCGGCGTGCTGGAAATGGCAAAACATCTGGGTGCAAAGAACGTTTACCTGCACTGCATCACTGATGGCCGTGATACCGACCCGCACTCCGGCAAGGGCTTCCTGGCCGACCTGCAGGCCAAGCTGGACGAGTTGGGCATCGGCAAGATCGCCAGCGTCTCCGGCCGTTACTACGCCATGGACCGCGATAACAACTGGGATCGTGAAGAGAAGGCATACGCTGCCTTTGTCTACGGCGAGGGCAATCATGCCGCCAACGCTGCCGAGGCCATCGAGGCATCCTATGCAGCAGACAAGACCGACGAGTTCGTTCTGCCCTGCGTCACCTGTGAGGGTGGCCGCGTGCAGGATGGCGACACTGTGATCTTCATGAACTTCCGTCCCGATCGTGCCCGCCAGATGACCCGCATCTTCTGCGACGATGCGTTCACCGGCTTTGAGCGCCGCGGTGGCCGCAAGCAGGTGAACTATGTCTGCATGGCCGAATACGATGCCACCATGCCCAACTGCGAGGTCGCCTATCCGCCTGTGGAGCTGAAGAACGTTCTGGGCCAGTACCTGTCCGAGAATGGCAAGACTCAGCTGCGCATTGCCGAGACCGAGAAGTACGCTCATGTCACCTTCTTCTTCAACGGCGGCGTGGAGGCTCCCTACGAGGGCGAGGACCGCTGCGTGATCCCCAGCCCGAAGGTCGCCACCTATGACCTGAAGCCCGAGATGAGCGCCCCTGAGGTTGCTGCCGAGTGCGTCAAGCGCATCGAGAGCGGCAAGTACGATGTGGTGATCCTGAACTTTGCAAACTGCGATATGGTCGGCCACACCGGCGTGTTCGATGCTGCGGTCAAGGCCGTGGAAGCCGTTGACACTGCTGTGGATCAGGTGGTGTCCGCTGTGCTGAAGGCCGGCGGCTGCGCCTTCATCACCGCCGACCACGGCAACGCCGAGAAGATGATGAACCCGGACGGCACCCCCTTCACCGCACACACCACCAACGTGGTGCCCTTTGTGGCTGTTGGCTGCGGCGATGTGAAGCTGCGTGAGGGCGGCTGCCTTGCCGATATCGCTCCCACCATGCTGCCGTATATCGGTCTGCCCGTGCCTGCTGAAATGACCGGCAAGAGCATCATTGTGGAGTAATTGACCGTTAAAATGGCCGACGCGTTCGCTTTGGCTATGAATAGCGGAATTGTTATTCTTATATTTACAGCTCTGGAAAATCTGCGGATTTTCCAGAGCTGTTTTTTCACGCGAAAAGCCGATAAGATAAATTGCGTTTTTGGGCTTCGACCCCATTCTAAATCAAAAACTTTTCTTTTTTCCCCATCCGTGCTACAATAAAAATGAGTTTTTGATTGTAGGAGAAGCGGATGGAAACAACGCATAAACAAATCGTTCTGGGCATCCTTGCCCATGTGGACTCCGGCAAGACCACCCTTTCGGAAGCCATGCTCTACCGCTCCGGCGCGATCCGCAAGCTGGGCCGCGTGGATCACAAGGATGCCTTTCTGGATACCGACACGCTTGAAAAAGCGCGCGGCATCACCATCTTTTCCAAGCAGGCCCTGTTGACAGCGGGCAATACGGATATCACATTGCTGGACACCCCCGGCCATGTGGATTTTTCCACCGAGACAGAGCGCACCCTGCAGGTGCTGGACTATGCTGTGCTGGTGGTAAGCGGCACCGACGGCGTGCAGAGCCACACCGAGACGCTCTGGCGGCTGCTGCGGCGCTACCATGTGCCCACCTTTGTGTTCGTGAACAAGATGGACCTGCCCGGCAAGAGCAGGGAAGAGCTGCTCGCCCAGCTGAACCACCGTCTGGGCGAGGGCTTTGTGGCCTTTGATGTGCCGCAGGCCGACCGGGACGAAGCACTGGCTCTGTGTGACGAAAACCTGATGGATCGGATGCTGGATGCCGGGCAGTTGACCGATGCGGACCTCATCCCGGCCGTTGCACGCCGGCATGTGTTCCCGTGCTGGTTCGGTTCGGCGCTGCGGCGTACCGAAAACGATGCACTGGAAAGCGTGGACGCTCTGATGGACGGCATCGACCGCTATACCCGTCCGGCTCCCGCGCTGGATGCCTTTGGCGCCAAGGTGTTTAAGGTGTCGCAGGATGAGCAGGGCACGCGCCTGACATGGCTGCGCGTGACTGGCGGCGAACTGAAGGTAAAGGCCCAGCTCTCCGGCGAAGCAGATGGTGAGCCGTGGGAGGAAAAGGCAAACCAGCTGCGGCTGTACTCCGGCGTAAAGTATACGCTGGCGGAAGCCATCGGCCCGGGGCAGGTGTGCGCCGTCACCGGCCTGACCAAGGCGCGCCCGGGCGAGGGCCTTGGCGCGGAACGCGACAGCGATGTGCCGGTTCTGGAACCGGTGCTGAGCTATCAGGTGCTGCTGCCGGAGGGGGCTGATGTGCACGCGGCACTGGGCAAGCTGCACCGGCTGGAAGAAGAGGAGCCGCAGCTCCATGTGGTATGGAACGAGACTTTGGGCGAAATCCATGTGCAGCTCATGGGCGAGGTGCAGCTGGAAGTGCTGCGCAGTTTGTTGGCAGAGCGCTTTGGCCTGAACGTGGAGTTCGGCCCCGGCGGCATTCTGTACAAGGAGACCATCACGGAGCCTATGGAGGGCGTGGGCCACTATGAGCCGCTGCGCCACTATGCGGAGGTGCATGTCAAGCTGGAGCCCCTGCCCCGCGGCAGCGGGATGCAGTTTGCCGCCGACTGCCGGGAAGAAGTGCTGGACAAGAACTGGCAGCGCCTTGTGCTGACCCATCTGGAAGAAAAGCAGCACCTTGGTGTGCTGACCGGTGCGCCGCTGACGGACGTGAAGATCACCCTCATTGCGGGCCGCGCCCATCTTAAACACACGGAGGGCGGAGATTTTCGGCAGGCCACCTATCGCGCGGTGCGGCAGGGTCTGATGCTGGCCAAAAGCCAGCTGCTGGAGCCATGGTATGCCTTTCGGCTGGAAGTGCCGGTGGAGAACCTTGGCCGTGCCATGACCGATATCCAGCGCATGGAGGGCAGCTTTGACCCGCCAGAAAGCGGGGAAGAGGCTGCTGTGCTCACCGGTTTTGCACCGGTGGCCACCATGCGCAGCTACCCCATGGAGGTGGTGGGCTATACCCGGGGCCGGGGACACCTGACCCTGACGCTGGACGGCTACCGGCCCTGCCACAATGCGGCGGAGATCATTGAAGCTGTGGGCTACGAGCCGGAGCACGACCTTGACAACCCGGCAGATTCGGTGTTCTGTGCCCATGGCGCGGGCTTTGTGGTGCCTTGGGATCAGGTGCGCAGCCACATGCATGTGGACAGCGGCTGGGGAAAAAGCAAAAGCCCGGAGCAGGAGACGCAGACCGTGCCCCAGCGCCGGACAGCGGCTTACCGCGCAACACTGGAAGAGGATGCCGAGCTGCTCAAAATCTTCGAGCGCACCTATGGCCCCATCAAACGGGACCCGCTGGCGGCATTCCGCCCGGTGCAAAAGCGGGAACGCCCGGATTTTGATGCCCAGCAGTGGGAAATCCTGCCCGAATATCTGCTGGTGGACGGCTACAATATCATCTTTGCGTGGGATGAGCTGAACGCCCTTGCAAAGGACAGTCTGGAAGCGGCCCGTCACAAGCTGATGGATATTCTGTGCAACTATCAGGGCTACCAGAAGTGTAATCTTATTCTTGTATTCGATGCCTATCGTGTGCCGGGCAGCCCCGGCAGCATTGAGCAGTACCACAATATCCATGTGGTCTACACCAAGGAAGCCGAAACCGCAGATATGTTCATCGAGCACGTTACTCATGAGATCGGCAAGGGGCGGCGGGTGCGTGTGGCTACTTCCGACGGCATGGAGCAGATCATCATTCTGGGCCACGGCGCGCTGCGTGTCTCCGCCCGCATGTTCCATGAGGAAGTGCAGAATGTGGAAAAGCAGATCCGCAAACTGGTGCAGGGGGAAGCATAAAATGTCAACCGAGATCACATCCGAATTTGTCTGGCACAACATCCCGCCGCGCCCGCGCGACAGCCACAAGGGCAGCTTTGGCACCGTATTGGCTGTGGCAGGCAGCGCATATTACCGAGGTGCGGCCCTGCTGGCTGCCGAGGGTGCGCTGCGCACCGGTGCGGGCATTGTAACGCTGGCCAGCGTGGAGCCGGTATTGGCAGCTGCGGTGGCCCGCCTGCCGGAATGCTGCCTGTGTCCCTGCGTGGTGGGGGCCGAAGGCGGCATCTCACCGGAGAGCATTCCACAGCTCCAGCGCCAGAAGGCGACGGTGCTGCTGCTGGGCCCGGGCCTTGGCGGTACAGCCCAGAGCACAGGCCGCGCGGCCGAAACACGCACGCTGGTGCAGAAGCTGCTGCCCGGCTTTGCAGGCAGCGCGGTGCTGGATGCGGACGGCCTGAACGCCGCCGCGCAGCTGCTGGCCGAGGGCAAAACGCTGCCGCACCCGGCGGGAGAGCTGATCGTGACCCCGCACCCCGGCGAGATGGCCCGGCTCACCGGGCTTTCGGTGGCGCAGATCAATGCGGACCGTGAAAATACTGCCTGCCAGTATGCAGAAAAATGGAACGCTGTGGTGGTACTCAAGGGCTGCCGTACCGTGGTGGCTGCACCGGATGGCCGCGTGTGCACAAACCCTACCGGAAACCCAGGCCTTGCCCGGGGCGGCAGCGGAGATGTACTGGCCGGTATGACGGCGGCCCTGCTGGCCTGCGGCCTGCCTGCATACGAAGCTGCGGCCTGCGCGGTGTATCTGCACGGTGCCGCTGCCGACCGTGCCGCTGCTGCGCTTGGCGAGTACGGAATGCTGCCGCATGATATCTTGTCCCAGCTGGGCCGGATATTTGCGGAAAACCACAGATAAAAAGAAAAGGGGTGTCTCTCTGTCTGCCGAAGAGACACCCCTTTTAACATTGCATCACATCGCCAGCACTTCGGCCCACTTTTCCTCGGCTGCCGGGATGCCAAGCTCCATGTTTTCCTTGCGGCTGCGGTGCTCACCCATGCCGGGGCAGCGCACCTCACGGCCCGGCTCTGCAGGCTCACTGGATGCCACATCGGCGGCAATGGCATCAATGACGGCATCGGTGAGGTCGGCGGACTGGAACTTTGCAGGATCAATGGCGATCATGATCTGGGTCAGGCCCACTTCATCGCCAAAGGTGCCGATCGTTGCCACCGAGTTTGCGCCCGTCAGGATAGTACCGATCATATCCAGCAGGATGGAAAGACCGCTGCCCTTCCAGTAGCCAATGGGGATCATGCGGCGGGTCTCTTCAATGGCAGCGGGGTCGGTGGTCAGGCTGCCGTCTGCATCGTAGCCGCCTACCACAGGCAGCTGTTTGCCGGCCAGACGCATCGTTTCCAGCTTGCCGTAGCTGAACTGGCTCAGGGCACAATCCACCATGATGTGCTCCCCGTTCGAGCGCGGCACGGCCAGAATGAGCGGGTTGTTGCCGATGTGGTTGTCCTTTGCGCCCCATGCAGGCATGTTGGGGCAGGTGTTGGACCAGCAGATGCCGATGCAGCCCGCGTCTGCGGCCTGCCAGCCGTAGGTGCCGCCGCGCATCCAGTGGTTGTTGTTGCCCAGCGCCACCATGCCAATACCGAACTGATGTGCCAGCTCTACGGCACGGTCCATGGCGTGCTTGGCGTTCAGAGGGCCAAAGCCGCGCTTGCCATCCCAGCGCTCCATGGCACCAAAGCTGGCAATGCACTCGGCCTCAGCGGCGGGATCAATCTCGCCCTTGCGCAGGTATTCCACCACGCGGGGGAAGCGGTTCAACCCGTGGCTGAACACGCCGGCCAGACTGTTCTGGGCAAAGATCTCGGCTGCTTCGTGGGCACGCTTTGGGCTGAAACCGTATTTGGTCAGGACCCGCTCAAATTCGGCCAGCATCGTCTCGTAAGCAATGCGCATGGATTGTACCTCCTGTATGTAAAAAGTAATAAACAGATCGTTACACTTATTATAACAAGCGGCGGCGCGGTGCGCAAGATGTGCGGCCGGCATCAGTGCAGGCGGTGAAAGGAGTACACGAGCACACACCGACAGCTATGTGAAAAAACAAATGAATATACGAACTTCATAATTTTTTAAGAGTTATTTTGTGAAAAAGTCATATTGAAAAACGAAAAGAGGATTGATATACTAATACCACAATATCCAGTTGGACATGTTACTGGTAATGCAGGCAGGATCTGATGGAATGACGAATACCTTTTCTTTTGGGTGAATTGTAGCCAGATACTATGATTCCGGGAGAAATTGTACATGGGGTCATTCTGTTGGGTCTTTTTTCTTTTGTCCGCTTCGGCCGGGCGGCAGGGAAATGCCACCACACACAAGATAAAGGAGAACAAAATGAAGAACTACAAGCAGACTGCCTCCGACGTGCTGCGTTTGGTTGGCGGCGAGAAGAACGTTGTGCAGGTCGAGCACTGCTCCACCCGCCTGCGCTTCACTCTGGCAGACACCTCCAAGGTGGATGCTGCAGCCCTGAAAAAGACTGCCGGCGTTATGGGCGTTATTTCCAGCGGCCCGCAGTGTCAGGTGGTCATCGGCAACGATGTTATCGAAGTGTACGATGAGCTGCTCAAGCTGGGCACCTTCAACGCAGGTCAGGCTGCAGCTCCCGCTGCCCCCAAGGGCAAAAAAGAGATCGGCGGCATTATTCTGGACTACATGGTCGGCATCTTCCAGCCGCTGGTCCCCGCCATTGCAGGTGCAGGCGTTCTGAAGGCTCTGATGGTGCTGCTGAGCACTCTGGGCCTGATGAGCAGCGGAGATATCGCCTATAAGGTGTTCGTCGGCGTGGCAGATGCAGCTCTGTACTACCTGCCCGTCATGGTCGCCTTCACCACTGCAACCAAGTTCAACTGCAACAAGCTGGTGTCTGTGGCTCTGGCTGCTGCCATGATCCACCCCAGCGTTTCCGCTCTGCTGGCTACCGAGGGCGGTGCTTACTTCCTCGGCATCAAGCTGCAGAACATCGCTTACGGCGGCCAGGTGTTCCCGGCCATCCTGACCGTCATTTTCATGTCCTTTATTGAAAAGTGGGCCAACAAGTGGTGCCCCAAGGCCATCCGCGTGTTCTTTGTGCCCATGCTGTGCTTCGGCATTGGCTTCCCTGTGGCACTGGTCGTCCTCGGACCTCTGGGCTACAACATCGGTGCTCTGCTGACCACCGTGATCCTGGCTCTGTACAACACGCTGGGCTGGCTGGCCGTTGCTCTGCTGGCTGCCGTGCTGCCCTTCATGATCTCCATGGGCATGCATAAGGCTCTGGTCCCCTACGCAGTTGCTTCTATTTCTGACCCCGGCTTTGAAATGCTGTACATGCCTGCTTCTCTGGCACACAACATCTCTGAGGGCGGTGCCTGCCTCGGCGTTGCACTGAAGACCAAGGACGAGAACCTGCGCGCTACCGCAATTTCCGCTGGCATCTCCGGCCTGTTCGGCATCACCGAGCCTGCTCTGTACGGTGTTACCCTGCAGCACAAGAAGGTCATGATGTCCGTTGTGGCCTCCAGCTTCATCGGCGGTCTGTTCGTTGGCCTGATGAAGGTCAAGGCATTCGTTGCCATGGGCCCCGGTCTGGCTGGCATGGCCATGTTCGTTGACCCGGATAACGGCAAGAACATCCTGTGGGCTGCAGTTGGTCTGGTGATCTCTGTTGTGGCTTCCTTCGCACTGTCCTTCTTCCTGTATAAGGACGAGACCCCCGCAGAGGATGAGACCGCTGCACCCGCTCCCGAGACTGCTGCAGACGCAGCAGCTGCGGATTCCACCATCAGCAGCCCCCTGCAGGGCAAGGCCATTGCTCTGGAAGAGGTCAAGGATGAAGTTTTCTCCCAGAAGATCCTGGGCGACGGCATTGCCGTGGTGCCCGAGAAGGGTGAGCTGTACGCTCCCGCTGACGGCGTGATCGAGTCCGTGTTCGGCACCAAGCACGCCATCTCCATGAAGACCAATGCCGGTGCTGAACTGCTCATGCACATCGGCATGGATACCGTCAAGCGCGACGGCAAGGGCTTTGATCCGCAGGTCAAGGACGGCGAGACTGTCAAGAAGGGCCAGCTGCTGATGAAGTTTGACCTTGACGGAATCAAAGCAGACGGTTATGATGTAACTACCCCCATCGTCGTGACCAACGCCGATGAGTTCACCATCAAGACTGTGGCCGAGGGCGCTGTGGTGCCCGGTGCCGCACTGCTGAAACTGGAGGCAAATAAATGAGTTTCCCCAAAGGCTTTTTCTGGGGCGGCGCTGTTGCCGCGAACCAGGTAGAGGGCGCATGGAACGTGGATGGCAAAGGCCCCAGCGTGGCCGATGTTGCCACCTACAAGCCCAACACCGACGTGAAGGATTACAAGTCCCATGTTGCCATGGACGACGCACACATTGCTGCCGCCATGGCCGACCCGGATGATACCTATTATCCCAAGCGCCGCGGCATCGACTTCTACCATCATTACAAAGAAGACCTGAAGCTGTTTGCCGAGATGGGCTTTACCATGCTGCGCGTTTCCATTGCATGGACCCGCATCTTCCCCACCGGCGAGGAAGCAGAGCCGAACGAAAAGGGCCTGCAGTTCTACAGCGACCTGTTCGCTGAGATGCACAAGAACGGCATCGAGCCGCTGGTCACGTTGAGCCACTATGAAATGCCGCTGGCACTGGCCACCAAGTACAATGGCTGGGTGGATCGCCGCGTGATCGACTGCTTTGCAAAGTTCTGCCATGCGTGCTTTGAGCGCTACAAGGATCAGGTCAAGTACTGGCTCACCTTCAACGAGGTGGACAGCGTGATCCGTCACCCCTTCACCACCGCCGGCATCATCCCCAGCCGCGTGCCCGAGGATAAGATGCTGGAGACCTGCTATCAGGCCCTGCACCACCAGCTGGTGGCCAGCGCTATGGTAGTAAAGGACTGCCACGAGATCATCCCCGGCAGCAAGGTGGGCTGCATGCTGACCAAGCTCACCACCTATGCCCGCACCTGCGCACCCGATGATGAGCTGGCTACTCAGGCAAAGAATCTGGAAAACCTGTTCTACGCCGATGTGCATGTCTGGGGCGAGTACCCCCGCCTGATCCTCAAGATGTTCGAGCGCAAGGGCATCCATGTGGAAATGCTGCCCGAGGATGCCGCCACCCTGAAGGCAGGCTGTGTGGACTTTGTTTCCTGCAGCTACTATATGACCATGACCGAGTCTGTGGACCCGAACGCAGAGCGTACCCCCGGCAACACCGTGCTGGGTGTCAAGAACCCGTATCTGCCCTCCACCGACTGGGGCTGGCAGATCGACCCCAAGGGCCTGCGCTACAGCCTGATCGAGCTGTATGACCGTTACCGCAAGCCGCTGATGGTGGTGGAGAACGGCATGGGTGCCAAGGATGTGGTGGAGGCCGACGGCTCCATCCACGACCCCTACCGTGTAGAGTACTTCCGCCAGCACATCAGCGAAATGGGCAAGGCCATCGATGAGGGTGTTGAGATGTGGGGCTACACCACATGGGCACCCATCGACCTGATCTCTGCATCCACCAACCAGATGTCCAAACGCTATGGCTTTATCTATGTGGATCAGGATGATCTGGGCAACGGTACTCTGGCCCGCAGCCGTAAGGACAGCTTCTACTGGTACAAGAAGGTCATTGCTTCCAACGGCGAAGATCTGGACTAAGCGGCAGTCTTAAGGTTTCAACGGAAGGAGGAGGGACCGATGCACATTCAGAAGGTGCTGAACAGCAGTGTTGTGCTGGTGCAGGATGACAGCGGCGAGGAATCCATCCTGCTGGGCAAGGGCATCGGCTATGGCCGCAAGGCGGGCGAGCCCATTGAACGGCAGCCCTCAGACCGCGTGTTCCTTCCATTGTCCAACCCGGACGCACAGCCTATGCTGGAGCTGTTTTCCAGCATTCCGGCATCCTATCTGGAACTGACGCAGGACATTGTGGACGACGCAGAGCAGTCGCTGGGAGTCAAGCTTTCGGCGCACATCTATCTGCTGCTGACCGACCACCTGCATTTTGCAGTGGAGCGCCAGCAAAAGGGTCTTGTGGTGACCAACCGCATCTTCTGGGAAATCAAGCATTTTTATCCCAAGGAGTACGCGGTGGGCCAGCGCGGCCTGCAGAAGGTAAAGGCAAAGCTTGGCATCGAGCTGCCGGACGAAGAGGCAGGCAACATCGCCTTCCATATCGTCAACGCCCGGCAGGACCCGCAGGCCGGCTACGATGCCATGCGGGCAGCGCAGCTGATCGGTGAGCTGTCCAACATTGTCACCTACAGTATGCACTGCCCGGTGAGCACCGAGAGCATCCACTATGCGCGGTTCGTGAGCCACCTGCAGTATTTTGCCGAGCGGTTCTTCTCCGGCAAACTGATGGACAGCGAAGACGACTTTTTGTTCCAGCAGATGCAGCAGAATTATCCGGCAGCGGTGACCTGCGCGGAAAAAATACGCACCTTTGTGCTGCGCAAGTACGGCGTGTTTTTGCCCAACGAGGAAACCGCCTATCTGGCACTGCATGTGGCGCGGCTGACGAGCGGCAAATAAAATCAGAAAAAGGGGAGAGCTGCCTTGCGGAAGGCGGCTCTCCCTTTGGGTTTTGAAAAAGGGAAGGGGAAAGGAAAAAACAATGGAGATAAGTCTGTTATTGATGCAGCAGATCGCACAGCTGTTCCTCATTCTGATCATGGGCTATGCTGTGGTCAAGGTAGGGCTGCTGAAGGCCAGCGACAGCCGGGTGCTCTCGGTGGTCATGGTGTATCTGGTCACGCCCTGCGTGATCATCAACGCATTCCAGATCGACGATACGCCGGAGATCCGCAAGGGCCTTTTGTACTCCATGGCTATTGCGGCGGCTATCCATGTAGTGCTGCTGGTGCTCAGCGCCCTGCTGAGCCGCCCGCTCAAGCTGGATGCCGTGGAACAGGTGAATGTGATCTACAGCAACGCCGCTGCACTGGTGATCCCGTTGGTCAAGGCTCTGATGGGCGATGCGTATGTCATTTACTCCTGCGCATTCATCATTGTGCAGCTGGTGCTGCTGTGGACCCACGCCAGTTCCCTTTTGCAGGGCAGCAGTGCGCTGGACTGGAAAAAGGTTCTCACCAATATCAACATGATCGCCATTGCAGCCGGTGCACTGCTGTACTGGTTCCGTGTGGTGCTGCCTACACCGCTGCAGAATACCATGAGCACAGTGGGCAACATGATGGGACCGATGGGCATGCTGCTGGCCGGTATGGCCATTGCAGAAAAGCCGCTGCGGGAGGTGTTCTGCACCCGCCGCAACTATCTGCCCACAGTGCTGCGTCTGGTGGTATGCCCGCTGGTGGTTCTGGTGCTGCTGTGGGTCTGCCATGCATCCAGCTGGGTGGCCGACGGCAAGAACATCCTGATGACGGTCTACCTTGCCGCCATCACCCCTGCCTGTGCTACTGTTACCTCCATGGCTCAGCTCTATGACCGCGATGCGGCGCATTCCAGCGCGCTGTATGTGCTGACCACTCTGCTTTCCATTGTGTCTATGCCGGTAATGATCGGCCTGTTCGATCTGCTGCTGTGATGAGCTGCGCTTATTCCCTCTGCCAAAATACAATAGAAAGGAACCAACCTCAATGAATCAACCCAGAGACAAGGGCCTGAACGGCAACGAAAAGATCGAGCAGGCGGTAGCCGCCCTGCAGCAGGAGCCCACACAGGAACAGCTGGCCCACACCCTTACCGTGATCCGGCGGCGCATAAAGGAGCATGGCCAGCTTGTCGTGGCGGTGGAGCCCAATTTGGGCAGTGAACAGATGCAGCTGCGGGCCATCCGGACGGCCGATGGCGCAAGCTGGTGGTATGCATTCACCAGCTTTGACGAGGAAATGAAGGGAGCCGAGCCGGTGCAGTCCACCTTTCTTGTGGATATGGAAAAGCTGTTTGATGCAGCGCTTGCCGTGCCGGAGATCAGCGGGATCATCCTGAACCCGTGGAACCGCACCATCCAGCTGGATAAGACCCTCATCCGCATTATCAAGGGTGCATGAGTGCGCACCGCAAACCTGCGATACATGGAGGAAACAAAAATGTTCAGACCCATGAGAAGAGCCAGCCGCGCCATCCCGGAAGAAGCTGCAAAGCACCTGCTGCAGCAGTCCCGGCGGGGCGTGCTGGCAGTGAACGGCGACAACGGCTATCCCTTTGCGATCCCGGTAAATTATTACTACGATCAGGAGCACGACAAAATCTACTTCCACGGTGCAAAGTCCGGCCAGAAGGTGGACGCGCTGAAACAGAATGATAAGGTATGCTTTACCGTTTACGGCAACGAACACTTTGAGCCGGGCGACTGGGCACCTTATGTGCAGAGCACCGTGGTGTTTGGCCGCTGCCATCTGATCGACGATGCCGCTGCTACCGAGGCCCGCGTGCGGGAGCTTGGCATGAAGTATTACCCCGGCAAGGAAGAGGTGGAAAAGGAAATTGCGCTGGACATCAAGGCCGTGCAGCTTTACGAGATCACCATTGAACACCTCACCGGCAAACAGATCCAGGAAAAGTAAAAATAAAACAGGGGACTGTTGCAAAATAAAAATGCGATAGCAACTTGCACAAAGAAATAGCACAAAATCAAAAACCCGGAGCCTTTTTTAAGCCGTTTTGGCTGTGAAAAGGTTCCGGGTTTTGTGCATTGGTTTTTCAGAAAGCTATTTTGCAACAGTCCCGTATGGATCAGTTTGCAGGGAAAGGCCCGGCGGTTATCTGTGTTCCGGGCGCGTGGGGGCCGCCTTGGTCAGCATCTGCTGGAACTTGCGGGCTGCCGTGTTCAGCGGGCGGTGATGGTCGTACACAAGGCAGATGGAGCGCTGAGGGATGATCTCCTGCAGATGCAGCTGCACGATCTCACCGCGGGCCAGTGCATCCTGTGCCATGGTCTGGGGCAGGAATGCAATGCCCAGCTCACTTTTGACAAGGGTCAGCATCTGGTCGGTGGTGGCAGCCTCGGTATCCGGCTTCAGCACCGCACCGTGATCCAGAAAGAACTGCCGGTAAAAGGCGCGGGTCATGCTTTCGTCGCTCAGGGAGATCAGCGGATAATTGTTCAGCTCCTTCAGCGAAAGGTTCTGGCTGGCAAGGGCAGTAAAGGTCCTGCCGCCCACAAGCACCTCATAAAAGGGCTTCAGCTCCACCATTTTCAGGCCGCTTTCCACCTCGGCAGGGGTGGTGATGACGGCAAAATCCACCTCGCCGTTTTTCACGGCCTGCAAAGCCTGCGGCGTGGAGTGGTTGGAGATGCGCAGGCGGATGCCGGGATAGTCCGTGTGGAAGGCGCGCAGCTTTTCTGCAAGGTAGATGTTCAGCGCAGTTTCGGTAGCGCTGATGCTGATCGCACCGTGTTCCAGCGTGGCGCTGGCGCTCAGCTCTTCTTCTGCATCCTGGATCTGCACCGCCGCAGATGCAATGCGGGAGTAAAGCAGTTCACCCTCCGGGGTAAGGGTAACGCCGCGGTTGGAGCGGATGAACAGTACACAATTCAGCTGGCTTTCCAGCCGGTTCATCGAGTGGGTGATGTTGGGCTGGTTGTTGCCCAGCACCCGCGCGGCTTTGGTGAAATTCTGATATTTCGCGACATAATAAAAGATTTTGTAATATTCCCAGTCCACATACATGGCGGCGTGCCCTCTTTCATGTCAATTTTGTATCGTGATCATGTGCAGGATACTTTTTACACATTCTCTGCTTGCTAGTATAATAACACCGCAATCAAAAATTGCAAGAGGGAATTCAAAAGTATAAAGTGGTTTGAACGGAGGCGGTTCTTATGTCTGAGATCAAAAAGGTCGTGCTGGCCTATTCCGGCGGTCTGGATACTTCCATTATCATCCCATGGCTGAAAGAGCATTACAACAACTGCGAGGTCATTGCAGTGTGCGGCAATGTGGGCCAGAAGGGCGAGCTGGAAGGTCTGGAAGAGCGCGCCAAGGCAAGCGGTGCTTCCAAGCTGTACGTAGAAGATCTGACCGATGAATTTGTGGAGGATTACGTCATCCCCACCATGCAGGCCGGGGCCGATTACGAGGGCTATCTGCTGGGCACCAGCTTTGCACGACCCATTCTGGCAAAGCGTGTGGTGGAGATCGCCCGTGCCGAGGGTGCAGATGCCGTGTGCCACGGCAGCACCGGCAAGGGCAACGATCAGGTGCGCTTTGAACTGGCCATCATGCACTTTGCACCGGACCTGAAGATCATCACTCCGTGGCGTGAGTGGGATATCCAGAGCCGTGACGAAGAGATCGACTATGCCGAGGCACATCACATCCCGCTGAAGATCAACCGCGAGACCAACTACTCCAAGGATAAGAACCTGTGGCACCTGAGCCATGAGGGCCTTGACCTTGAGGACCCGGGCAACGAGCCGCAGTACGATAAGCCGGGCTTTTTGGAGCTGGGTGTCAGCCCCAAGACCGCACCGGACAAGTCCGAGTTCGTGGAGCTGGCATTTGAAAAGGGCGTGCCGGTGAGCCTGAACGGCGAAAAGATGAAGCCCGCCGTCCTCATTGCCAAGCTGAATGAGATCGGCGGCCGCAATGGCATCGGCCTGTACGATGTGGTGGAGAACCGTCTGGTGGGCATGAAGAGCCGCGGTGTGTACGAGACGCCCGGTGGTACCATTCTCTATAAGGCTCATGAGGTGCTGGAAACTCTGACTCTGGATAAGCTCACTGCCCACAAAAAGCGCGAGCTGGCCATCACATTTGGTGAGCTGGTCTATGACGGCCAGTGGTTCAGCCCCCTGCGCAAAGCTCTGAGCGCCTTCGTCACCTCCACGCAGGAAAACGTTACCGGTAAGGTGCGTCTGGAGTTGTACAAGGGTAACATGATCAATGCCGGTGTCTGGTCTCCGTATTCCCTCTACCGTGAGGACATTGCAACTTTTGCCGCCGGCGGCGACTACAAGCAGAGTGATGCTACCGGTTTTATCAGCATCTATGGTCTGCCCACCAAGGTACAGGCTATTGTAAATAACGAAAAAGAAGGTAAATAAGAAGTTATGCTTACCGCAGTTACTGGTATCAATTGGGGCGATGAGGGCAAGGGCCGCGTCATCGATCTGTTAGCCGAACATGCCGATGTTGTTGCCCGCTATCAGGGCGGCAACAATGCCGGCCACACCGTTGTAACGGAGCAGGGCAAGTTCATCCTGAACCTGCTGCCCTCCGGCATCCTGCACCCGGACGTTGTCTGCGTACTGGGTGCGGGCATGGTGATCGACCTCGACCATCTGGCCGGAGAAATGGATGCCATTGAGGAGCGCGGCGTAAAGGTAGGCTCAGAAAACCTGAAACTTTCAGATAAGGCCACCATCTCCATGCCGTGGCACAAGGTGCAGGACGGCTTGGAAGAGGACCGCCTTGCCCAGAAGGGTGCGGCCTTTGGTTCTACCCGCCGCGGCATTGCCTACGCCTACAGCGACAAATACCGCAAAAAGACCCTGCGTCTGGGCGATCTGCTGCATCTGGACGAAAAGCGCGTGCAGGACCGCCTGCACATGATCCTGGAATCCAAGAATCTGGAGCTGGGTGGCTGCTATCATCAGGAACCCATGAGCTACGATGCTCTGCTGGAATGGTGCCGGATGCAGGCCGGACAGTTTGCACCGTATATCTGTGATGTGGGTGCATTTTTGCAGCAGGCTCACGACAGCGGCAAGCGCATCGTGCTGGAAGCCCAGCTGGGTGCCATGCGTGATATCGATTATGGTATCTTCCCGTTCACTTCCAGCTCCAACACGCTGGCAGCCTATGCGCCGCTGGGCGCAGGCATTCCGAACTGCCGTCTTGACCATGTGGTGGGCGTGCTGAAAGCCTACTCCACCTGCGTGGGTGCAGGCCCCTTTGCCGCCGAGAACGCCATGAGCGAGGATTGGAATGAACAGCTGCGCAAGGCAGGCGGCGAGTATGGTGCGGCCACCGGCCGTCCGCGCCGTGTCGGCCCCTTCGACTGTGTGGCCAGCCGCTACGGCCTTACCTGTCAGGGCGCAGACAAGATCGCCCTGACGAAGCTGGATGTGCTCAGCAGCATGAAAGAGATCCCGGTGATCACCGGTTACACATTGGATGGCGTGCAAGTCCCCAGCTTCGACCCGCTGTCCGACCTTGACCGTGTAGAGCCGGTGGTCACTATGCTGCCCGGCTGGAACAAGGATATCTCCGGCTGCAAGAGCTGGGATGAGCTGCCCAAAGAGGCCAAGGCTTACGTGGAATTTCTGGAAAAGCAGCTGGGCCATGAGATCCAGTTCGTCTCTACCGGAGCCGAGCGCGAGAAGTTCGTGCTGAAAGGAGAATGGCTGTGAGACACTTTATTGAGCCCAACAGCTTTTCTCTGGAAGAGCAGCTGGCCCTTCTGGATCTTGCCGACCGGATGGAGGCCGACCCGGCACCCTATGCCCACCTGTGCGATGGGCGCATTCTGGCAACGCTGTTCTACGAGCCTTCCACCCGCACCCGCCTTTCGTTTGAATCGGCCATGCTGCGGCTGGGCGGCAAGACACTGGGCTTTGCAGGGGCACAGCTTTCTTCCGCCAGCAAGGGCGAGACGGTGGAGGACACCGCCCGCGTGGTGAGCAACTACGCCGATGTGATCGCCATGCGCCACCCCAAAGAGGGCGCACCGCTGCGGGCATCCCTTTCTGCACGTGTGCCGGTGATCAATGCAGGCGACGGTGGGCACGCGCATCCCAGCCAGACCATGATCGACCTCATGACGATCCGCCAGCGCAAGGGGCGGCTGGATCATTTGACTATCGGCTTCTGCGGCGACCTCAAGTTTGGCCGCACGGTCCACTCCCTGACCGCTGCGCTGAGCCAGTTTGAGGGCAACCGGTTCGTGTTCATCTCGCCGGAAGATCTGCGCCTGCCGCAGTATGTGAAGAATGAATCGCTGGAGCCGACCCATCAGATCTATAAGGAAACGGCTGACCTTGAAGCCGAGCTGCCGCATCTGGATGTGCTGTACATGACTCGTATCCAGCAGGAGCGCTTTTTCAACGAGGAAGAATACCTGCGCCTGAAAGGCTGCTACCAGCTGGACGAAGCGCTGCTGCAGAAGGCACCGCAGGATATGCCGGTGCTGCATCCGCTGCCCCGCATCGACGAGATCAAAAAGGATGTGGATGACGACCCGCGTGCCGCCTACTTTGATCAAGTGCACAATGGCGTGTATATCCGCATGGCTATCATTCTGGCGTTGCTTGATATCCCTGATCCAGTTACCGGCAAAAAGGTGCTGGAAGCATGATATAAACCTCTTCCCCGAATCCTAAAAAGAAAGCCGGGCAGACCGCAGTCTGCCCGGCTTTCTGATATTACTTTAATCCACCACCGGAATGTTCAGCCCGAATTCCAGCGGGCGGAAGCGGGGGCAGACGTTCTCGGTGATGCAGATGACCGATGCGGCCAGTCGGCTGCCGATCTCGCAGGACTCGGCCAGCGTTTTGCCGTAGGTCAGGCCGATAGTGGTGCCGGCAAAGAAGGCATCGCCTGCGCCGGTGGTGTCGATCACATCCACCTTCTTGGCAGGCACCACGCCGCACTCGCCGTTGGCGCGGGCATATACGGCACCCTGACCGCCCATGGTGATCACCATACTGGGAATGTTGGCGCTGTGCACATTGGCGGCCAGAACCCTGCACATCTCGTCCGGGGCCAGATGGCCGTAATCATCGGAGAACAGCAGCCCGGCTTCCTGCTGGTTGCACACAAAGCAATCGATCTGCTGCAGAAAATCCCGGCGCTCCATGGCAATACTCATGTTGGAAATGGCCGCAAAAACCTTTTTGTTGTACTTTTTGGCGTAGTGCAGCACCTGTTTTACAGTATCTTTTTCCAGATCCAGCTCCAGCGCAATGGCATCGCAGTCGGCAAAGATCTCGTCGCCCTTTTCCTTTAAAAGGCCGGTGAGGGGAGTGGTATCCGGCCGTTTGGAAATGGCTGCATGCACATCGCCGTCGTTGTCAAAGATGGCCAGCCAGGTGCCCATGCCGTCCGGCACACGCTGGATGTACTTGGTGTTCACCTTGTGGTTCTCCAGCTTGTTGATCACATCCTGTCCCATGCCGGTGTCGTCCACCAGACTGACAAAGGTAGGGCGCAGCTCTACATTGGCGATATCCTCCACCACGTTGCGGCTCACTCCGCCGTGTACCTGCTCAATGCGGCCGGCATTGCGCCCGCCCGGAATATAGGCGGAAAGGGGATAGCCTTTGATATCCACAAAAACAGCACCGAGCACAACGATTCCCATAGCAAAAAACCTTTCTGAACAAGAAATATTTACGTCTATTATACCGTATTCTGACACAATGCGCCATCCCTTTTGCGCAAAAACTCCGCAAAGGTCAGGCAAGGGCTGTCTGCGCTGTGCGCACCAGATATTCCATGGCCTGCATCGGGTACTGTCCGGCAGCAGTCTCACCGGTCAGCATCACGCTGGCCGCGCCGTCCAGCACGGCGTTGTAAATGTCACTCACCTCGGCACGGGTGGGCACGGCGCGGGTGCACATGCTGTCCAGCATCTGGGTCACTACCATAAAGGGCACGCCTGCAGCCCGGCAGGCGGCGGAAAGCTGCTTCTGGCAGCGGGGCAGCTCCCACAGCGGCATGGCATTGCCAAGGTCTCCGCGGGCGATCACCACCTCATCCACAAGGTGGATGAATTCCGGCAGGGCACGCACACCGGTCATGTTTTCAATTTTGGCAAAGATACGGATATCCGCAGCCCCGGCTTCTTCCAGCGCATGGCGCAGGGCCAGAATATCTGCTTTGCCGCGCACAAAAGGCAGCATCACACCGGTAACACCGCACTGCTTTGCAATTTTCAGGTTCTGCAGGTCTTCCTCCGTCAGGGTAGGCGAGGGCACCGCAAGGCCCGGTGCAGCAATGCTTTTGCGGCTCTGCAGGGTGCCGCCGCGCACCACGGTGCACACAAGGGCTTCCGGCAATACCTGTGTGACCTGCACCAGAAGCTTGCCGTCGTCCAGCAGAAGCTGCTGCCCGGGCGCAGCCGCCTGTACCAGAGCTGCCGGGCAAGGTACGCCGTCTGCGCCAAGGCGTACAGAGCTGCCCTCAACCAGAGCAACAGGCTCTGCCAGCGTGCCGATGCGCAGTTCCGGCCCCTGCAGGTCGATCAGCAGCTGGCGGATGCCGGCTGCGCGGATCATGGCCAGCCAGTCGGTGTGCGCCGCCAGCGGCCCGTGGGAAAGATTCATGCGGATGCCGGTCATGCCGGCTTCCACCATGTGCTGCAAGATCGCCGGCTGTGCGCAGGCCGGGCCGATGGTACCATAAAAATCCAAGGTTCATTCCCTCGATTCATTTTTTATTTCTAATGTATATTGTAACATGAACTGTCCGGGTTGAAAAGAGCCGGACGCGGGCAGAATAAGGGGATTGAAAAAATGCGGTAGCAGCCTGCGCAGGGAAATTGCGAAAAATCAAAGACCCGGAACCTTTTTAGAACCGTTTGGCCCTGAAAAAGTTCCGGGTATCGTACAGTATTTTTTGGATGCTTTTTATCGGCAAAGGCCGAGACGCTTTTTGAAGCCCTCCCACAGGCGCACCACCCGCTCCCGCGGCAGGAAATACCCGCAAGGACGGCGATTGCTGGGTGCATTGTGTGACGCGGGTACCGGTACACCTGCCCGAATAACAAAAGAGGCTGTTGCACATCGTTTTAGCCGAAAGTGCAACAGCCTCTTTTTGTTGTGGGCAATCAGCCCTCCGATGCAAAAAATTCTTTGGTCAGCCTGACCACCGTGCCGGAAAGCAGCAGCAACGCGAGCAGGTTCGGAATGCTCATCAGGCCGTTGAAGGTATCGGCAATGCTCCACAGCAGGCCCAGATCCATCGTTGCGCCCAGAATGGACACAAAGGAGTAGACCAGAAAGAAGGGCTTTGCCACCTTATCGCTGCGGCACAGGAACACCAGAAACCGGGAACCATACAGGCCCCAGCCGATGATGGTGGAAAAAGCAAAGCAGCACAGGGCCACGGCGGTAAAGATGGAAGCCCAGCCGCCGTAGGTGGTGGTAAAGCCGCTGATGGTCAGCTCTGCACCGGCAGCGGTGCCGTAGTTCACGGTGGTGCCGCTGCACAGAATGACCATGGCAGTCAGGGTGCAGATGACGATGGTATCGGCAAACACTTCAAAGATGCCGAACATGCCCTGCTTGACCGGCTTTTTGGTGTCGGCGCAGGCGTGGGCAATGGAGCCGGTGCCAAGGCCGGCCTCGTTGGAGAAAATGCCGCGGGACACACCCTTCTGCATACTGACGAACAGGCTGCCGATGGTGCCGCCGGTGAACGCTGCCGGGTTGAACGCGCCCGCAATGATGGACTCGAACACATAGGGCAGGCGCTCAAAGTTCAGCACCATAACGCCCACGGACAGCACGATGTAGAACAGAGCCATAAAGGGCACCAGCTTTTCGCTCACGCTGCCAATGCGCTTGATGCCGCCCAGCAGCACCATGGCCACCAGCATGGCCACTGCGATGCCAACCACGAGGTTCAGGGTAGAAAGCGCACCGCCGCCCACCACGCCGTACTCCAGCAGAGCGGTATCGATAGCGGCAACGATGGTATTTACCTGTGTGGCATTGCCGGTGCCAAACACGGTCAGCACGCCAAACAGGGAATACAGCACAGCAAGAAACTGCCAATGCTTGCTCAGGCCGTTTTTAATGTAGTACATGGGGCCGCCTACCCATTCGCCCGCCTCGCTGCGCTCACGGTAGTGCACCGCCAGCGTGACCTCGGCAAACTTGGTGCACATGCCCAGCAGGGCAGAACACCACATCCAGAACACGGCACCCGGTCCGCCAATGGCGATCGCGCCTGCCACACCGGCAATGTTGCCGGTGCCCACGGTGCCGGCCAGCGCGGTGCACACTGCCTGAAAGGGAGTCATGGCGCCATCGGAAGCGTCTTTTTTGCGGAACATGCGTCCAATGGTGATCTTGATGGCGTAGGGAAATTTGCGGATCTGCAAAAAGCCCGTGCGAACGCTCAGGAGCAGGCCTACGCCGATGATGCACACCATGGCGGGCACGCCCCAGATGAATTGGTTGACCGTCTGATTGACGGCCGTGATCGTCTCGATCATATTTTTCCCACATCCTCTGTTAAATTGCGCTTTTCCAGCCGAAATGCCGGAAAACAAACACCTTATTTTACCGCAGTTTTTGCGTACTGTCAAATAAAATGCACAAAAAAGAGGGAGGATTTTTGGCAAACTCTCCCTCAACTGCTTGAAACTATTTTATTTTACTTGTCCTTCGCCGTCCAGCGCTTTCAAGAAGGCTCAGCACTTTCCAACTGCCTTGCGGTACACCGGGTAAGCCACGATGGCGGACAGCACTTCGGTGATCCAGAATGCATGCCACACGCCGTTGGCACCAAGGAAATGGCACAGCACAGCGGCCAGCGGCATGATGAATACGATGTAGCGGCACAGCGAGATGACCAGCGATTCTGCGCCCTTGCCAAGGCCTTCCAGTGCACCGGAAGAGGTGGTGGATACGGCAGAAACCACAAAGCCCAGACAGATGATGCGCAGGGCAGTCTGGCCGATGGCGACGGTTTCGGGGTTGGAAGTGAACAGCTGCATCAGCGGGCGGGAAGCGAACAGGCAGATGACCGTGCCCGCAGCCATGATGGCAGCACTCATGATGAGGGTGAGTTCGTAGAGCTTTTTCACGCGGGCGTGCTGTTTGGCACCGTAATTGTAGCCAATGAGCGGGCGCATACCCTGCACGATGCCATTGGCGGGCAGATACAGGAAGGTCTGCAGCTTGTAGTAAATGCCCAGCACCACCACGTAGCTCTGGGAAAAGCCCGCCAGCAGGCCGTTCAGGAAGGTAACCAGCAGAGAGGGCAGGGCCAGATTGAGGATGGCCGGCACGCCGATGGCATACAGTTTGCCGTCCAGTGCAGCATCCGGGCGCAGGCAGCTGCGGCGCAGTCGGATAGGCAGCTCAGTACGGACGTAAACGAAAAGGTAAACGCACAGGCTCAGCAGCTGGCCGATGCCGGTGGCAAGGGCCGCACCCGCAATGCCCATGGCAGGCACCGGGCCAAGGCCGAAGATCAGGATGGGGTCCAGAAGGATATTGCACACACAGCCAAAGATCAGCGCCGCCATAGTCACCTTCATGCGGCCCACGGCCTGAAACATCTTTTCAAAGGCCAGTGCCGCCATGTTGATGGTGGCAAACAGGAATACGATGGTGGAGTAGGTGATGCCGGATGCGATCAGGCCTGCGTCGCTGGTGAACCGGCGCAAAAAGCCCGGCATGATGACAATGCTGACAATGGTGATGAGAATGCCGTGCATCAGGCTCAGCGCCATACCGTGGGTGGCGGCAGTCTCGGCCTTTTTGTGGTCGCCCGCGCCAAGGTACAGTGCGATCATGGCATTGATGCCGATACCGAAGCCGATGGCGATGGCGTTGGCAAAATTCTGGATCGGGAACACCAGCGACAACGCAGTCATGGCGTCTTCGCTGATGCGGGCCACGAACAGGCTGTCCACGATGTTGTACAGACTGTTCACCAGCATGGAAATAACATTGGGCAGCGCCATGGATACCAACAGCGGCAGCACCGGTTTTTCTTTCATAAAGGTCTCGTTCATAGTGTTTGCATTGCTCCTGTAGAGAAAAGGAATGAATTGCTGCAGCCGCGGAATCGTCAGGGCGAGACTGCTCGAAAACAAACGCAGACGCAAAAAAGCCACACAATGGCTTTTTTGAAGTCATTGTGTGGCGAAAAGTAGCATACTGCTGTAAAAATCCACACGAATTTTATTAACTGTAGGATAACACGGCTTCCGGCAGATGTCAAGAGGTCAAACGGATAAAGTATGACTTTTATAGACTTGACCATTTTTCACTGGGAGGCTAAAATAAAAATAGATACTTTATAAAATAAGGAGAATCCTGCCATGAAATGGATGATCGCATCCGACCTGCACGGGTCGGCGTTTTATTGCAAAAAAATGATCAAAGCGTTTGAGCGGGAGAGAGCAGACCGGCTGCTTTTGCTGGGGGATCTTTTGTATCACGGCCCCCGCAACGACCTGCCGGAGGGCTATGCCCCGAAGGAGGTCATCCCGCTCCTGAACGGGCTGAAGCCGGCGCTTTTGTGCGTGCGGGGCAACTGTGACGCTGAGGTGGATCAGATGGTGCTGGATTTTCCCATTCTGGCCGACTATGCGGTGCTGCCGGTGGGCAGGCGGCTCGTTTACGCTACCCACGGTCATGTGCACAACCTGAAAAATCTGCCGCCGCTGGCTCCGGGAGATATCCTGCTGCATGGCCACACCCACATTCCGGCGTGGACAGAGTTCGGCGAAGGCAATCTCTACCTGAATCCCGGTTCTGTGAGCATCCCGAAGGAGGGGAGTGCACATAGCTATATGACACTGGAAGGGGAGACTTTCCTTTGGAAAACGCTGGAAGGCGAAGTGTACCGGGAGCTGGAGCTGTGATGGGGGAAATGGAGCTGGAAGAGAAAACGGTTCAGATCCGGGATGATTTCGACCCGGACAAAATTCTGGAAAGCGGCCAGTGCTTTCGCCCCCGGAAGCAGGCGGAGGGCTGGTATCGGTTTGTTTCCGGGAGACGGCTGCTTTACCTCAGACCACTGCGCAGCGGAACCTACACGGTGCGGTGTGAGCCGGGCGCATGGGAAACCTTCTGGCACGGTTACTTCGACCTTGGCCGCAGCTATGCCGCCCTGCGCGGAAAGCTGGACAGCAGGGACGACTTTCTGCAGCGTGCCATGGAATATGGCCGGGGCATCCGGGTGCTGCGTCAGGATGAGTGGGAGATGCTGGTCAGCTTCATCATCTCGCAGCGAAAGAGCATCCCGGCTATCCGCAGGGCGGTAGAGCTGCTTTCGGAGCGGTTTGGCGAGCGGCTGGGCAGCGATAGCGAAGGGCCGGTGTATGCGTTCCCGACAGCAGAAGCGCTCTGCTGTGCCGGGGAGCAGGCGCTGCAGGAGTGCGGTCTTGGCTACCGCACCCGCTACGTGCTGCATGCGGCGCAGCAGGCGGCAGAGGGCACACTGGACCTGAAGAAGCTGGCTTCCCTGCCCGATGAAGCACTTTTTGCCCGTTTGATGGAACTGGACGGTGTGGGCAAAAAGGTGGCAAACTGCGTGTGTCTGTTCGGCTATGGCCGTGTGGGCCGTGTGCCGGTGGATGTCTGGATCGAACGGCTCATCCGGGACGAGTTTGCCGGGCAGGACCCGTTCCCGCAGTTCGGGCTGGAAGCAGGCATCGTGCAGCAGTACCTGTTCTTTTATAAAAGAAGCGTGGGATAAGAACCGCGGAGCCGCAGGCAGGAGCGTAGGATCATCCGCTAAGCAAAAAAGGCAACGGCCTCCTCTGTTTGAGGAAAACCGCTGCCTTTTTATCATTTTACCGCCTGCTTTAACCGTTCCAGATCTTCTGCATCCGGGTGAGAAAGGGCGTTGTCAAAATTCTCGATCAGCGCATCCAGATTGGGCAGATGGATCGGCTGCTTTTTCATGCCCTCATACCGCTGGCGTACCGAAAGCGGCATCTTGCCCTGACACATATAACGGCCGAAGACCGTGTTGCTCCTGTCCAGTGAACGCTCCACCTTTTTCAGGATCTTGTTGAAATACTCCTCACTGCCGCCAAAGCCGGCGGTGCCAAAAAGGAAGATGTTTTTGCCGTGCAGCTGCTTCAAAAAGTCCAAAGTGCTTTCGTCAGCGTTTCCCTTGTCTGTCCAGAAGCCCACATAGAGGTCGTCCGCTTCCATGGCAGCAGGGTCCGGGGTGCCAAAATAGCAGCAGTTTTCCTGTGGCAGACAGGCGTGCAGCGTGTCTGCCAATAATTTTGTGTTGCCTGTTTTACTGCTGAATACGATCGCGTAGCTCATAGTTTCTCCTTTGGTCGGTAACAACAAAAAACACCACACGTTTCCGTGCGGTGCTTTTCCTTCTGGTGGAGAATACCGGGATCGAACCGGTGACCTCTTGCATGCCATGCAAGCGCTCTCCCAGCTGAGCTAATCCCCCAGATGTTTGTGCCGTGCCTGACGACAGGAGTAATTATACCAGCGCTTTGCCGGATTGTCAACAGCTTTTTTGGGATTTTCTGCAAAAAAATTCCCGCCGGGGAAATGCCCTTCCCGGCGGGAAAAATGACTGCGAAAAAACTTACGCTCTTGCGTTCTGCGGGTCGAAGATCTGCGGTGCGACACGGATCAGGATCACCACAAGGACCGTGGTCAGAATGGCTTCGGGCAGCATGTAGGTGGCGTTGTACACGGCGCTGTACAGCCAGCACAGACCGTCCACGCTCATGTTGGAGATGCCGGGAAAGCCGATCTCGGTCATCCAGCTGAAAGCGTAGTCGTAGTCCTTCCAGACGATGTAACCGGACAGAAAGCTGCACAAAAAGCGCAGCAGGCACACCACAAAGGCGCTGACACCGACACCCACGGTGCGGCTGCGGAAAGGCTTTGCGATCAGGCAGGCAAAGCCCAGCACCGTGAAGGCCAGAAGGTAGTCCAGCAGCACGCAGCCCACCTGTGCCGTGAGGGTCTGGCAGTATGCCAGATTGCCAAGGCCCTGCACAAGCTGGATCAGGCTGTTGACGAAAGCGGTCATGATGCCCCACTTTGCGCCGTGGCGGTAGCTCATTACCAGAATGGGCACCATGCTGAACAGGGTGATGGAACCGCCGTGGGGCATGAGCGGGATCTGGATCATGCTCAAAACGGTGGACAGAGCGATCATCAGCGCACCCTCCACCAGAATGCGGGTTTTGGAATAGGTTTTGGTCATAGGGATTCCTCTTCTCAGAACGATAGTACACAAAAACAAAATGCGCCCGCTTTCCAGCAGGCGCACGGGGTTTGTGAAAGAACGGACAGTTCTGCAAACTCCCACGCCGGCATTGTCCGGTCAGGTAAAAGGGTACTCCGCAAAACGCGGATCTCAGCCTTTCGGCACCCCTGTTTTTATGTCCATGCAAAAG
Source organism: Faecalibacterium sp. AF27-11BH (assembly GCF_003603005.1). Taxonomy (NCBI): domain Bacteria; kingdom Bacillati; phylum Bacillota; class Clostridia; order Eubacteriales; family Oscillospiraceae; genus Faecalibacterium; species Faecalibacterium sp. AF27-11BH. The sequence goes on from NZ_QVGS01000003.1 coordinate 173,199, forward strand.
TATAGCGCGTCCGGCGCAAAAGTCAAGCCCCGGCGGAACATATCTGCCCCGGCCTGTGCATAGGCTGTACCATAAGTTCACAATGGGAGGAGTCTGGATATGAAGGGAGACCCCGAACAGAGGGCGGTACAGCTGGGCGAATATATCGCGGCCAACCGGGCCACAGTGCGTGCGGCGGCAGCGGTGTTCGGGTGCAGCAAGTCCACCGTGCACAAGGATGTTGCGGTGCGGCTGCGGACGCTGCAGCCGGAGCTGTTCCGGCAGGTGCGTGCGGTTCTGGCCTGTAATAAGGCAGAGCGGCATCTGCGCGGCGGTGCGGCCACCCGGCGCAAATACAGCCGCAGATAAAAGACGGCACACTTCCGAACAAAACGGAAGCTGTGCCGCCTTTTTAGGTTCAGTCCCGGGTGCGGAACTGGCTCAGTGCGCCTTTTTCCAACCGGCTGACCTGTGCCTGACTGATGCCGATCTCCCGCGCCACCTCCATCTGGGTCTTGCCCTGCAGGTAGCGCAGCTCCATGATCCGCTTTTCCCGCGGGGTCAGCCCGGCCACGGTCTGCCGGAACTGCAGCCCGCTGATCCAGCTGTCCTCGCCGTCCGGGTCCCGCACCTGATCGATCACATACATCGCATCGCCGCCATCGGTGTACACCGGCTCTTCCAGACTGATCGGCTCCACCACCGATTCCAGCGCGGCGGTCACTTCGCGCCGGGCAAGGCCCGCCGCCTGGGCAATCTCGTCCATGGTCGGCTCGCGGCCCAGCTGCTTTTCCAGCGCTTCGCGGCTCTGCATGGCCCGGTAGGCGGTATCCCGCAGGCTGCGGCTCACCCGCAGGGCGTTGTTGTCCCGCAGAAAGCGCCGGATCTCGCCAATGATCATGGGCACGCCGTAGGTGGAAAAGCGCACCGGCTGAGCGGGGTCAAAATGATCGATGGCCTTGATAAGCCCGATGCACCCCACCTGAAACAGGTCGTCCAGATTTTCGCCGCGCTGGGCGAACCGCTGCACCACGCTGAGCACCAGCCGCAGGTTGCCTTCCACCATTTGTTCCCGGGCTGCCGCATCACCGGCGTGGGCGCGGGCCAGCAGTTCCCGCTTTTCGGCTTCGGTCAGCACAGGCAGCTTTGCAGTGTTCATGCCGCACAGCTCCACTTTGTTGTACATCCAAACGCCCCCGGTCTGTTTTGATCTTCACCGGGAGTATGGGATGCGCAGCGGCATTGTATGCGTGGAAAAAACTGTGCGCTTTCCCGTTTGACAGGAAAGCGCGGCAAAATATTGTTTTTCGTGCAGATTTATGATATGCTGTATTTGCGGCGGCAACGCCGCCATCAGGCGCTGTGCCCACAAACGCAGGCGGCTAGTCCTTACCGGTACTTGGGTGCCGGCTAAAGACGATTTTTTCTTGAAGATCTCGTTCTCCCCGGATGCCCAAAGGCGGAAAGGGGGGATGCACCATGACGTTTGAACAGGTCGTGCTTCTGCTCACGCTTCTCGGCGGAGCAATCTACGTTACGTTTGAAATTACATGGACTGTTTCTCACAGTGATGACAAAAAGAAAAAATGACCGCCTCGAGTCCCAATCCGAGCGGTCATCTTTTCTTGACTAATCCGGTAAGGAACTAGCCGTTTGCAGGGCCAGCGCCTTTTGTAGTTTTATTATACGCAAATCAGCGTGGATTGTCAAGCCCAGCGGGCGGCAGTCCGCGTTTTTTCACCTCACTCGTTTTCCAATTGTACTTTTAAGGTATGGATGATCCGTTTTTCCAGCCGGGAAATGTAGCTTTGGCTGATGCCCAGTGCGTCGGCGGCCTCCTTCTGGGTGCGCTCAATGCCGTCCGCCAGACCAAAGCGCAGCTCCATGATCTGCCGTTCCCGAGGGGACAGGCTGTCCACGGCCCGGCGAAGAACGGCGCGCTCCGCATCCTGCTCCAGCCGCTGGCTGATCTGGTTCTCATCACTGCCCAGAATATCGGAAAGCAGCAGCTCGTTGCCGTCGCCATCCACGTTCAGCGGTTCGTCGATGCTGGCTTCCTGACGGCGGTTGGAGCTTTTGCGTAAGTACATCAGAATTTCATTGCCGATGCAGCGGCTGGCGTAGGTGGCCAGCTTGATGCTGCGCTCCGGCGTGAAGGTGTTCACCGCCTTGATCAGCCCGATGGTGCCAATGCTGATCATGTCCTCGGCAGGCACACCGCTGCTTTCATACTTTTTGGCAAGGTACACCACCAGCCGCAGGTTGTGGGTGATCAGGTCGTCCCGGGCAGCGGCATCGCCTGCAGCCATACGGGAGAGCAGGACTTTTTCCTGTTCCGGGGTCAGGGGCGGGGGCAGGCTGGGCGCGCCCGCCAGAAAATGTGCGCCGCCGCAATAGCCCAGCCGTGCAAGGAGCCAACGCCAGAACCGGTGCAGAACATGAAACATGAATACCCCTCCTGTACATCTATAAGTATCGATCGCATCAAACGCTTCTCAGCGGATGCCCAGCTGTACGGCCAGTTCGCTGCCCAGCAGAGCTGTCCATGGCTGCTGCGTTTCCGGGCGGCAGAATGCGGCCAGAATGCCCGCTGCACTGCCTTTGCTGGTGCGCAGGGCCTTGGCCGGAACGGCAGGCAGCACGCAGTGCCCGGCAATGGTGGTGCAGGGCACCAGCCGCACCCGCAGCTCCGGCGGCGGTGCCGTGCCGCAGGCAAAATAACGGTCCAGAAATGTGCGCAGCTCCTGCGGCAGGGCGCTGCGCACGGCAGGATAATAGACCAGAACCACTGCCTGCCCGGTCAGCGGGTCCTGCACTGAGAAGCCGGTGTCGCAGAAAGCCTGTACGGAGAGGGCTGCACCTTCCAGCTCCAGCACAGCGGCAAAGCAGCGGGTGCCTGCACGGCCAAAGCAGAACAGTACGCCGCGCAGCACGGCAAGCACTGCACCGCAGCACAGCAGCAGCCGGCCCGGAGACAGCGGCAGATAGACGCAGAGATTTGCGCTTTGCACTCCGGGCAGCAGCACGGCTCCGCACAGCAGCAGGTTCAGCAGCAGATACCACACACACAGCTGCACAAAATTGCGCAGGCCCGGCACGCCGTAAGCCGCAGCTACAGCGGCACAGCAGGTGAACACCTTATAAAGGAAAGCTGCAGGGCCGGGCAGCTCCGGCAGCAGAATGCCCAGCGAAGCTGCTGCCGCTGCCGCACTGCCCGCCATCAGCCGCAGGCCGCTGCACTGCCGCGCACACAAAAGCCCTGCGCCCAAAAGCAGCGCTGCTGCGGCCAGAAAGTTCGTCAGCAGCAGTTCGTCCAGATAGATCACGGTTTTCATACACGATCCCTTTCAAATTCCAGTATCTTCCAATTCTGCAAAAAACCATGTCGCTGTGTGCAAAAAAGCGGCTTCTGTAAGAATTTTGAGACCGGATTTTCACAGTCTATCACATTTTTCACATTTTTTTCAAAAAAGTACTTGAACATTTCTGGAAAGTGTGGTATATTATTGCCATCCTAGTAAGGGACGTAAGCCAAACAAATGGCTTGCAAATATCTTTCTAAATTTGAAGGGAGAAATTCATTATGATGATGCCTGCAAACTTCTCTGCTGTTGCAGAAAACGAGATGACCTACGTTGTTGGTGGTAGCCTGGTTGATGTCCTGGCTCCTGCTATGAAGACTGAGAACTGGCAGAACGTTTCCGCTAACGTGATCAAGATCGTTGGCAACTCTTTCCTGGATGCGTACACCAGCTCCATTCTGGGCCAGCTGTTCGATGGCAACTACGTTCCCGGCGATGTGATCGGCTTCTCTGTTACGAATCTGGATAAGGCTTACAACAAGGGCTACAACACCTTCGGCGGCAACTGGGGCTTTGCTGTTGGCGCTCTGAATGCTGGCATGCAGATCCTGGGCGGCCTGTCCGCTATCTACACCCTGGGCAGCGGCTCCATCGGTCTGGAAACTAAGAAAGGCACTCTGCCCACTCTCTAATAACTAATCTTTCCTGAATAGGATAGATAGTTTGATTTGACATAGCGTTTGTTGTGTCAGGTAAAAGAGCTAGAGAGGCCCCGCACAAGACAAGCAATTGTTTTGTGCGGGGTTTTTGTTTGCATAAAAAACTTAGCAGGCTGTGGGAAAACGGCGCAGGGATGGAATGAGAATAACCCATTCAAAAACAATTTCCCGATGGCAGACAAACTGCTGCAGAATTTTTCAAAAAACAGTTGACAACTCCCGGATGTGCTGATATAATAAATCACGTCGTCAGGCACGGCACGAACATCTGGGGGATTAGCTCAGCTGGGAGCACGATGCACCCAGAAACACACCCCCACAGCGATGGCTGATGACGATTAAGTTCCCACTAAAGATTTTCCATTCCAGAGGCTTGCTTCTGGAATTTATGGGGGATTAGCTCAGCTGGGAGCCCAAGCAGTGCGCTCACGCACCCCCATGACTGAACTTCATAAAACGTTTCTTGTTTGAGCATCTCTTTTCCAGAGGTTTCTACTTCTGGAAAATTATGGGGGATTAGCTCAGCTGGGAGAGCGCTTGCATGGCATGCAAGAGGTCACCGGTTCGATCCCGGTATTCTCCACCATTGGCTCAAATAAGAGTTACAAACACCGTTGATTTCAAATCGAAGTCAACGGTGTTTTTGTGTTTGTCAGCAAGCAAGTTCATCGCTATTCTCCAAATACTGTGCAAGATCAAAGTTGAAGTCCACATGGATTTGGTATCCGCGATAAACTTCTACCCTGCGGATAAGCTGGCTGACGATCATCTTTTTTGCTTCAAAGCTGGCACTATCGTACAGGTCTGCGTAAGAGATCAATTCTTCGTATGCTGGCTCCTTTCATTGTTTCGGCGGCGGATGGTCGTTTTGACTGCCCGCTCTACGGTGCGCAGGACTTCGCGGCTGATGTCGCTGACTGCGGCACCGAGTGTGTAGACAGTGTCCGGGGTGGAAAAATTGTAGATAGCCTGAAAACTGTCTTTGTCAAAATAGCCATCCGGTTCAAATCCGCACCGTTCCAGCAGCGTGTAAGTGATGCTGATTGCGGCGGCAGACTTGAACTGCATTTCCAACCCGGCACTATCATAGTCCATCAGGAACGAACCGTCAACGATGGCGCGGATATCTTCACTGTTGTTGTCCCAATAATCTGCGACCAGCTTTCCGGCAATATCGGCAAGCTGCTGACTGACCCGTTCATGGCTGATGCCGTATGCGGCAGTCAGCGCATCGGAAACAGGCTGTTTCAAATCATCGTTATACTGCCACAGGTCGGGGTCACGAGAATTGCGGCGCACACCGGTGTCCGACACATCAAAAACGTAGTGCAGACGCGGGTATCCGCTGGATTCATCCAGCAGAGCGATGCCTTTGGAGCCCCTGCGCACATAGCGGTTCATCCGGTTGTTCCAGATATCGTAGTCGGCGCAGGCGGTAGCATCGGGCCGCTGAGCGTAGATCATCAACTGGTCTGCAAAGGGGTACTTGTACAGCCGGGATGCGGTGGTCAGATAGTCCGTCCAGCTTTCCCAGTACCGAGTCAAGCCGTTCGCCGTGCGCTGGGCAAGGGCAAGGTATTCTTCGGTTTTGCTTGGCATTTTGGCCTCCTTCTTCAGATTTTAGGGTATAAAAATAGCGGGCAACCGTTTTGAGGGTCGCCCGCAGAGGGTGTGTAATAATTTGATAGTCCGTCAAACAGGAATTGATTTACTTTGTTTGTAAATCTTCCAGAAAGAAAATTCCCTCTGTTAGGTTGACAAACATTTCCTTGTCCTTGATTACATGAATTTTATTGTTCCACCAGACAGTAGTGTTATTAGCGGAGATTGTTTTGCTTGTTCCATCCTTGAGAAAATAAGTAATTGTAATAGCGGGTTCTTCTTCGCTATTCACTTCCCCAAATAAATCATATTTCAGAAATCCCGTTAGCTTTAAGGCTAACTCAATGTCCTCACTGCTCGAAATTTCTTTAACATCATCCGTGACACTCGGATACGTGATATTTACAGACTGAATATCATTTATGCGGGGCAATCCCCAAAGATACATACCATTAGTAAATATGTTGATTGATTTTGAAGAAGACCGCTTGACTGCCGCCTGCGGTAATTGCAGACAGCCGAATCGGGTTATCTCCATTGGTCACGCCACGGTTTTGCCGTACCAGCCGCTTCATGGACTGCTTGCCCTGTGAAGCGTGCTTGTCGTACTGCCGCAGCAGAAACTGCATCCCGCGCAGCAAGGTGCGGGCAGACAATTTTGTGGTCGAGATGGCAAAGTTGACCGTCTTATGCTCGATTTCTTCCTGCATCGTTACCACCTCCCTGAGAGGAATTCAGCTTAACGGTCATGTTCCACCGGGGGCTTGCTCACAGCCTTTTCTGCATCACTCCGAATCGATTCATCCGGCACCGGAATGACCATCAGGCGACGCCCCAGAGGGAGAAAGGCTTCGGGTTGATGGAATTCTTCTTCGTACTTCTGCGCCAGTTCCGGGGAGAGCGATGTGAAATCCTCCTCTCCCAGTCCCACCACCAGAAAGGTTCCGGCAATGACATCGTACATAAGCCCGTCCTCGTCCCACAGGGCACGGTTCAGCGGCAGACCCATGAGCTTGCCATCATCGTTGTAGACAATGGCGACCGGATCTTCAAAAGGATAGCTTGCGCCGATGGAGCCGCCCACAACCTGCTGCAAAGCCTTCAAGTCGTTATCGATCTCGACCTGCTGCGGATACTGTCCCGGTGCAATTTTCAGCACCGACAGAGTGTTCTCGTTCTGTTCCATTATCGTCCTCCTTGAATTTGATGGTGATCTCCTGCCCGGCACGGGCGGCATTCAACAGCGCTGCCACAAAGAAGCCGAAAAAAGCGCCGGTTTCAAACAGCATAAACCCAAAGACAAATCGCATCAGTCAACCTCCGACAGTTCCACACCGATACACCGTTTTCCGTCTTTGTCGTAGAAAAACAGGTGTGCCAGAAGCCAGTCATCCAAGTCCAGCTTCTCATAAATGCTCGGAAGAATAAGGAAGTGGTCATTGTCCTTCCGGCAGAGAAAGGCTGTATATTTGAGTTGAATTTTCATATAGTGCGAGATATAATGATTATAAAAGCAACAGAAGGGGTGAATTTCAATGCAGGAACTTCAAAAAATCGCCGTGGTGATTGATGCCGATAATACCCAAATTTCAAAATTGGAAGATGTGTTTCATGAAATCTCAACACGCGGCAGAATTGTAGTAAAGCGTGCTTATGGCAACTGGCATAAACCAACGTTAAAAAACTGGGGTGAGATCATCAAACGGTTGGCAATCAAAGCTGAGCAGCAATTCGACTATGTTTCGGGCAAGAACGCAACAGACATGGCACTGGTAATTGATACCATAGAACTTTTGTATACAAACCTTTATGATGCGTTTGTTATTGTTTCAAGCGACAGTGACTATACTCCGTTGGCAATAAAATTGCGTGAAGCAGGGGTTTATGTTATGGGAGTTGGTGAGCAAAAAACCCCTGTTGCTTTCCGGAATGCCTGCGATGAGTTTCTCTTCTTGGAAAACTGCTCTTCTTCAGTTGAAGGGAACGATGCACACGATGTTGCTAGTTCTTCCCCAAGCGATGAACAAGATGCTGCTAGTTCTCCCCAAAAAGAAAAAGCGGAAGTGCCTATATCTCCGAACAACGAAAAAGAAGAATCTACAAAGCAACTCAAGGAGGATGCACAGAAAACGGATTCAACTCCAATTGCTAGTTCTGTCCCCGCTGAAGAGAATTCCGAAAAGAAAAATGATCTAAACGAAATTCATGCTTTATTGGAAAAAGCCTATGATACCTTCCAAGACGAGGATGGGTGGGTCAATGTAGCAAAGGTAGGACTGTTCTTAAGAAGAGCAAAGCCAGACTTTGATAGCCGAACTTATGGTTTCCAAAAGTTGAGCCTTTTCCTCAAGAACTTCCCTGAAAAGTATGATGTGAAAATAGTCGGAGAAAAGCCCAACATCATTGCCGTATACCGTTGTGTGAGCAACGAAAACGACTAAACAGACTGTCGGATGTATATGTAAGGCGGCAAACGCCGCCAATAAATTATGCTTCTGTGTTGTTCTCCTCACCGGTGTCCTCCGGCTCGTCCTCGGTGGGAATCTCAAAATCGCCCTTGTCCTCGGTGTAGTTTGCATCGGGGTCAAGGGCTTCTTTTTCGGCCTGCTTTTTCTGCTTCTGCTTTGCGAAAGCGTAGAAAATGCCGCCTGCCGCCAGCGCAATCAGCACGACTACGCCCAGAAAGCCGGATGCGATCTTTGTGACCTTGTTTTCCTTGGGCTGTTCCTCGCCGGATGCCGCCGCTTCTTCTGCGGCTTTCTTGGCTTCTTCCTCGGCTTTCAGCTTATCCTGTTCAGCCTGCGCCGCTGCTTCTTTTTCAGCGGTATAGGCATCGGCAGCATCTTCCTCCATCAGAGCCAGAAGGTCGGCTTCGTCTACAAGGTTCATAAAGTGGACGGTCTGCTGCCCCTTGGCGTTGCGGTCAATCACCAGATAGAAAGTCGCACCCGACTTCGACACCAGCGTAATGAACTGCTGTCCGCTGCCATCAGAATAGTTGGTGTGGTAGTCGTCCACCAGCGTCAGGTTGCCTTCCGGGGTCAGGGCACCAGAGGTTTCGTCCGTGACGGTGACAACATCTTCCTCCACCACTTCCGGCAGAACCGGCTGTTCCACCGGGGTGGAATCGCCCTCAAAGGCAAAAGCGGGAGCTGCCATGCCGATGCACAGAACCGCCGACACCAGCAGTGTGCCAAATCTCTTAATCTTCATCCGAATCGTCCTCCTTCTCAAAAGTTGCACCCACAGCGGACAGCGCAGCCGGGTTCGGGGTAGTGGTGGCCGACTGCCGCAGCAGGGCGGCAAGCTGTTCCGGCGTGACCTTTGCAGTCCGCACCATCTCGTTGACCTCGGCGGAATCCTCCTCCTGAATGCGCCGCTCCAAAATTTCGATACGATTGTTCAGTTTGATGCGGCGTTCCTTCTCTTTTGCCAACATCGCCCGCAGCTTATCCGATTTTTCGCTCATAAAACTCCTCCAATCATTTTGAAAGCCGTCCGAACCCGGCGAGATGCTTCTCCCAGTAGGACGAGTGAATGGTCAACAGTCCGTCAGCGGGGCGATGTTTGGTCAATGTGATAGTTTTGCTCACTTGCGCTTCTCCTTTTACAATGTGTGTTCGCTTTCTTTTGGCTGGGTCTGTGATTTTTTCTGTTCAAGTGCTGCCTTGCTATCGTTCAACTTCTTCAGCACCGACTCCTTCTCCGGGGTCTTACCGCCCGGTGCGGAAAGCTGCTGCTTATTCAGCACCATGTCGATATACTTGCGGATATTTTTCAGGGCAGAGATGCTGGACACGCCCCGGTTTTGCCGCAACAGAGTTCGGACGCTCTGCTTGCCTTGGGACGCCTTGGACTGGTACAGCCGAAACGCCGCCTTTATTGCCCGCAGGACAGTCCGGGCAGACAGCTTGGTGGTGGAGATCATAATGTTGAATGACTTAGCTCACCCAAGAGAGCGCCGTGCATGGACTGCAAGAGGGTCACCGTGATCAGAATCGGCCCGGTAATCTCCACCAGAAGGAAAAAGCACTACACAGAAACGTGTGGTGCTTTTTTGTTGTTGCCAAACGAGTGAGGGCTTAGCTCACCCAGGAGAGCGCCGTGCATGGACTGCAAGAGGGTCACCGTGATCAGAATCGGCCCGGTATTCTCCACCAAAAAAGCACTGTACTTCGTAGGAAGTATGGTGCTTTTCTTTTTATACAGACGCAGAAAAAGG
>NZ_QVGS01000003.1:183032-304915 GCF_003603005.1 Faecalibacterium sp. AF27-11BH
ATCTCCACCAGAAGGAAAAAGCACTACACAGAAACGTGTGGTGCTTTTTTGTTGTTGCCAAACGAGTGAGGGCTTAGCTCACCCAGGAGAGCGCCGTGCATGGACTGCAAGAGGGTCACCGTGATCAGAATCGGCCCGGTATTCTCCACCAAAAAAGCACTGTACTTCGTAGGAAGTATGGTGCTTTTCTTTTTATACAGACGCAGAAAAAGGCGGGAGCTTCCCACAAAAGGGAAAGCCACCGCCTTTGTTGATCATCGGATGAGCCAGCCGTAATCCTGTCTGCAATCTACCACATGATCTGCATAAACCGTATGATCTACGATCTGGAAGATAAGCATATAGCGTTTTTCAAACAAGATAAATCGGTAAGCATTTTTAGGAATGTATTCGCCTTTGAGCCATCCGCATCATCGCGGTGCTGGCAGTGAGCATCTCGCTGCTGGGCATCTTTCTGCTGCTGTACGAGATGTACCGCGTGGCAAAGGAGTATGCCCGCAGCTCCCAGCTGGACCGCGAAAACCAGCTGCTGGCCGTGGAGTCCCGCCGCTATATGGAGCTGCGCAGCTATCTGGAACAGACCCGCCACCTGCGGCACGATTTCCGCCAGCACCTGCATGTGATCTCCGGCCTGACCGAGGCCGGGCGGCTGGATGAACTGAAAAGCTACCTGAGCCAGTACGAGAGCGAACTCAGCGATGCCAGACCCACCCTGTGCGTCAACGCCGCGGTGGATGCGCTTGCCGGCCACTACGACTATGAGGCCCGGAAACAGGGCATCCAGATCGAATGGAAGCTGGAACTGCCCAAGCTCCTGCCCCTGCCGGAGGCCGACCTGTGCACCATTCTTGGCAACCTGCTGGAAAATGCGCTCCATGCCAGCCAGAAGCTGCCGCCGGAAGAACGGCAGGTCAAGGTGCTGGCCCGGATGCTCAGCCCGGCCATGATGGGCCTGATGGTGGAGAACCGCTATGACGGCGTGCTGAAAAAGCAGGGCGGCGTTCTGCATTCCACCAAGCATGACGGACAGGGCATCGGCCTTGTTTCCGTCGAAACTGCCGTGCACAGGTATCACGGCAATCTGACGGTGGAAACGGGCGGCAACGTTTTCCGGGCCAATGTGCTGCTGAACCTGTAAAATATTCCTGCCCCAAGGCACCGACTTTTTTGCACAAGCCGGTGCCTTTTGATTGCACTTTTCCCGGGAAATCATGATACTTATTTATAAAAGAAAAGGCAGGAGGGGAGCATATGGCAGCAGAAAGCAAAACCGGCTGTTTCTTAAACTTTCCTAAAAAATCTTTATCCGGCCCGGCCCTCCCCTCGACGGGAGGGCTTTTTGCTGTCCGCACGACGCATACGGTCAAGTTGAAAAATGAATAAAATTTACACATAGAATGATATGATTTTAGGCTGAATGAGCAAAGAATCGAAAGAAGTCCCATAATCATATTGACATAATGGGTAATAGGGTGTAAACTACGTGCATCGGGTCGAGCAAATCTGAAAATTGAGATCATTCAGGGAGGAAACGGCTATGATGTGTTGTTGCGCAATGTGTTGTTGTACCGCAAACGCTTCCCGGACCGGCCGCCCTGCAGTATGGTATGCCGTGTGAGCATATCTGCATATTCTGTGTGGGAACACGCAGAAGGATCTGTCGCTGACCGCCTGGGAGCTTACTTGAAGAGGGAGCTTCCGGGCGTTTTGTTTTGACCCGCAAATCAGGATACAAGGGAGGAATCCGGCAATGGACTGGAATGCGATCCAGCAATATTTGCCGCTCTACCAGAAGGCCGCTGTACTTACCGTGCGGCTGGGCGTTGCAGGCATCATTTTTGCCATCATCATTGGCCTTGCCTGCGCAGTGATCCAGTATGAAAAGGTGCCCGTTCTGCGGCAGATCGTGGGTGTTTACATCCAGCTGTCCCGCAACACACCGCTGCTGGTGCAGCTGTTCTTCATTTATTATGGCCTGCCCAAGGTGGGCATCCGCACCAATGCCGAGATCTGCGGCATTGCCGGTCTGGCGTTTCTGGGCGGCAGTTACATGGCCGAAGCGTTCCGCAGCGGTCTGGAAGCCATTGAGCCCATCCAGACCGAGAGTGCCTACAGCCTTGGCATGAACCGCTGGCAGACCATGCGCTACATCATTCTGCCGCAGGCCATGTCCACCAGTATGCCGGCTTTCATGGCAAATGTGATCTTCCTGCTCAAGGAGACCAGCGTGTTCAGCGCCATCAGCCTGATGGACCTGATGTTCACGGCAAAGGACCTCATCGGCATGTACTCCAAAACCATCGAATGTCTGTTCCTGCTGGTGGTGTTCTACCTTATCATTCTGCTGCCGGTGTCCATTGTGGGCAGCCTGATCGAAAGGAGGCTGCGCTATGCTGGATTTGGGTCTTGATGTCCTGTTCAAGGGCAAAAACATGGCCCGCCTGCTGGGCGGCCTTGGCGTTGCACTCAAGATCAGCGCCGTCTCGGTGATCATCAGCCTGCCGCTGGGCATCCTGCTGGGCGTGCTCATGACCTCCCGCAACCCCATTATCAAGGCAATCCTGCGGCTTTATCTGGAGTTCGTCCGCATCATGCCGCAGATGGTGCTGCTGTTCCTCGTTTACTTCGGCACCACCCGTGCCTTTGGGTGGAACCTTTCCGGCGAGACGGCATCCATCATCGTGTTTGTGCTGTGGGGCACCGCAGAAATGAGCGACCTTGTGCGCGGTGCGCTGATCGCCATTCCGAAGCACCAGTATGAGAGCGCCGAGGCCCTTGGCATGAGCCGTGCGCAGACCTACTGGTACATCATCATTCCGCAGACGGTGCGCCGCCTGATCCCGCTGTCCATCAACCTGATCACCCGCATGATCAAGACCACCAGCCTTGTGCTGATGATCGGTGTGGTGGAAGTGATCAAGGTAGCACAGCAGATCATCGAGGCCAACCGCACCGCCAGCCCCAACGCAGCGTTTGGCATTTATCTCACGGTTTTCGTGTTATATTTCTTCGTATGCTGGCCCATCAGTCTGCTGGCATCCTATCTCGAAAAGAAATGGAAGTGACCGTACATGGCAGAACCTATTTTGACTGTTGAACATCTGATCAAGGCCTATGGCGAGACCCCCGTGCTGGATGATATCAGCTTTGCTGTCAAGCCCGGCGAGGTCATCGTGGTGGTCGGCCCTTCGGGCTGCGGCAAAAGCACCCTGCTGCGCTGTCTGAATGGTCTGGAGCCCACCCAGAGCGGCCGGGTGCGGCTGGGCAATGAGACCGTTGCCTACGGCGGTAAAAATCTGACTCAGCTGCGCCAGCGCATCGGCATGGTGTTCCAGAGCTACGAGCTGTTTCCGCACATGACGGTGCTGGACAATGTGCTTCTGGCACCCACCAAGGTGCAGAAGCGCCCCAAAGCGGAAGTGCAGCAGGAGGCCGAAGCTCTGCTGGACCGTGTGGGCCTGCTTGCCAAGAAAAACAGCTACCCGCGGGAGCTTTCCGGCGGACAGAAGCAGCGCGTTGCCATCGTGCGCGCACTGTGTATGCACCCGGAGATCCTTCTGTTTGACGAAGTGACCGCTGCCCTTGATCCGGAAATGGTGCGCGAGGTGCTGGACGTTATGCTGGACCTTGCCAAGCAGGGCAAGACCATGATCATTGTCACCCACGAAATGCAGTTTGCCCGCGCCATTGCCAACCGCGTCATCTTTCTGGATGGCGGCAAGATCGTGGAAGAAGCTGCACCGGCCGAGTTCTTTGACCGGCCCAAGACCGAGCGCGCGCAACGCTTCCTGCGCACCTTCACGTTTGATGCTGTGAAATGAGTCACAGATCAAGATAAAGGCTGCGGGTGTTCCGCAGCCAAATGGGAAAGATTTTGTAAAGGAGTAATCATTATGAAACAGTCTAAGATCTCTCGTCGTTCCTTCCTGCTGGGTCTGGGCGCAGTTTCCGCTGCCGCTGTTCTGACCGCATGCGGCGGCTCTTCTTCTGCTTCTACTGCAACTGCAGCATCCGGCAGCAGCGTGGTCTACCGCACTCTGGATCAGATCAAGGAGTCCGGTACCATCAACATCGGCGTGTTCTCCGATAAGAACCCGTTCGGCTATGTGGACGAGAACGGCGAATATCAGGGCTATGATGTCTACTTTGCACGCCGTCTGGGCGAGGATCTGGGCGTGGAGATCAACTTCGTTTCCACCGAGGCTGCAAACCGCATCGAGTACCTGCAGACCGGCAAGGCGGATGTGATCCTGGCAAACTTCACCGTGACCCCGGAGCGCGCAGAGGAAGTGGACTTTGCTCTGCCTTATATGAACGTGGCTCTGGGTGTCATTTCTCCGGACAGCAATGTTATCACCACTCTGGACAACTGGAACGCTGACGACCAGATGATCGTCATTTCCGGCACCACCGCCGAGACCTACCTGACCAAGGAGTACCCCGACATTCCGCTGCAGAAGTACGATTCCTATGCAACGGCCAAGAATGCACTGGAGAACGGCAACGGCGTGGCATGGGCCAACGATAACACCGAGGTCATTGCATTTGCAAAGCAGAACACCGGCTACACGGTCGGCATTCCCTCTCTGGGCAGTCAGGACACCATTGCTCCTGCTGTGAGCCAGGGCAACACCACCGTTCTGGATTGGCTGAACGAGGAGATCAAGGCTCTGGGCGAGGAGAACTTCTTCCACAAGGACTATGAGGAGACTCTGGTGGATACCTACGGCCTTGACTATGAGGATGAGCTGGTCGTTGAGGGCGGCGTGACCGGCGGCGCAGATGCCGCATCCAGCGAAGCTGCTTCTTCGGAAGCCGCATCTTCTGAGGCTGCTGCTTCCGAAGTAGCTTCCAGCGCAGCCGCACAGTAAATAAAAACACCGAGCGGGCAGGAGAGGGCTGAACCTTTCCTGCCCGTTTTTGCATTGCACCATCTGCCGGAACGTGCTATACTGGAACAAAACAACTCCTGTCCGAAAAATCTGAAAAAGAGAGGATGTTCCCAATGAAACGTGCCTATACGAACGGGATCCTGCTGGATGGCACCGAGCAGATGCAGCCGGAAGCGCACAAGATCCTGCTGACCGAGGATGATAAGATCATTGCCATTGTCGATGAGGGCGTGGATCTGGACGGTTATGAGGTGATCGATCTGCACGGAGGCTATCTGTGCCCGGGCCTGATCAATCTGCATGTGCATCTGGCAGGCAACGGCAAGCCCAGCGCAAAGCCGCGGGATAATGCTGCGCTGGTGCGCAAAATTCTGAGCAATGGCCTGACCCGTGCGGTGGCCTACAGGCTGGTATGCAGCTACGCGAAGCTGGAACTGCTGGGTGGCGTGACTACCATCCGCACCGTGGGCGGCATTGCAGATTTTGACACCCGCTGCCGTGATGATGCTGCAGCTGGCAAGCTGCTGGCACCGCGCATCCTTGCTGCCAACGAAGGCATTTCGGTGCCGGGCGGACATATGGCAGGCTCGGTGGCAGTTGCGGCCCATAACAATGCCGAAGCACTTGCTCAGCTCAAAAAGGCCAGCGGACAGAAGGTGGATCTTGTCAAGCTGATGATCACCGGCGGCGTGCTGGATGCCACCGAAAAGGGAACCCCCGGCGAGCTGAAGATGAAGCCGGAAATGGTCAAAGCCGTCTGCGACGAGGCCCACAAGCTGGGCTATACCGTGGCGGCACACACCGAGTCGCCAGAAGGCGTAAAGGTGGCGCTGGAAAACGGCGTGGATTCCATTGAGCACGGCGCAAAGATGGACGATGAGACCATCCGGCTTTACAAGGAGCGGGGAGCCTTTGTGTGCACCACCATCTCCCCGGCGCTGCCCTACGCACTGTTTGATACGGCGGTTTCCGGTGCATCGGAAAAGGACCAGTATAACGGCAAGATCGTGTTTGACGGTGTGGTGGAAAGCGCAAAGACCGCCCTTGCCAACGGCATCCCGGTGGCCTTGGGCAACGATGTAGGCTGCCCGTACATCACCCAGTACGATTTCTGGCGGGAGCTGTGCTATTTCCATAAGTATTGCGGTGTGAGCAATCGGTTCGCCCTGTACACGGCCACCCTGCGCAATGCTCAGCTGGCCGGAGTAGGAGACGTAACCGGTTCCATTGAGCCGGGCAAGAGCGCAGATTTTATTGTGACAAAGCACAACCCGCTGGAAGACCTGCGTGCGCTGCAGCATCTGGAACTGGTGGTCTGCCGCGGCCATGTGATCAAAAAGCCGAACCCCAAGCGGAACAAAACGGTGGATGCCCTGCTCGACCCGTACCTCGAATAATACTGAAAAAGCAAGGAGAGACGATCGGTCTTTCCTTGCTTTTTCGTTCACATGCCTGCCATCACGGCCATGATGCTTTGCCAGCTCTTGTTGCGGGCAGCGGGCACAGTGGTGCGGCGGCGTGCGGGTGCAGAGCCGGAAGAGACCGTATTCATGGCAGTCATCGGCACCGACGGATGGAAGAATACGGCTGTATCACCGGCCAGCCACTGGGCGGCAAGGCGGGCTGCCTGCGGGTCGGCCTGCAGGGTGCGGCGCTCGGCACCGGCCAGATGATCCGCCAGCCAGTAGAGGATGGCACCCAGCGGCAGGCTGGGCAGAACATCCTGACTCCAGTAGGTCCAGCGGGCACCGGCCCCTACATGGCTTTCTACCGTGATTACAGCGCCGGTGCGGGCGTTCTGCGGGATGCTGCCCTGATAATTGATACCGGCGCACTGGCGAAGCTCGGCGGTGATGCGCTGGGTGCGTGCTAGATCCAGCCGGTCCTCACGGCAGTAGGCGCGGAAATCGGTCTCGTCAATCAGGCCGTCGGCGCTGGAAGGGAAGCGGCCCACCAGCTGGCCATCGGCGTTGTGGCACAGCTGCCAGCCCTTGCGGAACAGCTGGAAGTTCAGGCAGCGGCGACCCATGGTGGAGTAGCACAGAATGGAGGTGCTCTCACCGGGCAGCTGCTTCAGCTCCAGGCAGGCATCGTTGCCGCAGGTGTCCTGCAGCTTTACCGTTAACAGCAGCTGCGCACCGGGGTGCTGAGCTGACATAGCGTTGTGCATGGCATCAAAATAACGGTTGGCATCCATGATCGGTTCCCTCCTGAAACTATAACACAGCAGTTCGTTGTATAACGGATGGGCACTGCGCCAAACGACCCGGTGCACAGCAGGCGGCTTACGCAGGAATGTTTTATTGACTGAACATAGTATAGCATACTTCACAACAAAAAACAACTATAAGTTTGCAGAAAAACAAAATATTTCCGCGCATCCTGCAATAGTGACCCGAAACATGGTTGTTGCAAGAGTGAATCAGTTGTGTTCTGTATCAAAAACAGCCCACAGACGGCAAGGCCAAAGCCTCCCATCTGTGGGCTGTTCTGGTAAAATATGGTTCAATCGCCCAGTTCACGGATCTCGTTCTGGATCAGCCGCCCGGCCGCGCGGGCCAGTTGGTCCATGCCGCGGATACGGGCCATGTTTTTGCCGTAGATCTGTGCAGCGGCACCGGCAGAGCTGTCCTCACCCATGAACACAGCCGACACCCGGATGCCCATGCGCTGCAGCGCACGCACCTGCGCGGCAGTGTCAGCCACACCGGCAGCGTCCTCGTAACCGCAGCCCAGCGGGTTTTCTGCACTGGGCGGGATGCGGCGGCTGTCGTTGGGCGAAGCGTCCGTCAGCACGATGAGCAGATGCCGCGGCGCAGGACCGGGCGCATACTGCAAAAGGTCGCCTGCGGCCCGCAGAGCAAGGCCGTCACGGTTCCAGCCGGAAGCAAAATATCGGTTGATGTTTTGCAGGTTTTTGTCTGCAAAGCCTTTGAGCACCCGCAGTACGGTGTAGCCCCGCAGGCTGCTGAAGCTGGACACCCGCACCGGGATCCCGCAGGCCGCAAGGCTCTGGGCCAAAATGGATCCTTGAGCCGCGATCACTTCCTGACAGTGCAGGCGGGAAGCGGATGCGTCCAATAAAAGGTCTACCGTAAAAGAGGGCTGGTTCTCTTCCTCGGCACACAAAAACACCCGGTCATCGTTCAAAAGTGGTGCGCGCCAGATGCGCCCAGCGTTCAGGTTGCCGCTGCGGGCAACACGGGCGTTGGGCTGCTGGTGCACAAGGATGCAGTTGCGGATCTGCTCGGTAAGCCGCAGCACCACACTGCGGTGCAGTTCCCGATTTTTGGCGTAATAAGCGCGGTTGCGGTCGGCCTGCAGCTCAGCCTGTTCAGCCAGATGCTTTGCTTCCGGTGTGGGAGCCTGCTCCGGGCTGGGCACACCGGCACTGAACCACAAATGGCACCCCAGATGGTCGCCCACGCAAAGCTCCTGCTCAGCCTTGCGCAGCCGTTCCGGCGGGTAGAGAGAGCGGCCGAAGCAGCTTTCGATGTAGGCTCTGTCCTGCGCGGCATTCTGCTTCAGGGTGATGTGGGCCCGGCGCTTGTCCACCGCCAGCCCGCCGCCCACAGCATCCACGGAGCTTGAGTGTTCCACGGTCACGCGGTCCGTTTTGATCATCTGGGTGGGCATGGCTTTGGTGGCAAGCTTTGCCAGCAGGCCGTCCAGATGCAGATGCAAAGCTGCTCTCTGGTGCACAGTGCCGTCGAACAGGTTGAATTTTGCGTAGATCGATAAAATTTCGGCTTTCAGCTGTTCCGCTGCCGGCGCTTTTTCCGGGGAAAGAGCCGCAGCAAGGCCGGACTCATAAGGGGTCATCACCGGGTCGGCACGGCCCAGCACACGCCGCCAGCGTGCAGCCTGCATGGTGTACACCAGCTGATTTTTTGCCATCCACTCCTGACGGGAGAGCTTGTATTGAATCGCAAAAAAGTAATCTGCATGGGCATGGCGCAGCGCTTCCAGCACCGGGCGGCGGGGCAGCTCCAGCCGATAGGCTGCATTTTCCAGATACAGCCATGTCATGTCGTCCAGCATGGTCTGCCGCAGATCACCGTCCCATGCATCAAAGATGCTGCGAATCAGCGCGTCACCGTAATATTTGTGGATGAGGCCCACGACCGTGTTCATGTAAAAATCGGTGGTGCCGTCGGTATAGCGGGCCAGAAACAGCGGCTCAAAGCCATAGGCTCCTGCAGCAGCCCAGACCTGATTGGCCGCACGCCGCTCCTGCGCGGTGTAACTCTGGGCGTCCATCAGCCAAAGAGCTTGGCGGCATCCAGCTTGGCCGGAATGCGCGCTGCGATCACATCACGGATCAGGCCCTGCTCGTAGGAGTCAAAGGCCTTGTTGGTGATGCCCATATCCAGTGCCGCGCCTGCCGGGATGCCGCGCCGGATCAGCCGCAGGGCATCCAGCATACCGCGCAGATCCAGCGCCTTGGTGGAAATTTCTGCACTGTCGCATTTTTTCTGCAGGTCAAGGAACAGCAGTGCAAACTGGCGCACATACTTGGAAGCGAGATCGGGGAACTGCGTCCGCAGCAGCTTTTCCAGATCGTCCTGCGTAATGGTGGGCATCTGGATGACCACGAAACGGGAGGTGAGGGCCTCGTTCAGCTCACGAGTGCCGGCATAACCGTAGTTCATGGTGGCAATAAAGCGGGTCTCCTCCGCCAGCGGGATGCGGTCGTAGCCGGGCACATCGATGGCACGGCGGAAGTCCAGCACCGCGTGCAGCACGGCCAGCGCTTCGTTTTTGGCCATGTTGATCTCATCCAGCACACCAAAGCCGCCGCACTGGGCGCAGCGGTATACCGGGCCGGGCCGGAACACCACCTGACCGTCCACAAAAGTGTCCATGCCGATGAGGGATGCTGCGTCCATGTTCACATGGAAGGAGATGTCCCATGCGGGACGGCCAAAGGCGGCGGCAAGGTTCTCGGCCAGCACGTTTTTGCCGGTGGCTTTTCCGCCTGCCAGCAGCAGGTTTTCGCCGCAGAGCAGCGCCGCCAGCGCCTGCTCCCACACCTGTTTGCCGTAGTAGGTAAAGGCAGGGGAAGGAATGCGCGGGCGCAGTGCGTCCGGCAGGGCATGGGCAGCGCGGTACTGTTGGACTGCTTCCAGCAGAGCGGGGTCTACCCCTTCCTGCTGCAGAGTTTCAAGGAGATCAGACATTTGTACAAACACCTCGATTTTGCCGGTTGTCTGGCACAAACCGGCTGTTCAGCTTTATCATAGCACAATCGTGGGGATTTGTGTAGGGGGCACGTGGCGAAAAAATAGCAAAGAGAGGCGGCCCCAAACAGGGACCGCCTCTCTTCATGAAGAAAGAAGAAATGGAAAAACGCTTAAGTTGTGCCGGAAAACCGCGCTGGATCAGGCGTTATCCAGACCCGCCATCTGCTTGACGGCCTTCATGGCGAAGGTCAGGGTGCGGCCCATGGCCACACCAGCCATCAGGCAGGGGTAGTTGTTGGCAAAGAAGCTGCCGGACATATCACCGGTGATATACAGGCCCTCCATGGGCTGGTTGTTGTTGTCCAGCGCCTGACCCTTTTCGTTGATGGCAATGCCCTGCTCGGTGGTCAGCAGAGAGGCACCCAGCCAGCAGCCATAGAAGGGCGCGGTGCGGATGGCACTCAGGCGGTAAGCGGGCTTGCCGAAATCCTCATCGTTCTGCTTGTCGTACAGCTCATTGTAGCGCTCCACGGTAGCAAGGAAGGTGTCCTTGGCAGCACCGGTAAAGCCCATCTTGTCAGCCAGCTCGTCCAGCGTATCGCACTTGAACAATGCACCGGCCTCAATAGCCTCGTCCATCTTACCCTGAATGTACTTCTCGCCGCCGTTGCGGGTCTGGGCAGAGCAGCCGATGGTGTGGAAACGCTTTGCGTCCTCCAGAATGTTGGCATCGCAGATCTGTGCGTAGACGCGGCCCGGCTGGTGGGCAGCAGCGTAGACGATATCGTTGTAGGGGCAGCTCTCGTTGGCAAAGCGCTCGCCGTTGCGGTTCACCTTCAGGAAGGGCTGGGTACCGGGGTTGTACTGGCGGATCTTGCCGGGGAAGGCCTTGCCGCCAAAGGCAGTGTCGCTATCCACATAGCCGCCATCCACGCCGGGGGCAACAACGCCGCGGTCAAACAGCATGGGAGCGGCTTCCTTGTCCAGATTGGCACCGGCCCATACAGCAGCGCGGATGCCGTAGCCCTTGTCGGCGGGGGAGTAGGAGCAGGCGGTGGTCACGCTGGTGCCAAGCGGGTCCAGCTGCTCCATCATGTAGGGGTTGCCGGGGAAACCGCCGCAGGCCAGCAGCACGCCCTTGTTGGCGTTGTAGCGGATAAAGTGGTCATCTTCGGTGCTCTGGGCGATGATGCCGGTAATGCGGCCCTCGCTGTTCTTTTCCAGCTTGGCCAGACTGGTCTTGAAGTCCACATCGTAGCCCAGCTCCTGAATGTACTGCAGCAGCAGCTCGTTGCGGGCCAGACCAGATGCGCTTTCGCTGGCCATGTAGTTATGCTCCTGCACAGGGAAGAGGTAGTCGGTATTGTGCTCAGCATTCTCTGTGGGCCATGCAGCCTCGCTGCCGGAGGTGAAATCGCACACCCAGCCGTACTTATCTTCCAGAATGCTGCGCATGAAGTCGTGCATAGCGGCAGACTCATTGATCCAGGTCTTGACGACGCGCTGGTCACACTTACCGGAGGCGTAGCGGGAGATCTCGCTCAGCAGCTTGGCGCGGTCGGCGGGCTTTTCACCGGCCTCCTTGGCGGCAGCGGAGTCGATAGCGCCGTACCAGTGGCGGGTGTCCTGTACGTTGGCGTTCTGCTCAATAACGCGGAAATTCAGGCCGTTCGCAGCTGCATAGGCGGCAGCAAACATACCGCCGTTGCCTGCACCCACAATGAGGATGTCGGTGTCCACGGTCTCAGTGATGGCAGTCTCGTCGATATCAGGCTCTTTGCCCAGCCAGTCGTTTGCGTCGCCTGTGGGCAGCTGCACGCTGGACACCACGGCCTCACCCTTTGCCTGTGCGTAGCAGCTCTTGGCAGCCTTCATCACGGCATCGGAGGTGATGGTAGAGCCGGAAACGCCGTCGATCTCGGCAGAACCGGCAGCCATCAGCTGCTCACGCAGCTCATCGGCAGCGGCAGCGCCGAAAGAAGCGGTCTCGCCGGAGGTGTCCACCACCACGTCGGTGACAGCGCTGTCAGAGAAGGTCATGGTGACCTTGACGGTGGAGGAGATGCCCTCGGCGGTGCCCTCGTAGGTGCCGGGGATGTACTGACCGGCAGCACCGGAGGCAGTGGAGCTGGAGGCGGAATTGCAGGCAGCCAGTGCGCCGGCAGTGACACCGCTCATGGCGGCGGCAGCGGCGATCATCAGAAAGCCCTTGCGGGAAATCTTGTTCATAGGTACGCTCTCTTTCTCTTTTCTCTTCTTATCGTGCAGCAGGGTAAAAACCACTTTGCTGAATCTTTAACAATTGTAGCGTAGAGTGACGCACTTTACAATTCAATTATGTTATATTATAATTTAGGAAATCCTAATGTAAGAAAGCGAGGATGCGCAGATGAACCAGAGTGCACTGGAAGGATTTGTGAAGATCGTAGAGATGGACAGTTTTTCGGCAGCAGCAGAGGCACTGTATCTTTCGCAGTCGGCGCTTTCGCAGCAGATCCGCACGCTGGAAGGGCAACTGCAGTTTGAACTGTTCCAGCATGTACCGCGCCGGGTGATCCTGACCCCGGCAGGCCGGGACTTTTACCCCAAGGCAAAGCAGTTGACGGCCTTATATCAGGAGGCAGTGCGCCATGCCCGTGCGGTACAGCAGCAGGAAAATCCGCCGGAACGGCATCTGGTCATTGCATGGAGCCATGAGGCGATGCGGATGTTCGGGTACGACCTGTTTTCTCTGACGAACGAGCTGTGTCTGCAATACACGTCTATTATGATGCAGTGCGCCAGTCGCAGCGAGGTCTGGCGCAGTCTGAAAAAAGGGGACGCGGACCTTTCTTTCCAGTTGGAAAGTTCGGAATTTTACGCGCAGGGGTTCACTTTCATCCCGCTGCTTTATGCGCCAGAGCTGTGCATTCCCATCCACCCGCCCGCCGATATGCCGGTGGGCAGGCTGAGTCTGGAGCAGGCGCTGCAATACCGCTGGCTGCCCGTCAAAGAGATGTACCAGACCGTCTACGAGACCAGCCTGCTGCAGGAGGGGCTGGAGCGCGGAGTGAACTTTACGCCGGTGGGCGGCATCCGCAGCGCATCCTATGGGGATCCTGCGCTCAAGATGGTTCCTGCAGTCTATTACCGCAGACCGGATCTCAGCTTTGCGCGGGTGCTGGACTGGGGCAGGGGACACCGGTTCGGCGTCGTGCTGGGACAAAAGCGCGAGGACCCGGTGGTAATGGCCTATGTCCGCGCTTTGCAGCAGCTGCTGCCGTCCCTCTCGGAAAAGCTGTTCGGCCTGAAGCTGGAAGCGGTGGAGGAATAAAGAAAAAAGAAAACCCTCTCAGGCGCATTCGCGCCAGCTCTCCCGAAGGGAGAGCTCTATTGCAGCTGACCGGTAACTGCTGAAAAGCTCCCCCTCTCGGGGGAGCTGGCATCGCGTAGCGATGACTGAGAGGGTAAACAAAGAGCACCTGCTGCCTTCCTTTCCGAAGGCAGCAGGTGCTCTTTTTGTGCTTATACTGCGATGACGGGCAGCTTACTCCACCACGTCCTCGAACTGGCTGTTGTACAGGTCGGCGTAGAAGCCGCCTGCTTCGATCAGCTGGTCGTGGGTACCCTGCTCCACGATGTCGCCATCTCGCATCACAAGGATGAGGTCGGCGTCCCGGATGGTGGAAAGACGGTGTGCGATCACAAAGCTGGTGCGGCCCTCCATCAGGCGGTCCATGGCGGTCTGGATGCGCTGTTCGGTGCGGGTATCCACACTGCTGGTGGCCTCGTCCAAAATCAGGATGCGGTTATCTGCCAGAATGGTGCGGGCGATGGTGAGCAGCTGCTTCTGGCCCTGACTCACGTTGGAAGCGTCCTCGTTCAGCTCCATCTGGTAGCCGCCGGGCAGGGTGCGGATAAAGTGGTCGGCATTGGCAGCCTTGGCGGCGGCAATCACTTCTTCGTCGGTAGCATCCAGACGGCCATAGCGGATGTTCTCCATGATGGTGCCCTTGAACAGCCATGTGTCCTGCAGCACCATGCCGAAGCCCTCGCGCAGGGCGCTGCGGTCAAAGTCACGCACATCGTGGCCATTCAGGGTGATGGAACCGGAATCCACATCATAGAAGCGCATGAGCAGCTTGACCATGGTAGTTTTGCCCGCGCCGGTAGGGCCGACGATAGCCACCTTCTGGCCGGGCTTGACCTCACAGCTGAAATCGTGGATGACGGTCTTGTCCGGGGTGTAGCCGAAGCGGACATGACTGAATGTCACCTGACCGTTGATGCAGCCGGGGTCGGCCCGGCGGGCTGGGTCTGCCTGCTGATCCTCTTCCGGCTCGTTCAGAAACTCGAACACCCGCTCAGCGGCAGCGGCCATGCTCTGCAGCATGTTGGACACCTGAGAAAGCTGCTGGATGGGCTGGGTGAAGTTCTTGACGTACTGGATGAAGGCCTGAATGTCACCGATGGTAATGGTGCCGTTTGACGCAAAAATGCTGCCCACGATGGCCACTGCCACATAGCCCAGATTGCCCACAAAGTTCATAATGGGCATCATCAGGCCGGAGAGAAACTGGCTCTTCCATGCGGATTCGTACAGCTTATCGTTGGCGGCGTTGAAGTCGTTCAGCACCACGGCCTCGCGGTTGAAGGCTTTGACCACGTTGTGGCCGGAGTAGACTTCTTCCACCTGACCGTTCACGACGCCCAGAATGGCCTGCTGTGCCTTGAAGTATTTCTGGCTGAACTTGACCACGATGAGCACCAGCACCAGCGAGACCGGCAGGATCAGCAGGGCGATCAGGGTCATCTTCGGGCTGATGGACAGCATCATGACCAGCACGCCGATCATGGTGGTCACACTGGTGATGAGCTGGGTGATGCTCTGGTTCAGGCTCTGGCCCAGCGTGTCCACATCGTTGGTGATGCGGGACAGCACCTCGCCCACGGTGCGCTTTTCAAAGTAGGCAAGGGGCAGGTGGTTGATCTTTTCGCTGATCTGCTTGCGGAAGTCGTAGCAGACTTTCTGGGAAAGGCCGGTCATGAGCCAGCCCTGAATAAAGCTGAAGGCGCTGCTCAGCAGGTACATGCCCAGCAAAAACAGCAGGATGCGGCCGATATACACAAAGTCGATGCTGCCGGTGCCGCGCAGCTTGGCGATCCAGCCGGTGGCAAGAGCCGTGGTGGCCTTTGCCAGCACCTTGGGGCCTGCAATGTTGAAGATGGTAGAAAGAATGGCAAATACAATGGCGGTAACGAGCGAAAGGCGGTAGCGGCCAAGGGTGCGCACAAGCTGCAGCAGGGTGCCCTTGAAGTCCTTGGCGCGTTCGGTCGTCATGCGTCCGGGTCTTGGCATATCACTCACCCTCCTTTTCGGTATTCAGAGATTTGAGGTCCAGCTCCTTCTGGCTCAGCTGGCTGCGGGCGATCTCCTGATACTCCGGGCAGGAAGCCATCAGCTGGGCATGGGTGCCCTTGCCCACCAGACGGCCTTCGTCCAGAACCAGGATCTGGTTTGCATGCAGCACAGTGGAGATGCGCTGTGCCACAATGATAACGGTAGCGTTATCGGTCTGGGCTTTCAGTGCACGGCGCAGGGCAACATCGGTCTTAAAGTCGAGGGCAGAAAAGCTGTCGTCGAACAGATAAATTTTGGGGTCCTTGGCAATGGCGCGTGCAATGGAAAGGCGCTGCTTCTGTCCGCCGGACACATTGGAGCCGCCCTGTGCAATGGGGCTTTGGTAGCCCTCGGGCTTTGCGTCGATGAACTCGGTGGCCTGCGCAATGGCAGCAGCCTTTTTTACATCGGCATCGGTGATGTGCTCCCCGCCGAACTTCAGGTTCGAGTCGATGGTGCCGCTGAACAGCACGCCCTTCTGGGGCACATAGCCCAGCAGGTCGTGCAGCTGTGCCTGCGGCATATTGCGCACATCGATGCCATCCACGGTCACGCTGCCGCCGGTGACATCATAAAAGCGGGGGATGAGGTTGAGCAGGGTGGATTTGCCGCAGCCGGTAGAGCCGATGATGGCGGTGGTCTCGCCGGGCTTTGCGGTAAAGCTGATGTGCTCCAGCGCATCGCTGTCCGCACCCGGGAAGCGGAAGCTCACATCGTGGAACTCTACCTCACCCTGCCAGTTTTCGTGCTCCTGCGCGGGCTTTGCAACAGCTTCGTCCGGGTCGTTGATGGTGGCTTTGGTGCGGATCACCTCGTCGATGCGCTCCGCAGCCACACCGGCGCGGGGCAGCATGACGGCCACCATGGCCAGCATCAGGAAGGACATGACGATCTGCATGGTGTAGGTGATGAATGCGATCATCTCGCCCACCTGCATGGTGCCGTTGTCCATGGCCTTGCCGCCGAACCAGACGATCAGCAGGCTGGTGCCGTTCATGATGAGGGTCATAAAGGGCATCATGGCAACCATGGCATGGTTGGTGAACAGCTGGGTGCTCATCAGGTCTTTGTTGGCCTTGTCGAAGCGCTCCTCCTCAAACTTTTCACGGCTGAAGGCACGCACCGGCATGATGCCGGTCAGAATCTCGCGGCTGACGAGGTTCAACCGGTCCACCAGCTTCTGCATGATCTTGAACTTGGGCATGGCCACACTCATCAGGAAGAGGATGAGCAGCAGCAGAACGGCCACATCCAGCACGATGATCCAGGAAAGGCCGGTGCTGCTGTTCAGCACATGCAGCACGCCGCCAATGCCCAGAATGGGCGCATAGGCCACCATGCGCAGCAGCATGACGCAGACGAACTGCACCTGCTGGATGTCGTTGGTGGTGCGGGTGATGAGAGATGCGGTGGAAAAATTCTCGATCTCTGCATTGGAGAACCCGATGACGCTGGCAAAGGTCTCCCGGCGCAGGTCGCGGCCAATGGCGGCGGACACACGAGAGGCGAGGAAGCCCACCGCAATGGACACAGCCACCATCAGCAAAGTCAGGCCCAGCATCTGGCCGCCTACGCGGTAAAGATAGCGCATCTGCACATCGTGGGCAATGCCCTGAGCCTCGTATTCCAGCTGCACCAGAAGCATGGACTGGCTTTTGAGGTTCTCCATCAGGGTATCATCCAGACTGGCAAAAGCACCGGCCAGCTGCTGCTGGACAGCTTCGCGGGTGAAGCCGGGCATCTGGCTCATAGCGGCAAACTGGGCGCATACGGTGTCCAGATCTTCGGCAGTGGGGGTGACGGTCTCGCTATCCGTGGTGGTGCTCTCAGAGGATGCCGCCTGCATGTCAGCAAGGCCGGTCATGCCCATGGTGTCCTGCCCGGCGGGGGCGTTCGCTGCCTGCGCGGCGGCCATATACAGCACGATGTCCGGCGTGGTGACGGCATCCTCCAGCGCGGTGCGCTCGTCATCGGTCAGGTCGGTGCGCAGCTTCAGCACGCCGTCGTCCTGAAGATAATACCCGTAGGCGTTCTGGAGCGCATCGGCGTCCTCTTCGCTCATCAAAAGCGTGAGGGCATCCAGCGTGCTCTGGCGTATCGTTTCCGGCAGGGGGCTTTCAATGCCGCCCTGCTGGATGCCGGTGTCCACGATCCTGCTGGTGTAGTCCGGCAGCGAAAGATCGCAGTACGCCTGCACGAACAGCAGCGCGAACACCACAAGACAGACGGCCCAGTGCCGGGCCAGCTGCTTGAAAATTTTCGTCATAGTTCGGTTCTCCCTTCGTTGTTTTTTGCTTCACGGGAAGCGTTTTCCGCAAGGATGGCGTCCATCAGTGCGC
The DNA here is from genome assembly GCF_003603005.1 of Faecalibacterium sp. AF27-11BH. Lineage (NCBI taxonomy): Bacteria > Bacillati > Bacillota > Clostridia > Eubacteriales > Oscillospiraceae > Faecalibacterium > Faecalibacterium sp. AF27-11BH. The sequence continues at coordinate 200,827 of NZ_QVGS01000003.1, forward strand.
CGCGCAAAACGTTCATCTGCTGCACCTGCTCCGGTGTCAGCCGGGCCATCACGCAGGCAAAATAATCGCTGAGTGCATCTTCACACCGGGCACAGGCGGCGTAGCCCTCCGGCGTGATGCGCACCAGCGTTTTGCGCCGGTCAGCCGGGTCCGCTTCGCGCAGAACAAGGCCGTCCTGTTCCAGCTGGCGCAGGCTGCGGCTGATGGCCGGCAGCGGCTGGTGTGCCTCCCGGGCAAAATCGGAAACATACACCGCTCCGTTCTGCCCGCGGGTACTGATCGTGTGAGCCAGACCCTCCAGCATGGGAAAGTGGCACTTGGGACAGCCCCGCAGAGCCGCCTTCATGCCGGCCCGGGACGCCTTGCTCAGCCGTCCGAAAAAATGGCACAGGCCGTGAAAGCTCGCCGCGGCTTCGGTCTCGTTCAACATTTTATCCCTCCTCATTGCAAAATGCTTAACAGCTGTTAACTATTAACGCCTGACAATAATATTCCTCCCGCACCCAGAATGCAAGGGCAGTTTAGGATAATTTTAAAAAAGTTCACAAAAAGGGGAGGGCGGCAGAAAGCCTGAACCGCCCGGCAGCTGCATAAATAGAATAAGAAACGTTTCTGCGGGAGGGGCGGCGGCAGTGGAACAGAACCTGACAAGAATTTTTACACTTTTTGGCGGCTTGACACTGTTTTTATACGGCATGGATGCGCTCAGCCACAGTCTGGAAACAGCGGCAGGCAGCCGCCTGAAAAGCCTGCTGGCCGCTGTGACCGGCAGCCCGGTGCGGGGCGTGCTGGCGGGGGCTGCGGTCACGGCGGTGCTGCAAAGCAGCTCGGCAGTCACGGTGATGGTGCTGGGCTTTGTAAGTGCGGGCCTGCTGACCCTGCGGCAGGCGGTCCCGGTGATCTTTGGCTGCAACATCGGAACCACCGTTACCGCACAGCTGCTGGCCTTCCGGCTGGAAGATGTGCGCGGCCTTGTGCTGCTGGCCGGGCTGCTGCTCTGCTTTGTCTGTGCGGGGCGGAAGGCCCGGGCTATTGGCCGGGCGGTGTTCGCCTTTGGCCTGCTGTTCGAGGGCATTGCCGATATGGGCACTGCCATGGAACCGCTGGCGCAAAGCCCGGTGTTTGTGCACTGGCTGGGTCGGGTGCGGCAGCACCCATGGCTGGGGCTGCTGGCGGGGCTTGGCATGACCCTGACAGTGCAGAGCAGCTCGGCTACCATTGCCCTGCTGCAGAACTTTGCAGCCCGCCCCGGGCTGGACGGCAGCAGTCTGCTGGGTCTTGCGGGTGCGCTGCCAGTGCTGCTGGGCGATAATATCGGCACCACCATCACGGCAGTGCTGGCATCCTTGAGCGCAAGCCGGGACGCAAAGCGGGTGGCTGCGGCCCATGCAGTGTTCAATCTGACCGGCGCGGCGGTGTTCTGCGCCGGTCTGCCGTTGTATGTGCGGCTGACGGCTGCACTTTCGCCCAAAGGGCCGGAGCTTGCCGTGATCGCCCGGCAGATCGCGAATGCGCACACCTTGTTCAATGTGGCGTGCACGCTGGTGTGGCTGCCGCTGACCCCACTGATGGTGCGGTTTGTGTGCCGCCTTGTGCCGGACCGGGCAGTGCGGTAAGTTTTTACTGGACAAACATACCAATTGCGCATATACTGAAAGGGATGAAACCTACCGCGGAACAAAAAGGAAACATTGCTATGCGACAGAAAATCGGAAGAGTGTGTATGGTGCTGGGCGCGCTGCTGATCCTTGCGGCAGCAGCCCTGCTGGCCTATAACAAGTGGGATGCATCCCGTGCAGACAAGGCCTCGCAGGAGGTGCTGGGCGAGCTGGAGCAGACCCTGAACGCTGCCATTGAGGAAAAGGCAAAATCGGATACCGTGGCGCTGCAGCCGGAGCTGGACCCCACGCAGGAAATGACCGTGACCGAACTGAACGGCTGGGATTACATCGGCTATCTGTCCATTCCGTCCATCGGGCTGGAACTGCCGGTGATGAGCCAGTGGAGCTATGCGGGCCTGAAAATCGCACCGGGCCGTTACTCCGGTTCCACCTATGCGGATAACATGGTGGTCTGCGCCCACAACTATGCAAAGCATTTCAGCCCCATCAAGTGGCTGACCGAGGGCGCGCAGGTCTATTTTACGGATATGGACGGTATGCGCTGGACCTACGAGGTCTCCTATGTGGAAAACCTGCAGCCCACGCAAATTGAGGAAATGACCGAAAAGACGGAGGAGTCCGATGAATGGGATCTGACCCTCTTTACCTGTACCACCGGCGGCAGCGCCCGGTGCGCTGTGCGGTGCGTGCGGACGGGTTACCCGGCGCTCACAACGGAGACCGCAGAATAAGATGCAAAAAATCCCCTGTGCACTGGCACAGGGGATTTTTCATATCCGGTATTCAGTGGACGGTGCCCACCTTCACAGGGGATTACTTGCTCTGAATGTACTCGTCAATGGCCTTTGCAGCAGCCTTGCCTGCGCCCATGGCCTTAATGACGGTGGCCGCGCCGGTCACGGCATCGCCGCCGGCGTACACACCATCGCGGCTGGTTTTGCCGTCGTCGCCGTCGGTAACGATGCAGCCGTGCTTGTTGGTCTCCAGACCCGGGGTGGTGGAGCGGATCAGCGGGTTGGGGCTGGTGCCCAGACTCATAATGACCGTGTCCACATCCAGCTCGAACTCGCTGCCCTTCTTTTCGATGGGGCGGCGGCGGCCGGAAGCATCCGGCTCGCCCAGATCCATCTCAATGCAGGTGATGGACTTGACAAAGCCCTCGTCGTTGGCGTGGATCTCCACAGGGTTGCACAGGGTCTTGAAGATGATGCCCTCTTCCTCGGCGTGCTCCACCTCTTCCTTACGGGCGGGCAGCTCAGCCATGCCGCGGCGGTAGACGATGTACACGGTCTCGGCACCCAGACGCAGGGCGCTGCGGGCAGCGTCCATAGCCACGTTGCCGCCGCCCACAACGGCGACCTTTTTGCCGGTGCGGATGGGGGTCTTGCTGGTGGGCAGATAAGCCTTCATCAGGTTGGAGCGGGTCAGGAACTCGTTGGCAGAGTAGACGCCCTTCAGGCTCTCGCCGGGGATGCCCATGAAGCGGGGCAGACCGGCACCGGAGCCTACGAACACGGCCTCGTAGCCGTACTCGTCCATCAGCTCGTCGATGGTGAGCACCTTGCCAATGACCATATTGCACTCAAAATCAACGCCCATCTTCTTCAGGCCGTCGATCTCCTGCTGCACGATGGCCTTGGGCAGACGGAACTCAGGGATGCCGTACATCAGCACGCCGCCGGCCACATGCAGGGCCTCGTAAACGGTGACCTTGTAGCCAAGCTTTGCCAGATCGCCTGCGGCGGTCAGGCCGGCAGGGCCTGCACCGATGATGGCCACCTTGTGGCCGTTCCATTCGGGCACGATGGGGGCGGTGTGCACATTCTCACGGTGCCAGTCGGCAACAAAGCGCTCCAGGCGGCCGATGCCCACCGGCTCGTTCTTGATGCCGCGGGTGCACTTGCCCTCGCACTGGCTCTCCTGCGGGCATACACGGCCGCAGACAGCGGGCAGGGAAGAGGAACGGTTGATCACCTGATAAGCGGCTTCAAAGTCGCCCTCGGCCACATGGCCGATGAACTCGGGGATATCGATGCCCACAGGGCAGCCGGTCTGGCAGGGTTTGTTCTTGCAGTGCACGCAGCGCTTTGCTTCGTTCACGGCCATTTCTTCGGTGTAGCCAAGTGCAACTTCCTTAAAGTTCTTGTTGCGCACATTGGGGTCCTGCGTGGGCATGGGGCACTTCTTCGGGTCCATATTGAAAGCCATCTTATTTTACCTCCTGATTGAGCAGATTGCATGCCGCTTCACGGGCGTGTGCCTCAAACGGGCGGTACATGGTGCCGCGGGCCATTGCCTCATCAAAATCCACCAGATCGCCGTCAAAGTCGGGGCCGTCCACGCAGGCGAACTTGGTCTCGCCGCCAACGGTCAGGCGGCAGCCGCCGCACATGCCGGTGCCGTCGATCATGATGGGGTTCATGGAAACGATGCTCTTCAGGCCATGCTTCTGGCAGGTCTTGACCACGAACTTCATCATGATCAGCGGGCCAATGGTGATGACCAGATCGTACTGGTTGCCGGCGGCCACCAGCTCGTCCAGTGCAGCGGTAACAACACCCTTGGTGCCATAGCTGCCGTCGTCGGTCATAATGCGCAGTTCGTCGCTGCAGGCTTTGAACTCGTCCTCAAGGATCAGCAGGTCCTTATTGCGGAAGCCCACCACGCTGTGCACCACACAGCCCTGCTCGTGTAGCTCACGGGCAATGGGCAGAGCGATGGCGCAGCCTACGCCGCCGCCCACGACACATACCTTCTTCAGGCCTTCCACCTCGGTGGCGCGGCCCAGCGGGCCTACAAAGTCGTGGACACTCTGGCCCACCTGCAGGCTGTTCAGCTCCATCGTGGTACCGCCCACGATCTGGAAAATGATATCCACAGTGCCCTTTTCGCGGTCGTAACCGGCCACGGTCAGGGGGATGCGCTCGCTGTCCTCAAACGGGCGCACAATGATAAACTGGCCCGGCTTTGCCTTTTTGGCGATCAGCGGGGCTTCAATGACCATCTTCGTCACGGTGGGATTCAGCGCGACTTTTTCAGTGATCTTATACATTGTGTTTGCTCCTTTATGCTGGCTTTTCCTATTTCTGCGCACGAAAACGCGCCTGTATGCCCTCAGCGGCATAACAGACGCAGCTCTTACAGGCGACAAAATGACACTTTCCATTATAATGGTTTACAAAAGGGAAAGCAAATCAATTTTCTTCGTGTATGTCGTGGCAAACTTGAATGATGACACAGGTAAAGCCCGCAAAAGTGAAGCTTTTTGAATACAGACAGGCGGGTTTCCAACTTTTTTTGCGGAAAATGCAAATTTGTGGTTGACAATTGCCGGGCGGTACGGTATAATAATCAGCGTCGCCGGTAAACAGCCCGGCACAAGTACATGGAATGTGCGGCCGTAGCTCATCTGGTAGAGCGCCACCTTGCCAAGGTGGAGGTAGCGAGTTCGAGCCTCGTCGGCCGCTCCATTTTGTGGAAGTTTAGCTCAGCTGGGAGAGCATCTGCCTTACAAGCAGAGGGTCAGCGGTTCGAGCCCGTTAACTTCCACCATTTGGCCCGGTAGCTCAGTTGGTTAGAGCACCAGCCTGTCACGCTGGGGGTCGTCGGTTCGAGCCCGATCCGGGTCGCTTCGTCGAAAGTCCTGCAGTTCATCGGGCGGTCTTGCAAGCAAGACTGCCGTGATGAACGCCAGACTTTCTCCTCTTCCCCACAAAATCTTGCTTCGCAAGCTTTCGCGGGGGCCCCGAAATTCGCGAGAATCGCTCGGGAGGGTGCAGGGATAATTGCACCGCTTATGCCTCTGTAGCTCAGTCGGTAGAGCAGGGGACTGAAAATCCCCGTGTCATTGGTTCGATTCCGATCGGAGGCACCAGTCAAGGAAACCCAGCAGGGTTTCCAATATGCGGCCGTAGCTCATCTGGTAGAGCGCCACCTTGCCAAGGTGGAGGTAGCGAGTTCGAGCCTCGTCGGCCGCTCCAATACGAAGCCATCGTTGATGCAGAAATGCAAAAACGATGGCTTTTTTGTTGTTTCCCGTTACGGCTCCTTCCTGTGAAAAAAGAAAAGCCGGAAAATCCGCAGATTTTTCGGCTTTTGCAAATATGAAAATAATGATTCCGCTGATATTGTCGGAGTGCGATCCGTGCGCGGAGACAATTTAAATCGTTTCTTACAGGATCACATTTTTAATGAGCAGCGAAATGCTGCCGTCGTCGCTGTGCAGAAATTCCACCTCGTTGTCCGAGTTGAGCAGTTCGGTGGGAATCTTCACCTCAATGCCGTTGGCGGTGTGGATGCTGCGGCTCTCCATGCGGCGGATGCGCGCAGGGGTCACGGTCACGGGCTGCTCAGGCGCTTCCAGCACATCACTCTTTTCCACATAATCATCAAAGGGCACGGCGGCAAGGGGATATTCCTCTTCCAACTGCTGACGCACCTGCTGGATGGATACCTGATTGTCGTTGTCTGCGGCCTGATTGGCGATCAGCATCGCGACCTGAGCCTCTACGTGGGGCTGATCTGCGTAGTTTTCCTGCACGGCCTGCACGGCGGCTTCCTGAATGGCCTGTAGCTTTTTCTTTTCCGGCTGGGCGGTGGTGTACTGGAACACTACCGTGGAAAGGTAAAAATCCTTGTGGCCGTCGATGTCGAACTTTTTTTCCAGCAGCTTCATGGAGTAGTCGGTCAGATTGACAAGGGCACCTTCCTCCACCTTGCCGCTCTGGCTGGGCAGGCAGGCCCGCTGCTGGATGATGGAGTTCACCGGGGCACCCTCCACATTCTCGGTGTAGTGGGTGTAGCCGTTTTTGTAGTTCAACTTCAGGATGCCCAGCCACGGCTCACCATCGCGGGTAAAATCCACCACGGCAAGGTCTGCCCCCGGAATGGTGGTGTGCGCGTGCATGTAGTCGAACAGAACGCCCGCGATGCGGCAGGAAAGGTCCACAAAATCGTGGTTGTGCTCCAGCTCGTTTTTAAAGGCGGAATCCGGCAGCGGGCGGCACTGGCGGATATCGTCGCTGGCAAGCAGCTTTTCGATGTGGTACTGGAAATAGGCGGTCTTTTCGGCGGTCATTTCCATGCCGCTGCCGCTGAGTACAGGCGCATCCATGGTGGTGTCCAGCACGTGCAGAATGGCCTGATGAATGATGATCTCCATGGGAGTTACCTCGTTTTTATAAGAATCTCTTTGGCATACAGTATAGCACAGCCCGGCCCAAAAGGCGAGAGCACATCTTGTAAACCGCCTGCAGGAATGCTACAATAAGGGCAGAAAACCACGCAGGAAAGGGGACAAAAACCATGGAATTCCGTGATAAGCCAATGGAAAACCTCATCCGCCTTCAGGAAAAGGACATCTGCAAAAATGCCCGCGCGCTGCTGCTGGACGGTGAGAGCATCGTGGGTGCCTACAAGACGGTGCGCGATCAGGTGATCTTTACCACCCACCGCATCATCATGGTGGATATGCAGGGCGTTACCGGAACCCGGCAGCAGATCTTTGTGCTGCCGTACCGCAAGGTGCTGCACTTCGGGATCCAGACGGCAGGCTTTGGCGACCCGGTGCAGGCATCGCAGCTGACCGTCTGCTTTGCGGACGCACACGAGGCAAAGTTCGGCTTTATCGGCCAGCAGGAACTGTTTGCGGTCGCCAACGCCATCAGCCGGTGCATCCTGTAAATAACTCCTTTAAAACAGCAGGCTCCCCGCCCGAGACCGGACAGGGAGCCTTTTGCTGTATATGAAATAGGAGAATGGCAGAATTAGCAGCGGCTTGTTTTGCGCACCAGCTGTTCGTGCATGAATACCATGAGCACCAGCAGTGCCAGCAGGTAAAAAGGGAACAGTGCCGGAGTGATGTTGTTTGCCAGCAGGCCGAACAGCGGCGGCATGGCCAGATTGCCCAAATAGGCGCTTGCCATCTGGATGCCGATGACCGCCTGCGATCTGTCCGCGCCGAAGTGTTCCGGCGTGGAGTGGATGATACTGGGATAGATGGGCGCACAGCCCAGCCCTACCAGAACAAGACCGTTCAGGGCAAGGATCTGCGGCCCGGGCAACAGCAGAGCCAGCACCCCTGCGGCCAGAATGCACTGACCCATGCGGATCATCTGCGTATCGTTGAATTTCAGGGTCAAAAAGCCGCAGGCGGCGCGCCCGGCAGTGATGCCGATGTAGAACAGGCTGGCAAAGCTGGCGGCAGTGCCGGCGGCAACGCCTTTCGTCAGTGTGAGGTAGCTGCTGGCCCATAGACCGGCCGTGGTCTCCAATGCACAGTAGCAGAAGAAGCACAGCATCACCTCTCTGGCACCCGGCAGACGGAATACCTGTCCAAGGCTCAACGCATGCGTCGAAGCAGTTTCGGTGTCGGTGCCTGCAGTACGGCTCTGCCATAGCGGCAAACTGAAAAAGAGCACTGCGCTCAGCAGGATCTGGAACAGGGCAATGTACCGGTAGCCGGATGTCCACGGCCCGCCGCCTGCCAGCACCCGGCCCATGACCATGGGGCTGATCATGGTGCCGATGCCCCACATGCAGTGCAGCCAGCTCATGTGGCGGCTTTTATAATGTAAGGCAACATAGTTGTTCAGGGCCGCGTCCACGCTGCCTGCACCCAGCCCATAGGGCACGGCCCACAGGCAGAGCATCCAGAACTGTGTGGAGACCGAAAAGCCGAACAGCGCGGCAGCTGTCATGGCCACACTGAGGGCGGTCACTTTTCCGGTACCCAGCGCACGGGTGAGCCGGTCGCTGTTCAGGCTGGAAACAATGGTGCCAAAGGAGATGATCATGGAGATCAGCCCCGCATAGGACACCGGCACACCGAGCGCCGGATACATGGAGGGCCACGCCGACCCCAGCAGGGAATCCGGCAGGCCCAGACTGATGAACGAGATGTAAATGATCGGAAGCAGAAGCTGTACCATAAATCTTGAGTTCCTCCGGGAAGCGTGTTATACTTGCAATGCATCTTGTACTTTGCTGATGTAATAATATCACACATCGGAGCGGAATATTAGGATAAAAACGCCCGATTGATACAACAAAACCGGCGCGGATGCGGATGTGCACCTTGACGGAAAGGAGATGGCTGATCGTGGCATTTCACACCAGCTGTGCAGCAGCGGGCGGGCTCAACTGCCTGCCGGATGTTGTGGCGGATGACGAGGGCAGGGAACTGGTGCAGCACGGCAGCGCACTGTTTCCTATTGCCTGCTATGAAGAGGACCTCAAAAGCTACTCGGTAGCATGGCATTGGCATGAAGAGTTTGAATACATCCTTGCCGTAAAAGGCCCGCTGGCGGTGGACGTGAGCAAAGCCCGTCTGGTTTTGCAGACCGGGCAGGGCGTGTTTGTCAATTCCGGAGTGTTCCATGCGGTGGAGCAGGCTGAGACCGGGGATGCCCTACTGCATTCCGGGGTATTCCATCCGCGCCTGATCGGCGGCATGGATACCATCTTTTGGCAAAAGCTCGTACACCCGCTGCTTCAGCCGGGAGCACCGGCGTTCTTTCTGCTGGACGAGGCAGACGACGGGCAGAAGGCCGTGCTCTGCCATTTGCGGGAAGTCTGGGACGCAGTGGCCCAAGAGGTCTTTGACTATGAGAATCAGGCGCGGTACCATCTTTCGGCGGCGGTGCATCTGCTGGGAATGCAGTGCGAGGGTGGAAAAACAAAGGTCTCTCAGCAGGAGCAGATCGCGGCCCAGCGCATGAAACAGATGCTGCGTTTTGTGGAAGAGCATTATGCTGAGGAACTGAACGTGGAGCGCATTTCCGACTGCGTGGCCCTGAGTGAGAGCGCCTGCCTGCGCAGCTTCCGGCAGCTTCTGGGGATCACACCCATCCAGTATGTCAAGCAGTACCGCATTGAAAAGGCCGCCGAGCTGCTGCTTTCCACCAGCATGAAGATCGGCGAGATCGGTGCCGACTGCGGCTTTTCGGATACCAGCTACTTTACAAAGACCTTCCGGGAGATCAAGCACTGCACGCCCAGAGAGTACCGTCAGAAGTTTGCAGGAAGAGAGCAGTCTCTTTCAAGGCGGGACGGCGGCAGAGCCAGTGCACCGGCTGAAACAGCGTTATAAAAAGGAGAATCGGAAACAATGCAGCGTAGTTTGACCAAACGCCCCATCACCGGCAGCATTTTGCTGTTTGCTCTGCCGCTGATGCTGGTCTATCTGCTTTCGGCCACGCCGATGGGCGTTACCGGCATCTGGCTCAGCGTGCCCATCGGCTGGGCGCTGGCAGATGCCATTGGCATTGGATACTATTTAAAAAAGAAGCAGTGACAGCAGGGGGAAAAGAAGATGGTCGACCATATCAGGATCCGCGGCGCGCGGGTGCACAACCTGAAAAACGTGAATGTGGATGTGCCGCTGGGCAAAATCGTGGGTGTGGCGGGTGTGTCCGGTTCGGGCAAGTCCAGCCTTGCGCTGGGCGTGCTTTACGCCGAAGGCTCCCGCCGGTATCTGGACGCACTTTCCACCTATACGCGCCGCCGCATGACGCAGGCGGCAAAGGCATCGGTGAACGAAGTGCTGTATGTTCCGGCTGCACTGGCACTGCATCAGCGGCCCGCTGTGCCGGGCATCCGCAGCACCTTTGGTACCGGCACGGAACTGCTGAACAGTCTGCGCCTGATGTTCTCCCGTCTTTCCAGCTATCCCTGCCCGCAGTGCGGCCACTGGCTGGAACCCAGCCTTGCCGTGGCGGCAGAAAAGCCGCTGCTCTGCCCGCAGTGCGGTGCCAGCGTGCGCGCGCTTTCCGCTGAAGAATTTGCCTTCAACAGTCAGGGTGCCTGCCGCACCTGCAGCGGTACCGGCATGGTGATGACCGTGGACGAGAGCACCCTTGTGCCGGACGATTCTCTTACGATCGACGAAGGTGCCGTGGCCCCGTGGAAGAGCCTGATGTGGTCGCTGATGGTGGATATCTGCCGGGAGATGGGCGTGCGCACCGATGTGCCCTTCCGCGACCTGACCGACCGGGAAAAGGATATCGTTTTCCATGGCCCGGCGGAGAAGAAGCACATTTTTTATCATAACAAAAATTCCAATCAGGCCGGGGAGCTGGATTTTACCTATTTCAATGCCACCTATACCGTGGAGAACGCCCTCTCCAAGGTCAAGGATGAAAAGGGCATGAAGCGGGTGGAAAAGTTCCTGCGGCAAGGCATTTGCCCGGACTGCGGCGGCACCCGGCTGTGTAATGCGGCTCGTACCCCAAAGCTGCGGGGCATCACACTGGACAAGGCTTGTCAGATGACTCTTGTGCAGCTTACCGATTGGGTGGCGGGTGTGCCGGACAGTCTGCCGGAAGAGATGCGGCCCATGGCCCGCAATATCTGCGAATCCTTCCAGACGGCAGCGGCACGGCTGCTCTCGCTGGGCCTTGGCTACCTGACGCTGGACCGCTCCGCGTCCACTCTTTCCACCGGTGAGCGCCAGCGGATGCAGCTGGCCCGTGCGGTGCGCAACCGTACCACCGGTGTGCTCTATGTGCTGGACGAGCCGTCCATCGGCCTGCATCCTTCTAACATTGAAGGCCTGACCGATGTGATGCACGACCTTGTGGCCGACGGCAACTCGGTGGTGCTGGTGGATCACGATACCCAAATTTTAAAGGAAGCTGACTGGCTGATCGAGATGGGGCCGGAAGCCGGTGCAAAGGGTGGACATGTGATCGCGCAGGGCAGTATTCCGGAAATTGAACAGAACGCGGCTTCTCAGATCGGCCCGTTTCTTGCAGGCAGGGCGGGGGTGAACGCCCGGCCTCATGTGCCGGAAAATGAACTGTTTGCACAGGGCCGCATCCATCTGGCAACCTCGGCCATCCATACTGTGAAGCCGCTGGAACTGGAACTGCCCAAGGGGCGGCTGACCGTGGTTACGGGTGTGTCCGGCAGCGGCAAGACCACCCTGATTTTGGAAAGCCTGGTCCCGGCCTTGCAGGCAAAGGTGAACGGCACAGCCCTGCCAGCGCATGTGAAAAGCGTGGAGGCCGAGGAAATCGCGCAGGTGAAGCTGATCGATGCAACGCCCATCGGCATCAATGTGCGCTCCACCGTGGCCACCTATGCCAATGTGCACGATGAGCTGCGCAAGCTGTTTGCCAAAACGCAGGATGCCAAAGACCACGGCTATAAGGCGGGCGATTTCTCCTACAACACCGGTAAGCTGCGGTGCCCCACCTGTGACGGCACCGGTGTCATCAGTTTGGATGTGCAGTTTTTGCCGGATGTAGAAGTGCCCTGCCCGGACTGCGGCGGTTCGCGTTACAGCCGGGAAGCGGCGGCAGTGAAGCTGCCCACGGCGAACGGCGAGCCAGCCTCCATGGCCGACCTGATGGACATGGATGTGTCCACTGCATTGGAAGCCTGTGCGGACTGCAAGCTTGTGCGCCAGCGCCTGCAGGTACTGAAAGAATTGGGCCTTGGCTACCTGACCCTTGGCGAGGAGACACCCAGCCTTTCCGGCGGCGAAGCCCAGCGGCTGAAGCTTGCCAGCGAGATGGGCAAGGGGCAGGCAGACAGTGTGTTCGTGTTCGATGAACCCACCATCGGCCTGCATCCGCTGGATGTACAGACCCTGCTGGGTGTGTTCCAGAAGCTGATCGGGAACGGTGCCACCGTGGTGGTCATTGAGCATGATCTGGATGTGATCCGCAATGCGGATTACCTTGTGGATATGGGGCCGGGCGGCGGCGATGCCGGCGGACGCATCGTGGCGGCAGGTACTCCGGAACAGGTAAGACAGAACCCGGAGAGCATCACTGGGCGGTATATCTGATAGAAAAAGCAACGCCCGCCGGGGAGACCCGGCGGGCGTTCTCTGTACGGCGATAAAACTTACCGCTTGATATCGTAGTTCATGTTCATCAGGTTGCGGATAGTGCTCACATCATCGGTGATGTTGGCATCGCCGTGGATGGTGTGCTTGATGGCACTGCTTGCCACCGCAAAGTTGATCATATCCATGGCTCTGTAGTTGTGCAGCATGGCGTAGATCAGGCCGCTGGCAAAGGCATCGCCGCCGCCCACGCGGTCAAGGATATTAAAGGTGAACAGCTTGCTCTCGAAGGTGTGGCCATCGTACCACATGAAGGCCTTCAGGCTGTTCTCGCTGCCGCTGTGCGCATAACGCACATGGCGGGCAATGCACTTGAGGTTGGGATACCGCTCGATGAAGTGCTGGAAAATCTCGTCCTGCTGCTCATAGCTGGGCTGCAGAGGCACGCCGTCCTTCCAGTCGCCCTTGGAGTGGTCGCTCTCATCCTTCCACAGGTGGTACGGCTCAATGCCAAGCAGCACATCCACATAGGGCAGGCACTCGGTGCAGAAATCGCGGGCTTCTTCCCAGCTCCACAGGGTGGAGCGGAAATTGCCGTCGAAGCTGACGGTCAGGCCCTTGTTTTTGGCGACCTTGAGCATATCCAGAATGAGGGTGCGGCAGTTGGGTGCCAGTGCCGGGGTGATGCCGCTCAGGTGCAGCCAGTCGTAGCCGTCCAGCAAAGCATCCAGATCCACCTGCGAGAAATCGTACTCAGTAATGGCACTGTGCTTGCGGTCATAGATGACCTTGGACGGGCGGATGCCGTAGCCGGTCTCCAGATAATAAGTACCCAGACGGTTGGAAGGAGTCTCGTTCGGCTCGGTCAGGATCATAGGGGTGCAGTGCACGTCGTTGGAACGCAGCCAGCGCACGGCGCTCTTGCCCAGACTGTTGTTGGGCACCACGCTGAAGAAGGTGCTGTCCACACCAAGGTTAGCCAGTGCCAGTGCAATGTTGGCCTCGCTGCCGCCGTAGCTGGCCTCAAAGCCGGATGCCATACGGATCTTCTCGTAGTTCGGCGGGGTCAGGCGCAGCATGATCTCACCGCAGGTGATGAATTTCTGGCCGGTGGTATCGTTGCCAAGGATCGGGTTAAAATGTTCCATAACGCTCCTCCTGATATTTACAGCTCATCAGAGTTCTGTTAACACATCGTTGTATCCATTATAATCCGGCCCGGATGGGATTGCAAGCATTTCCGCGGGGATGCAAGAGAAAATAATCAGCCTTTTTTGGGAGATTTGACGAATTCATACCCCTGTCAAATCGAAAGAAGGCGTATACTCTTCCTTTGCGCTGCTCTTCTGCTGCATGTAGCCCTGCGCCAGTCCCTTGTCCATGGCATAGTTGACCACCCGGCGGTATTCATAGGTGGTAATGCGCCGTCCGATGCCGTGCTCTGCGGCTTTGTAAAACGGTGTGTACTGGCTCATGACGCTGGGGATGAAGCACTCGGGGTCTGCATCGTTCCACGCGGCCATCTGGTCAAGCACCGCAAAGCTGTCGTCAACATGGCCGGGCAGGGCAAGGTGCCGCAGAATGACCCCCTTTTGCAGGATGCCCTCTGCATTGAACACCGGGTGCCCGGCCTGTGCCATCATGGCTTCAATGGCGGGCTTTGCCTGCGCAAAATAGTCCGGTGCAGAGGAAAGCTCTGCCGAGAGGGCGGAGGAGACGTATTTCAGGTCGGCCAGCCAGATGTCGATGTATCCGCGCCATGCTTCCACGCTTTCCACCGTTTCGTAGCCGCCGGTGTTGCATACGATGGGCAGATGCAGGCCCTTAGCCCGGGCAATATCCAGCGCGGCAATGATCCAGGGCCGCCACTGGCCGGGCGTGACCAGATTGATGTTGTTGGCACCCTGCTCCTGCAGATTCAGGAAAATCTCTGCCAGATGTTCCACGCTGATCTCCTTGCCAAGGCCCTCGGCGCTGATGGGATAGTTCTGGCAGAAGCAGCATTTGAGGGTGCAGCCGGAAAAGAACACCGTGCCGCTGCCCTTTGTGCCGCTGATGCATGGCTCCTCCCAGTAGTGCAGGGCAGCGCGGGCAGCTTTTAAGGTGCCGCCCGCGCCGCAGAAACCGGTGCGTCCGGCAGCACGGTCGGCCCCGCACCGGCGCGGGCAGAGGGTGCAGGAAGAGGGAACGGAGACGAAATCGCTTTTCGGCATAATATCCAAAGTCCTTTGCTGAAAGTTTGTCAGCCCCAGTATACCACTTTTCGCCCCGGACGTGCTATACTATAAGATAAGGAAAAAATAATACATATGGAAAGCAACATCTTTGCAAGGTCCGTGTGGCGGACTGCGGCGGAGAGAACGTTGTGATGGAGGAGACCATGCGCACCGAAACCGATGAGATCCGCGATAATCTCAAGTACCTGACCCTGCTCTCGCGGGATTATCCTTCGCAGGCGGCGGCAGCCAGCGAGATCATCAGCACGCAGGCACTGCTCAAGCTGCCCAAGGGTACCGAGCACTTCATGAGCGACCTGCACGGCGAGAATGAAGCTTTTGTGCATATTCTGAATTCCGCTTCCGGTGTCATTCGCGAAAAAGTGGATCAGGTGCTGGGCGATACCGTGCCGAAGCATACCCGCGCCGAGCTGGCAACGCTGATCTATTACCCCAACGAAAAGCTGCCCCAGCTCAAGGCACGCTGTACCAGCGAGGAAGCGCTGGATCAGTGGTACACCGAAACGCTGCTGAGGCTCATTGATATCTGCCGTCTGGTGTCCTCCAAGCATACCCGCGACCATGTGCGCAGATGCCTGCCTGCCAGCTGCGGCTACATTCTGGACGAGCTGCTCCACGCCCATTTTGAGGACCACGACAAGGATCTGTACTACGGCCAGATCGTGGGCAGCATCATTGAAAATGGCCGCGCCGACCACTTTATCGTGCGGCTGTGCGAGCTGATCAAGCATCTGGCAGTGGACAAGCTGCACATCGTGGGCGACCTGTTCGACCGCGGCCCACGCCCGGATATCATCCTCGATCTGCTCATGCGCCACCACAATGTGGATATCCAGTGGGGCAACCACGATGTAGTATGGATGGGTGCCGCTGCGGGCAGCCCCATCTGCATCTGCACGGTGCTCAAGACCACGCTGGCTTATCATAACCACGGAATGCTGGAGGACTGTTACGGCATCAACCTGCGCCATCTGCAGCGCATGGCCGAGCAGTTCTACGGCAATGATGATCTTTCCATCTGGATGCCTCATACCGATGCAGCCCGCGGCCCCTACACCAGGGGAATGCTGCACCGCTGTGCCGTGATGCACAAGGCCATCAGCATTCTGATGTTCAAGCTGGAGTGCCATGTCATCGACCGCAACCCGGACTTCCAGATGCAGGAGCGAGATTATCTGCGCCGCATCGACTGGGAAAAGCACACGGTAAAGATCGGCGAAAAGGAGTATCCGCTGCGGGATACCTCGTTCCCCACGGTGGACCCCGCCGACCCGGCCGCACTGCACCCGGATGAACAGCTGGTGCTGCGCAAGCTGGTGCAGTCCTTCCGCCAGAGCGAAAAACTGCAGCAGCATGTGGAATTTCTCTATGCAAAGGGCAGCGTGTACCACATTGAGAACGGCAACCTGCTCTACCATGGCGCTGTGCCCATGACCAGCCGCGGCACCTTTGCCATGGAGCGCTTTGAGGGCCGCTACTACTCCGGCCGCGCACTGATGGACTACTGTGATGCCCGCGCCCGCCGGGGCTACTATGCACCGGAAGGCAGCGCTGCCCGCCAGAGTGGACAGGATTTTTTGTGGTATCTGTGGTGCGGCAAGCTTTCGCCGCTGTTTGGCCGCAGTGCCATGACCACCTTTGAGCGGCTCTATGTAGAGGACGCTTCCACCCACACCGAGGTGAAGGACCCCTATTATACATGGTATAACGATGAGGCCGTCTGCCGCCGCATTCTGGCCGAGTTTGGCCTGCCCGGTGCCAGCCACATCGTCAACGGCCACGTGCCGGTGCGGGAAAAGAACGGCGAAAGCCCCATCAAAGGCGGCGGACGGCTGGTGGTGATCGACGGCGGTTTCTGCCGTGCCTACCACGAAAAGACCGGCATTGCGGGCTACACGCTGGTGTATTCCAGCCGCACCATGTCCCTGCGCACCCATCAGCCCTTTGAAAGTGCTGAGAAAGCGGTGAAGGATAATCTGGATATCATTTCCCAGAAAAACATTCTGGAGACCGAAAATCATCGCATTCTCGTGGAGGATACCGACGAGGGCGAGGTGCTGCGGGAGCGTGTGCACGACCTCAAGCAGCTGGTGGCTGCCTATCAGCTGGGCTGGATCACTGAGACTCGGTGCGAAGACCACATCTGGTAAAGAAAGCGCAACAGCAATGTATCTGGTTTTTGTAAAATACCTGAAAAAGAAATCAAAATTTTGGAATATCCTGCGCGAAAATGGGCAAAACAGAAAATAATAAAACAACATCAAGCGGGGCTTTGCTTTTTTGTGAAAGTTGTGTATAATAAGATAGCTGTACGTGTACGGCCTTATGGCCCATGCACATCAGGCAGCTTTTATGGAAAATGCTTTCAGGAACCTTAACAGGCCTGCGGCTGCGGGCCTCCGACAAGGAGATCATAAAATTGGAGAAATTTGTTATTACGGGCGGCAAGCCCCTGCACGGCGAAGTTACCATTTCGGGTGCCAAAAATGCGGCGGTGGGCGTCCTGCCTGCAACCATTCTGGCAGCGGATGTCTGTGTGATCGAGAATCTGCCGGATATCAGTGATGTGGCGGTGAGCCTGAAGATCCTCAGCGTTCTGGGCGCACAGATCAAAATGATCAACCGCAACACCTACGAGATCGACACCACCCATCTGACCGGCACCAACGTCCCGGACGACCTGTCCCGCCAGATGCGCGCCAGCTACTACTTTCTGGGCGCACTGCTGTCCCGTTTTGGCAAGGCTCAGGTGGCCATGCCCGGCGGCTGCAACCTCGGCCCCCGCCCCATTGACCAGCACCTGAAGGTGTTCAGTGCTCTGGGCGCAGAGGACAGCGTGGACTACGGCATGATCAGCGTGCGCGCCAAGGAGATGAACGGTGCACACATCTTCTTTGATAAGGTCAGCGTGGGCGCTACCATGAACGGTATGCTCTCCGCTGTAATGGCCAAGGGCCAGACCATTCTGGAAAACTGTGCCAAGGAACCCCATGTGGTGGATCTGGCAAACTTCCTGAATATGTGCGGTGCGAACATCCGCGGCGCAGGCACCGATGTGATCAAGGTGCGCGGCGTGGAAAAGATGCACGGCTGCACCTACAGCATCATCCCGGATCAGATCGAGGCTGGCAGCTACATGGTGGCTGCTGCTGCCACCGGCGGCGATGTTCTGGTGAAGAACGTCACCCCCAAGCATCTGGAACCCATTACCGAAAAGCTGCGCCGTGCAGGCGTGGAGGTGGAAGAATTTGACGATGCTGTGCGTGTGCGCCGCACCGGTGATATTCTGCCGCTGAAGATCAACACTATGCCGCATCCCGGCTTTCCCACCGACATGCAGCCCTTGATGGGCGTGCTGCTGAGCGTGGCCAAGGGCACCAGCACCGTGACCGAGAGCGTGTGGGACAACCGCTTCCGCTATGTGGACGAGCTGCGCAAGATGGGTGCCAACGTGCAGGTGGACGGTCAGGTGGCTGTGTTTGAGGGCGTGGATAAGCTCACCCCTGCACCGCTGCGCGCACTGGATCTGCGTGCAGGCGCTGCCATGGTGGTGGCTGCGCTGATGGCAGACGGCACCAGTGAGATCGAGGAAATCGGCCACATCGAGCGCGGCTACGAGAATATCGTGGAAAAGCTGCGCGGTCTGGGTGCAGACATCAGCAAGGTGGAGCGTATGCCCGCTGCACTGGATCAGGCACTGTAACTTATAAAAAGCAAACAGCCTGCTGCATATGCGGCGGGCTGTTTTTGAGTGTATCAGAGGTTTTTCATGGCAGAATTCATCTCGTTATATTCGGGTTCCTCCGGCAACAGCAGTGTGGTGCGCTGCGGGCAGCGGTATCTCATTGTGGATATGGGCAAGGGCGTGCGCACTACCTCGGCGGCGCTCAAGGCGCTGGGCCTTGCCGTCAGTGACTGCGACGGCATCCTTGTCACCCACGAGCACAGCGACCATGTGAAGGGGCTTTCCACCTTCCTCAAAAAGAACACGCTGCCGGTGTACGGTGCAGCGGCAACGCTGGATTTTCTGGACAGCAACGGCATTGTACCGGCCAGCTGTGAGCTGCACGAGCTGGAAGGCAGGGAAGAGGACGTGGGCGCGTTTGGCGTGCAGAGCTTTCCCACCAGCCACGATGTGCCCTGTGTGGGCTACCGCATCCACACCCCGGACGGCAAGACCATGACCATTGCAACCGACCTTGGCGTGCTCACGCCGCCGGTGCACGAGGCGCTTTCCGGCTGCGACCTTGTGGCACTGGAGAGCAACTACGACCTGCACATGCTGCGCAGCGGGCCGTACCCCTATTACTTACGGGCACGCATTGAAAGCACCCGGGGCCACCTTTCCAACGACGAGTGCTCGGCAAAGCTGCTGGAACTCATTCAGGAAGGGTGCAAAAAGTTTGCGCTGTGCCATCTTTCGCAGGAGAACAACACGCCTGCGCTTGCCCTGCAGACCGTGTTCAACACGCTGGGCGCGGCGGGCGTTGTGCCGGAGAAGGACTGCATCGTGCAGGCACAGCGCCGCAACGAAATGAGTCCTGTATTAGAGTTTTAAATAAAACAAACGGCAATGCATTTGCATTGCCGTTTGTTTTATTCAGCTGCTTTCTGTGTGCGGATGTCATCACCTGCAAAAAGGCAGGGGACAAAGGCAGAAAGGCGGCTGGAAATTTTTTCGGTATACAGCTTTTCCAGCAGAGCACCGTCAGTGATGTTGGTGGTGACGATGGTGGGCAGCTTTGCACCCAGCCGGTTGTTGAGCAGACTGTACAGGCTGCTGATGAGGAAGGCGGAGTTGAACTCCGAGCCAAGATCATCCAGAATGAGCAAATCGGCCCCGGCAGCGGTCTGCATCAGCGTTTCCTCCTCGCCTGCCGGGTCTGCACCAAAGTGCAGCCCTTCCAGCTTGGAGAAAAAGTCCGGGCTGGAAACATAGATCACATCGTAGCCCTTTTCCAGCACGATGCCCGCAATGGCAAGGGCCGCGTGGGTCTTGCCAAGGCCCGCATTGCCAAACAGCATCAGGCTCTCGCTGTGGTGGTCAAACTCTTCCGCGTAGCTGCGCAGATCTGCCAGCAAATCGGCCATGTAAGGGCGGATGGAACCGCCCACCTTTTCATCGGCACGGTTCGGGTAATAGCGCAGCTCCATGGTGTCAAAGCTTGCAATGGACAGGCTGGACAGCGCCTCGATCTCCTTGCGGCGCAGCTGCTGCATCACCTTGTGCACGCACTCACAGGTGCGGCCATTCACGCTGCCGGTGTCCTGACATTTGGGGCAGACAAAGCGCGGCTCCAGTGCATCAGCGGGCCGTCCGCTTTGTGCCAGCAGGGTGGTCAGCTTCTGCTTTGCATCGGCAAGGGCGGCGGCAGCTTCGGTGCGGTCCTTGCCCGCAGCACCGGCCAGTGCGCAGCGGATGCCCCGCACCCGCACCTCTTCTTCTGCATGGCGCAGGGCGGGAATGGCGGCTTCGGCTTCGGCGCGGGCATCCTCGGCTCTGGCTCTGGCCATCTGCCGCCGGGCGGCCACGGTGCGCATGGCTTCCTGATACAGTTCGTTTTTGGTACGCATGGCTCCTCCTTATTCCGGCTTCTTTTTCAACGGACGGCGGCGGGCAGCGTTCTTGAGGAAATCGTTGCCGCTGGGGGCTTCGCGGTCTACCCGGAGGTTCCGGCTGGCACCCGCAATGGCCACCGGGCTGCGCACATCGTGCACGGTGCGCAGGCCCTTGGCGTTCCATGTTTTGAGGATACTGTTCCAGTACCACAGGTCGCGCTTGGCCCCGGCCTGCACGGCAGCTTCCTGCACCATGGCATCGTCGTAGCCGTAAACCTCGTACCAGCGTGCAATGGCCTTGCGCCCGCCAAGGGTCAGCTCGCTTTCCGGGATGTTCAGAAGGCCGCTGACATACTGCTCGCGGCTCTGGCGCAGTGCCAGCAGTTTGAGGTGGGCATCGGCCTGCTCACCGGTCTCCACGCCCTCGGTGCGCCACACCTTCAGCTCATGCGCTACGGCGGCCATGGTGCTGCGGCCGGTGCTGGCAACGTAGGCGGTGCACAGCATCACGGTCTCCGGCGCAAAGCCCTCCTGCATATAAAGGTTGACCAGCTTTTCCATCTCCCTGTGGGTCAGCGGACGGGCAAAGCCGGTCTGTGCGCAGTCGATCAGGCTGGAGATCATGGGGTCGGTGCGGCTGGCCGCAGCGATCTCGGCCCAGGTCATGGGTGCGGGGGCGCTGGGTTCCTCGCCCGGTGCGGCGTTCTCTTCGTACCGCTCCAGCAGGCCAGCGCCTGCCCAGAAGGAGAGGGCGCTCTCGGCGCTGATGCGGCTGCGCAGCTTGAGGTCGGCACAGATCTTGTCCGGGTCGGTGATGCCGGTCGCCAGCACATACAGAGCCACGCGCACATTGTATTCTTCGGCGATGCCCAGTTTGGAAAACACCAGCTGCGGCACTGCAATGGTATCGCCCTTGAGTTCTTTTAAACGATAGATCATGTTTTATTCCTTCGGCTTGTCCGGCTCGGCTTCGGCGGCAGGCGGCTCCCACGGGTCGCTGTCCATCATGCTGGGACAGTTTTTCCAGCGGTCAGGATCGGCATTGAACGCGTCCTGCAAAAAAGCGGCTGTGGCCTCCCGGCCCTCGTCGGTGAGCGGAAACACCTTCTGCACCCGCAGGGCAGGGTCGGTCTTTTCAATGGTCCAGGGGTCCGGCCAGTAGTCCACGGTGAGGATGCTTTCCTCCTTTACGGCACCCTCGCCGCCGTCCGGGTCCGGCACGGTGCGCTTGCCGGGGATCATCCGGTATCGCAGGCCGTATTCGTTGCCGCTGTAGGAATTTTTGCATTTGAAGTAATGCAGCAGGGGAACAAAGATCATGGCAGAGTCCTTTCGTATTTTGCAGGGGGCGGCTGTAAGCAAAAACGGCAAACCGATATTCCACGGTTTGCCGTTTGTTTTTGGAGCAGGGTACGGGACCCGAACCCGCCGCCTGCTGCTTGGGAAGCAGCCGCTCTACCGGATGAGCTAACCCTGCAAGTTGCTCATTTATTGTAGCAAAGAGGGACGGGATTGTCAAGGGCCGGAGAATGTCAGTTTTTCTGGGCATCGGTCAGGTCCAGCACCGGCGTGAAGGGGTCGAACACAAGGCCGGTGATGCCGTCCGCCACCAGCAGACGCCTGTTCTGGCCCAGCAGCGGCACCACGGCGCAGCCTTCCAGCAGCTGGCGCTCACAATCGGCCAGCAGGGCACAGCGGGCGCTGCCGGTCTGCTGGGCACTCTCGGCCAGACGCTGAGAGTAGATGGGGTCGGACCAGCCGGTCAGGCCGCCGCCCTCGGCCGTGAACTGCTGCAGCATCTGGTATACGCTGCCGCCTTCGGCGCGGATGGGAGCCAGCGCAATGGTGTAGCTGCCCGCTGCAAGGCGTTTGTCGAACTCCTCCTGCGGAACCTCTTCCACCGAGAAGAAAAGGGAACAATCCTTCTGCCATGCGCCGTTGATCTGCTCGGCCAGTTCGGTCAGGCCGGCTTCCTTCGGCAGCAGGATGGTCACGCCGGAAAAATCCGAGCTGGCCATGCCCTGCCGTGCATTCAGGTACAATGTACGGGGGTCGGTGATGGTGGGCAGCGGGTTCCTGGCAGACTTGCGGTAATCGATGCCGTCCACGGAAAGGCCGGTGGGCACAAGACCCTCGGCAGCGGTGTACAGACCGGAAGAGGGCACATCCACATTCTCCCGGGCGATGCCGGCAAGCGCCTGCCGCAGTTCCTGATCGGCAAACACAGAATCTTCGGCGCTGTTGAACAGCAGTGCCCAGGTGGTGTCGGAGTAATCCACCGACTGCAGCGAGGTATCCTCGCCGGTGTCGTCCAGCGCGGCGGAGCATTTTTCGTCTGCAATGAGCTGGGCGGCGCTCTTGCCGGTGCTGCCGGTGTTCTGCACCAGACGCAGGCTGCCGATCATGGGGGAGGAGACATCCCGGTGCAGGAACAGGCCGCTGGCCGTCCAGTTGTAAAGATAGAAGCTGCCGCTGGAAAGGGTGGTCTTGGCGGTCAGGCCGTAGGTGCCGCGGGTGCTCTCAAAAAATGCTTCATCGCAGGGCATGGCACCGGGCAGGGTGAGCTTGGCAAGGAAGTTGTCGTCCTTTTCACTCAGGCGGAACACCAGCGTCAGCGGGCCGGCGGCCGAAACGCCCAGCGTGCTGGCATCGGCTGTGCCAGCCAGCACGGCAGCACTGTTCTCAAGGGCGGCAAACTCCACGGCATAAGGGGAATTTGTCTGCGGCTGGAATATGCGCCGGAATGCAAACACAAAGTCCTCGGCAGTGATGGTGTGATCCGTGGAAGCGCCTTTGACGGCCTTGTAGGTCAGGCCGTCCTTGATCTGGAAGGTGTAGGTCTTGCCATCGGAGGAGATCGTCCAGCTCTCGGACAGATCGGGCACGATCTCGCCATCCGCTTTTTTGCGGACAAGCCCGCTGTAAAGGTTCTCGCAGGCGATCACGTCCGGGGCAGCAGAAGCCACCTGCGGGTCGAGGTTTGCGGGAATGGTATCCACGAACCATGTAAAGCTTGGCGCACTGGAACTGCTGCCGCAGCCGGTGAGCGCAAGCAGGAACGCAGCAGCAAGCACTGCTGCGGTAATACGGAAGAACTGTTTCAAGGGGATGACCTCATTCTATGGTATTTGCGAAAAAAGGCTTCTTGTATACAAAAAACACTCTGCTTCGACAAGTGTAGCAGAAACAGCGGCAAAATACAATTGCAGAATTGTGAATTTACCTTACTTTTTGGGGCAAAAAGGGCGTTTTTCCGTTGCCAATTGCGGCTAAATGGACTATAATGGTACAGCGAAACATCTCTGCACCTATTTTGAGGTGCGTTCTGAATACGATATTATGGAGGAGGAACTGTTTTTATGCAGAAGGATCAGCAGAAACTGATTGAACTCATCAAAGGCAAAAAAGTGGCCTTTATTGGTGCCGGTGTCAGCCACAAGACCCTGATCAAGGAGTTTGTGGAGATGGGTGCCCATGTGACCCTGTGCGACCAGAAAAAGAGCGTGGAGGACTTTGGCGATTACGCTGCAACCATCAAGGAGCTGGGCATCGACCTGAGTCTGGGCGAAAACTATCTGGATGGCTTCAAGGGTCAGGATATCATCATGCGCACCCCGGGCTTTGTGGGCTACTTTGAAAAGCCCCTGCAGGATGCCATGGCCGCAGGCACCATGGTCACCAGTGAGGTGGAGCTGTTCTTCGACTTCTGCCCCTGCGAGATCGTAGCCGTGACCGGCTCCGACGGCAAGACCACCACCACCACCCTGATCTCCAAGTTCTACGAGGCCGCAGGCCGCAAGGTGCATCTGGGCGGCAACATCGGCGCAGCTCTGCTGCCCATGCTGCCCGAGGTGGCTCCCGAGGATGTGGCTGTGGTGGAGCTTTCCAGCTTCCAGCTCATCAGCATGCATTCCAGCCCCAACATTGCCGTGGTGACCAATGTCACCCCCAACCATCTGGACCACCACAAGGACATGCAGGAGTACATTGATGCCAAGCGCAACATCCTGCTGTACCAGAAGCAGCCCTGCCGCGCTGTGCTGGGCTATGAGAATGAGATCAGCCGTTCCATGCAGTCCGACTGCAAGGGCAAGCAGGTGTGGTTCACCCGCCTGCACGATACCGACAACGGTGCCTTCCTGCGCAAGGAGGACAACATGCTCTGCATGGCCGAGGATGGCGTTGTGACCCCCTTCCTGGCCCAGAAGGACGTGAAGCTGCGCGGCCTGCACAACATTGAAAACCTGCTGGCTGCTGCCGCTGCCGTGTGGGGCGAGGTGCCCGTGGAAGCCATCCAGAAGGTGGGCAGCACCTTTACCGGTGTGGAGCACCGCATTGAGCCGGTGCGCACGCTGGACGGCGTGCTGTACTACAACGACTCCATCGGCACCAGCCCGACGCGCACCATTGCCGGTCTGCGCAGCTTTAACCAGAAGGTCATTCTGATCGCTGGCGGCTACGACAAGCACATTCCCTATGAGCCGCTGGCACCGGAAGTGGTGGCCCACGTGAAGAACCTTGTGCTGATGGGTGCCACCGGCCCCCGCATCGAAAAGGCTGTGCGCGAGGACCCGAACTTCAACGAAGCAGAGCTGCCCATCCAGCACGCCGACAACATGCAGCACGCTGTGGAGCTGGCCCGTGCCTGCGCAAAGCCCGGTGACATCATCATCCTGTCCCCGGCCAGCGCATCGTTTGACCTGTACCCCAACTTTGAGGTGCGCGGCCGCGAGTTCAAGAAGATCGTCAACGAGCTGAAGTGATCGCGCAGGTCAGCACAAAAGCCCACCGCGCCCGCTTTTTAAATGCCTGCCGGGGGAAATGGGTGCTGAGGGCGACCCTGCCGCTGGATCTTGCCCTTTTTAGCAAAAGCCAGCCGTGGCGATTCTACGCAGGACCTACACTGGCGCTGGAACTCAGCGGCAGCACCGCATGGGCAGCAGGGCACGCAAACCCGGAAGAGCTGGCCAGCTTTCTGGCTTTCTGCGGGTGTGAGAGCATCATTTTAGACGAAAACGAATGCCCACCGCCTGCCGGGTGGTGCAAAGCTGAAACGCTGACCGTATTCGGCTTTGCACCCGGCAAGGCTCTGCCGCTGCCCGCTGCAGACGAGACGCTCTGGGCCGGACTGACCCTTGACAGAGAACCCTCTGCCATGGATGTGGCACGGGCGCTCTACCCGGCGGATACGGCAAAGCAGGAGGACTTTTACTCCGAGCTTTGCACAAAGCGCACCCGCGGCAAAGCCCTTGTGTGGGCGCTGCAGCAGGGGAGTGAAACAATCTGCACGGTAGGGGCCTATGCCCTTGCGAACAGGCAGGCCTACATGGCCTGCGGGCAGACAGCCCAGCCTTTGCGGGGCAAGGGCATCGGCGGGCGGCTCATTGTGCAGATGGCGAACGAGCTTGCCGCCAAGGGGGAGCACCCGGTGTTTCTCTGCAGCCCGGAGCGGGTGCACTTTTATACCCGGCTTGGCTTTGAAAAGCTGGGGGAATATGCAAGATATGAACAAACTCCTTCAGTCAAAACCTGACGGTTTTGCCAGCTCCCTCAATGAGGGAGCCTTTGGCAGGACGGAAAAGCTTTCTGCATAAGTGAAACGTTCTGGTTTCGTCAGGAGCTCCCTCCCTGAGGGAGCTGGCGCACGAAGTGCGGCTGAAGGAGTCATTCCGACAGAAAGCCTGCGCTCTATAAAATCTATAAAATTAAGGAACCGTTATAATGTCAATGCTGAACCACTTTTTCAATTACAAACCCGAAGTTCTGGCGCTGGACGAAAAGGCTATGGAGCTGTGCCAGCCCTACTTCCGCCATATGGAGGAGATCCGCGATTTTAACCAGCTCAAAATGCTGAAAGCCTTTGCGGATACCCAGATGTCCTCCACCGATATGCTGGGCACCACCGGCTACGGCCTGTGGGATACCGGCCGCGCAAAGCTGGAGCAGATCTTTGCCGAGGTGATGGGCGCAGAGGATGCCCTCGTGCGCAGCCAGTTCCAGAGCGGCACCCACACGCTGGCTGTGGCGCTGTTCGGCCTGCTGCGGGCAGGGGACACCCTGCTGGCTGCCACCGGCCGTCCCTACGATACGCTGGAAGGTGTGATCGGTCTGGACGGCAAGGGCAGGGGCACCGGCACCCTGATGGATTACGGCATCCGGTACGATGAAGCTCCGCTGAAAGCCGACTTCACCCCGGATTATGACCTGATCGCCCAAAAGGCCCCCGGTGCAAAGGTGTGCCACATCCAGCGCAGCCGCGGCTATCTGCAGCGCAATGCCTTTGATCTGGAAACGATCCGAAAAATTGCGGATACCGCCCGCGCCGCAAACCCGGACATCATTATTTTTGTGGATAACTGCTACGGCGAGTTCACCCAGACGCAGGAACCCTGTCAGATGGGCGCAGACCTTGTGGTGGGCAGCCTGATCAAGAACCCCGGCGGCGGCATCGCTCCCACCGGCGGCTACATTGCGGGCCGCAAAGACCTTGTGGAGCTGTGCGCTTACCGCCTGAATGCGCCCGGTCTCGGCAAGGATCTGGGCTGCACGCTGGAAACGCCCCGTGATATGTATCTGGGCTTCTACTATGCGCCCGGCGTGGTGTGCGAGGCCATCAAGACCGCCATTTACGCCCAGTGTATGCTGGAGCTGCTGGGCAAGAATCCAGTGCCGCGCTACTGCGACGACCACAACGACATCGTCACCTGCTTCGATGCAGGCACTGCGGATGCGCTCATCGGCTTCTGTCAGGGTATTCAGGCTGCAAGTCCCGTGGACAGCTATGCCGCCCCGGAACCTTCTCCGGAGCCGGGCTATACCGATGAGGTGGTCATGGCAAGCGGCAGCTTTACACAGGGCAGCACCATCGAGCTTTCCTGCGACGGCCCGCTGCGTGAGCCGTACACCTGCTACCTGCAGGGCGGTCTGAACTTTGCTGCCAGCCGTGCAGGCGTGCTGCTGGCCATCCAGAAGGCTTATTTTAAGGGCTGAAAAGGGGAGAGCGCATGCCTGTTTTAAGTGACCGTGTGGGTACCTTCACGGATTCTGTCATCCGCCGCATGACCCGCATCAACAATCAGTACGACTCCATCAACCTCTCGCAGGGCTTCCCGGATTTTGACCCGCCGAAGCAGCTGCTGGACGCTCTGGCCGAAACAGCTTACAAAGGCCCGCACCAGTACGCTGTGACCTTTGGCGCGCAAAACTTCCGCGAGGCGCTGGCAAAAAAGACCAGCCCTGCCCTGCACCACGAAGTAGACCCCAACACCGAGATCTGCGTGACCTGCGGCGGCACTGAGGCCATGATGGCCGCCATGATGACCATCTGCAACCCCGGCGACAAGGTGATGATCTTCTCACCGTTCTACGAGAACTACGGTGCCGATGCCATTCTTTCGGGCGCGGAACCCATCTATATCCCGCTGGTGCCGCCCACCTATGAGTTTGACATCAGCCTGATCGAAAAGGGCTTTGCCGAGGGTGCCAAGGCGCTGATCCTGTGCAACCCCTCCAATCCCTGCGGCAAGGTGTTCCGCCGCGACGAGCTGGAAGCCATTGCAAAGCTGGCCATCCAGTACGATGCCTTTGTGGTGACGGATGAGGTGTACGAGCATATCATCTATGCGCCCGCAGAGCATATCTGCATGGCAAGCCTGCCCGGCATGTTTGAGCACACCATCACCTGCAACTCGCTCTCCAAGACTTACTCCATCACGGGCTGGCGTCTGGGCTATCTGATCGGACCCGCAGAGGTCATTGAGGGCGCGCGCAAGGTGCACGACTTCCTCACTGTGGGTGCGGCTGCACCCCTGCAGGAGGCCGCTGTGGCCGGTTTGGAGATGCCCGCCAGCTATTACGAAGAGCTGCAGGCCCTTTACACCGAAAAACGCGATCATTTTCTGGCCGGACTGGACCGTGTGGGGCTGAAGCACAATGTTCCGCAGGGCACCTATTTTGTGATGATCGATATTTCCGATTTTCTGGCGCTGCCCCAGTTCAAGGGCTGGACCGACCTGCAGTTCTGTGAGTGGATGATCCGGGAAGTGGGCGTGGCCGCTGTGCCTGGCTCCAGCTTCTTCCGGGAGCCGGTGAACCACCTGATCCGGATGCACTTTGCCCGCGGCACCGATGTGCTGGACGAAGCCGTCCGCCGGCTGGAAAAGCTGCAGGCTTTACTGAAATAAAAGCAAAACAAAAAACAACAGCGCCGCAGGAAGTTTCCTGCGGCGCTGTCTCTTTCCCGATACTCTATACACGATTCATCACACGGCGTGGCGCTGCACGGTGGGCATGGGCTCCACAAGAGCGGGATGCATCCCCTCGCGGTAGTCCAGGTCGCCCTGATCCATACCGCGCAGCAAGACCTCGGCGGTGGCAATGTTGGTGGCAATGGGTACGCTGTGCATATCGCACAGGCGGAGCAGATTCTGCTCGGTGATGCTGGCGGCATCCGCTTTCAGCGGGTCACGGAAGAACAACACCAGATCCACTTCGTCGCACGCAATGCGGGAAGTGATCTGCTGCACACCGCCCAAACGCCCGGAGAGATAACAGTGCACGGGCAGGCCGGTAGTCTGCGCCAGCATCCGTCCGGTGGTGCCGGTAGCAATGACTGTGTTTTTGGACAAAATGGCGCTGTAAGCAGTGCAGAACTGCAGTGCAAGCTCTTTGCGGGAATCGTGTGCAAGAATGGCGATCGTCATATTGCTCTCTCCTTTGTTCCAAGTATAGTGTTGTGTGTGACGAACAACTTTCTCATTGGAAAGTGAAATGAAGTGAAATCGTTATCAAGTTTTCCAATATAGTTTTACCGCATCGAAATAGGGGTTGTCAAGGGGGGCCTTGTACTTTTTACAAAACAAAATGGAGAAAGTAAGACTATATCTTTGTGAGAAGTGCAGAAAACTGGGATACAATCATCCATATCAGTGAGCGAACAGGAAAGGCAGATTGAAAACATAATTCAGCTTTTGTCTTTACTGAAAGAACATTTCATGGGAATAAAACAAAAATACAGGCTGGCGCAAATCGCACCAGCCTGTTTCGGAAAAAACTTTTCAGTTTCGTTTCTAAATTATGAATATTATGGAGAAAACGCTCACTCCCGATTTCCGCACTGGAAAGGTGGGTTCAGCGGGCTTTAGCGGATCTGACCATTGCCGTGGATGATATACTTGTAGCTGCACAGCTCGGCCAGTCCCATGGGGCCGCGGGCGTGGAGTTTCTGGGTGGAAATGCCCATTTCGCACCCAAGGCCGAATTCACCGCCATCCGTAAAGCGGGTGGAACAGTTCACATACACGGCGGCGCTGTCCACTGCGGCAGTGAACAGGTCGGCATGGGCCTGTGTCTGGGTCAGGATGGCCTCGCTGTGGCCGGTGGAGTGCTCAGCAATATGCCCGATGGCCTCCTCTACGCTGTCCACGACCTTGACCGCGAGGATGTAGTCCAGAAATTCGGTGTCAAAGTCCTTTTCTCCGGCAGGGGTGCCGGAGATGATGGCGGCTGCGCGCTTATCCAGCCGCAGCTCCACCGGGTGCAGACCCTTTGCAATGCGGTCCGGGCCAAGCCGCTGGGCCAGACGGGGAAGAAACTCCCCGGCAATGGCAGAGTGCACAAGGCACACCTCCTCGGC
Organism: Faecalibacterium sp. AF27-11BH; assembly: GCF_003603005.1. Classification (NCBI taxonomy): domain Bacteria; kingdom Bacillati; phylum Bacillota; class Clostridia; order Eubacteriales; family Oscillospiraceae; genus Faecalibacterium; species Faecalibacterium sp. AF27-11BH. The sequence goes on from NZ_QVGS01000003.1 coordinate 230,671, forward strand.
GTTGCACACGCTGGGGCGGCTGGCCTTGGCGTTCTCGATGATGTCCAGAGCTTTGTCCAGATCGGCGGTATCGTCTACGTACACATGGCAGATGCCGGTGCCGGTCTGGATGCAGGGGACCTTGGCGTTCTGAACGCAGGCACGGATCAGCCCGGCACCGCCGCGCGGGATCAGCAGATCCACATAGCCTACAGCGGTCATCAGAGCATTGGCAGAAGCGTGGGTGGTGTCCTCGATCAGGCAGACCGCTGTCTCGGGCAGACCGGCCTTTTTCAGGCCCTGCCGCAGAACGGTGACGATAGCGTTGGCACTGCGCCAGGCCTCCTTGCCGCAGCGCAGGATACAGGCATTGCCGCTCTTGATGGCAAGGGCAGTGGCATCGCTGGTCACATTGGGGCGGCTCTCGTAGATAATGGCGATCACACCCATGGGCACAGCCGTCTTTTCAATGACAAGCCCGTTGGGGCGCTCCACCCGGTTCAGCACCCGGCCCACCGGGTCGGGCAGAGCGGCAACCTCGCGGATGCCCTGCGCCATGGCTTCAATGCGCGGTGCGGTCAGGGCCAGACGGTCCAGCATCACATCGCTGATGTGCCCCTTGGCCGCAGCCATGTCCTCAGCGTTGGCGGCAAGGATGGCCGCCTGATCGTCTGCGCTGCACAGCGCATCTGCCATGCCCAGCAGGGCCGCGTTGCGGGCGGTGTTATCGGCCAGCGCAAGGGCACTTTTGGCGCTGCGGGCGGCTTCCAGAATTTCCTGTGTGGTCATGTGTTCAGTCCTCCTTGCGGGCCGCAAAGCGGGTGCCTGCGGATTTGCCTGCGGCAATGTCGTACAAAAGCTCCGGGTGTGCGCCGTTGGCAATGACCATATCGGCACCGCTGCCCGTTACCATGCGGGCAGCGCGCAGCTTGGTGGCCATGCCGCCGGTGCCAAGGGCCGAACTGGCACCATCGGCTAGAGCCATCACCTCGGGGGTGATCTCCTCCACCAGCGGGATGAGTTTTGCATCCGTGTGGGTGTGGGGATTGGCGGTGTACAGGCCGTCGATGTCACTCAGCAGCACCAGCATGTCAGCCTTGGCGCAGCAGGCCACGATGGCCGCCAGCGTGTCGTTGTCGCCAATGGAGGTGATCTCATCGGTGGCAACGGTGTCGTTTTCGTTGATGATGGGCAGGGCACCCAGCTCCAGCAGGCGGGACAGGGTGTTCTGAAAGTTCACGCGGCGTTCGGTGTGCTCCACGTCCACGCCGGTGAGCAGGATCTGCGCCACGGTGTGATTGTAGGCGTTGAACAGTCGGTCGTAGGTGTACATCAGCTCACACTGGCCCACAGCGGCGCAGGCCTGCTTGGTGGTGGTGTCCTTTGGGCGGGTTGGCAGTGAGAGCTTGCCCACGCCCATGCCAATGGCACCGGAGGACACCAGAATGACCTCATGGCCCTCGTTTTTCAGGTCGCTGAGCACCTTGACCAGCTGTTCCGTGTGGCGGATGTTCAGCCGTCCGGTGGCGTATGCCAGAGTAGAAGTGCCTACTTTTACAACGATGCGCATGATATCCTTAACCCTTTCCCATTTCCTTTGTCTTATTGTACGAGGCGATTACGGCATCCATCATCGCACCGCGCAGGCCGTGCTCTTCCAGCACGCGCACGCCCTGAATGGTGCTGCCGCCGGGGCTGCACACAGCATCCTTGAGTTCGCCGGGATGCTTTCCGCTTTCCAGCACCAGCTTTGCGCTGCCCAGAACCATCTGCGCGGCATATTCCTGCGCTTTGGCGCGGGGCAGGCCGCAGGCCACGCCGCCGTCGGCCAGAGCCTCAATAAACTGGTACACCCATGCCGGGCCGCAGCCGGAAACGCAGCTGGCGGCATCGATCAGACTTTCCGGCACGGCATCCAGACGGCCCGCAGGAGCCATGATCCTGAGGAAGGCTTCTTCTTCCTCAGCGGTGACATTGCTGGAACAGTACTGGATCATACCCTCGCCCACCGAAGCCGGGGTGTTGGGCATGATGCGGATCACAGGAAAGTCCTCACCGGCCATCTCCTGAATACGGGCAATCGAAAGGCCCGCTGCCATGCTGCACAGCACAAAACGGCTGGGGCGCTCGTCAAAGGTGAACTTGAGCGGCTGGAGCAGAGCTTCCATCATCTGGGGCTTTACCGCCAGAAAAATCAGGTCGCAGTCACCGGCCACCTCGGCATTGGTGGCTGTTTTGCAGCCCAGTTCTTTGGCCAGTGCCTGTGCCTTGGCCGCAGTGCGGTTTGCCAGAAAAACTTTCTTAGGGTCAACAGCTTTGCAAACGGCACGGGCGATGGCTCCACCCATGTTGCCGCAGCCCAGAAAACCAATGGTATCCATCATAGTTTGTACCCTCCCTCAAAACGGCACTTCAATCACAGCCGTCTGCTCCCATTCTAAGCGTAGAGGAATATAAAATCAAGGGCCTTTTCCGCTTTTTTGCCGGAAGAAGCCGCTTTTGCAGGCATTGCGCACCGCCGGAAGGGGTTTGGGAGGGCTGAGAAACGGCTTTTGAAACGAGAAACTGCCGGAGTGAAAACGCAGGAAGTCGTTCTTTGTTTACAAAATGGACAGAATCAATGCTTGCAATCGGGACGGCTTTTGCGGTATTATAATGTACGAAGCTGCCAATCACCGTACGCAGCGGGAAAAATTTCTACGGTCGGGAAAGGAAGGTTTTTGTGTCACAAACAACGAAGCGGGCACTGGAAGCATCGCTGAAAAAGCTGCTGCTGGAAAAGCCCCTCAATAAGATCACAATCAACGATATCACTGAGGACTGCGGCGTGAACCGCATGACCTTCTACTACCACTTTAAGGATATTTACGATCTGGTGGACTGGATCCTGACGGAAGATGCAATCAAGGCGATGGAAGGCTGCCAGAGCTTTGATACATGGACCGAAGCATTTCTGGACATCCTGCACCAGATCCGGGATAACAAAGCACTGGTGCTGAACGTATACCGCTCTGTGGGTCGTGAACAGGTGGAGCAGTATCTGTACAAGCTTCTGGACCCCATGCTGAAGGAATTTGCGGATCGCGAATGCCGTGACATCACCGTGCAGGACGATGACAAGCAGTTTGTGGTGGATTTTTACAAATATGCGCTGGTGGGCGTGGTGCTGGAATGGATCCGCCGGGATATGAAGACCGAGCCCGCTGTGATGGTAGAACGTATGGGACGGATGCTGCAGGGCGATCTGCGCCGCGCGTTATGCCGCCTTGCCAGCAATAAGATCCATCTGGAACAGGACGGTTGAACCGGAAGAACGACAAAATTTTATCATAATCCGCGCCGTGATGGGTTTTCTATCACGGCGCTTTTTCTGTTTATGGCAACTTGTGGGATAGAATGGTAGAGTAATGGCATAGAAATAGAAAAAGAGATTTCCGAAAAATACCGTTTGGAGGAAAAGGATAATGAATACTTCTGTTGAGAGCCTGACTCATAAAATGCAGCGTGCTGCCGTTGGCAAAATGGTGGACGTGGTGCTTTCTCATGCCGATAAAGACCGTCAGAAAACCGTGGGACAGCTGGTGGATGTCGCAAAGCAGTTCTATGGCAGTTCGTTCAGCGCTGAAGCCTACGAACACGCCAGACAGACCCTGACCGACCCCGACAGCAAGTGGTCCAAGCTCATCAACTGTGTGCTGGATCAGACCGACCCCAACGTGGCCCGCACCATGGCGCTGAATCTGGGCTACGAGGCTTTCTTCCGCGGCACCAAGACCATCCGCGAGAACCGCGTGAAGTATCAGTGCAACATCCCCTGGCTGATCCTGTTCGACCCCACTTCCGCCTGCAATATGCACTGCGTGGGCTGCTGGGCAGGTGAATACGGTCACAAGAATAACCTCAGCTTTGAGGATATGGACAAGATCGTTACCGAGGGCAAGGAGCTGGGCGTGTACCTGTACATGCTGACCGGCGGCGAGCCGCTGGTGCGTAAGGCTGATATCCTGAAGCTGGCCGAGAAGCACAATGATGTGCAGTTTGCCATCTACACCAACTCCACCCTCATCGATGAGCCGTTCTGCAAAGAGGTGGTGCATCTGGGCAACATTGCCTTCATGCTGTCCATCGAGGGCACCCCGGAGACCAACGATGCCCGCCGCGGTGAGGGGCACTATGCCGCTGTTATGCATGCTATGGATCTGCTCAAGGAGCACGGCATCGTGTTCGGCACGTCCATCTGCTACACCCGCGATAATATCGAAGCTGTTACCAACGATGAGTTCATGCGTTTCCTGTGTGAGAAGGGTGCACACTTCGGCTTCTACTTCCACTACATGCCCGTGGGCAACGAGGCAGCACCGGAACTGATGCCTACCCCGGAGCAGCGCAAATATATGATCGACCGCATCCGCTATCTGCGCTCGGAAGAGTGCGATATCCCGTTCTACCCGATGGATTTCCAGAACGATGGCGAGTTCGTGGGCGGCTGCATTGCCGGCGGACGTAACTACTTCCACATCAACTCTGCCGGTGACGCAGAGCCGTGCGTGTTCATCCACTACTCCAATGCCAATATCCACGACCAGAGCATTCTGGAAATTCTGCACAGCCCGCTGTTCATGGCTTATCACAACGGCCAGCCCTTCAACAAGAACCATCTGCGTCCCTGCCCGATGCTGGAAAACCCCGAACTGCTGCAGAAGATGGTGCACGAGACCGGTGCCCACAGCACCGACCTGCAGTCGCCGGAGAGCGTGGAGCACCTGTGCGAGAAGTGCAAGAACTATGCAGCCAACTGGCAGCCAACTGCGGACGAGATCTGGTCCCACACCAAGATCCGCGAGAGCCGCTACGAGAACTACAAGGGCTGGAAGCCCTCGCAGCCCATTGAAAAGTAACGAAGGCAGACATCATAATGCAAACAAAGCCCAGGCGTTCCATTGAAGTGCGCTCCGTCAAGTAGACAGAGAAATAATATAAGTTTTTGTTCGCCGTTTCCACAAGGAAACGGCGAATTTTTTGTGCAAAAGTGATTGTTCTTTCTTGATATAAAAATACCCCCAGAGTACGCAGAGTTTTTGTTTTACTCTGTCTACTCTAGGGGGAGCATATCACACTCAGAGAGGGTCTTACTGTTTCATGAAAGAGTGGTTTTGAAAATTACCAGAACCAGTAGCGCTTTTTCAGCACAACATATGCAATGCCGATCAGAACCACTACAACACCACCGGCAATGAAGAAGGTCCAGTTGATATTGGCAAATTTCAGGTTCTGGTTGGTCAGCAGATAACGGCCTGCAGTATCGGCAGTGATGATGCCGTCGGTGTAGCTGTTCAGGTACTGCCACTTGTTGGAGACGGTGTTGTACAGATACAGGCGGGTATAGGTGCTCACATCCAGATCGATGCGCACCGAGCAGGGAAGAGCCTTGCCCTTGTCCAGCTCAAACTCGATGCCCTGATCGGACTCAGTCAGGATGAGCATGGTGTCCAGCTCACTGGTGGTGCTCTTGACACCGCTGCCTGCAATCTGCATGGTGTAGCCATCGCCCACCACGCACAGGGTCTTGCCGGTGGTGCGCAGCGCATTGAGGATATCACCGGTCACGGTAGGCACCTCGGCCTGTGTGAAAACGATCTCGTTGTCCTCACTGTCCTGAATGGCCTGCACAACGGGATCGATCTCGATGGGAGCATCGTTATCCGGTTCGGTGGAGCTGCTGTCCGAAGAATTATCGGAAGAAGATGCAGCCGAACGGTTGACGATGACCGTGACCATGGCGGATGCAGTGCCGTTGGAAACGGTAATGGAAGTAGCGCCGGTGCCCACAGCCGTGATCACGCCGCTGGGGCTGACCGTGGCAATGTTGCTGTTGGCGGACTTATAGGTGAACTTCTGGGAAGCGGAAGAAGGCTTGACACTGGCGGTCAGGGTGCGGGTGGCACCGGGCTTGAGCACAACGTAGGAAGGATTCACCGTGACGACCTGACCGCTGTTGGAAGAACCAGTGCTGGCGGTGCCGGTGCTGGAGTTGGGAATACTCATGACCGTGACATTGGTGGTAGCAGTCACCGAACCGCAGGTAGCGGTAATGGTGGCGGTGCCGGGGGCAATGCCGGTAACACGGCCGAAATTGTTCACCGTGGCGACCTTCTCATTGGAAGAGGTCAGGGCGACGGTGGCATAGTTGGAAGCCGAAGTAGGCCGCACCTGCAGTTGTGCCGAGACCGAGTTGCCAACATAGATGGTGTTGGAGGAAAGGGAAAGGTCCATCTCGGTAACGATCATGGAAGAATCCATGGAGACAACGATGGTGTAGGCACAGATCTGGTTGCCTGCGGCAGCGGTGATGCGGGTGGTGCCTACGCCCACAGCCTGCACGACACCGGAGTTGCTCACGGTCAGAATGGAAGTATCGTCCGAGATAAAGACAACCGAGTCGGTAGAGTTGCGCGGACGCACCACAGGAGACAGCTGCTGAGAGGAACCCAGCAGCATGTTGGCGGTATAGCTGCCGGCCTCAATGCTTTCGGCAGGCACGTCCTGATCCCACGGCATGGCAACGCCGCTCAGGGCAAGGCCGGAGACAGGGCTTGCTGCGGCCGCAGACACAGCTGTGCCGCAGGCCAGCAGGCAGAGCGCTGCCGCACAGACGGCCAGTTTTTTTGCGGTTGATTTCATAGTAAGTGTACCTCTTTGGGTGATATAACGGCGGCTGGCAGTCAGCACAGCTCCGGTTTAGCGGAACAGAACGCCCAGGGCTTCCATTGCGTACTCGAAATAGGTGACCTGATCGTACTCCACGCGGGCAGTAACGCTCATGCCGTTGGAAAGATCCACCTTGTCGCCGCTGCGGCTCACCACATAAGTGGCGTCGGGCTTAATGGTCATCTTATAGTAGGAAGCGTTGGAGCTGGCCGTCACGTCACTGTCAATGGCCGTTACAGTGCCGGTCAGGGTGCCATAGGAATACTCCGAAAGGCCGGTAATGGCGATCTTGCACGGGTCACCCACATGAAGCAGCGGGCGGTCATTCACGGTGACCATGGCAACGATCTCCAGATCGTCGTTCTCGCTGGCAACAGTGGCCAGCGGGGAGCCTGCGCTCAGCACCATGCCCTCTTTGTAAGGAGTATCCATGTGGATCACACCGGAGGTGGGAGCGTAGATGTAGTAATCGTTGGCACCGGTGTTCAAGGCATCGAGCTGAGCCTGAACGTTGTCCACGTTGCTCTGTGCGCTGGTAATGCTCTGGGAGATGGACTGCATGGTGGAGTAGTACAGAGCTTCTACTTCGCTCTGGCTCTGCTCCATCATGGTCTTGATCTGAGCATCGGAGTAACCGGCAGCCTGATAGGCCGTGGCATCAAAGGTCTTCTGGGAGACCTGGCTCTTGTAGGTCTCGTACTGATAGTAGTAGGGCTGATCTTCGGGGTTTGTCTCGCTGAAGTAGTTGGTATCATCCTGCACGCATTGCAGCAGCTTGTTGTACTGGTCCAGCTGGGTCTGGTAGATCTTGAGCTGGCTTTCCAGGTTATCCTGCTGCATGTCGATATCCGTGCTCTTGATGTGGGCCACGAGGTCGCCCTCGTTCACATAGCTGCCCTCCGAAATATACATCTCGGTAATGGAGCCGGAATAACTGGACATGATATAGGTTTTATTGCTGGCCTGCACGGTGCCTGCGTTCTGGCTGACATAAATGCGGTTGGTATGGGTGCTCCACACCACCAGAAACAGCATGAAGATGCCCACCAGAATGACAAAAGCGTAGCCATAAGGTGGCAGCTTTTTTTCCATCATGATGCGGCGGTCCTGCAGATCCGAAAGGTTCTGAACTTTAATCGTCATAATTACTTGGTCTCCATAAAGACATCGACCACGGCATCATCCTCATCCTGATTGACATAGATGGTATAGGAGGTGCCGGTCAGTTTCTGCTCATTCTCAAAAGCGTGGACCTGCAGCTTGTAGGAAGCCAGCTGGCTTTCGGGCATGGGGCCGGTGTAGTGGGCATACAGGCAGTTCTTCACGCGCAGAATAGCATCCATATGGTAGTCCTGCTCCATCTGGCCGATGAACTGGGTAGCCTGCTGCATCATGTACAGGTGCATCTGACGATCCTCACCAACCACCATGGCCTGCACAATGGGGCCAATGGGCTGTGCGTTGTTGCTCTTGATAAAGTTGTGCATCTGGGTCAGCACCACGGGCAGACTGGCCATCTCTTCCGGATGGATCTCACGGGAGAGCACATTGGTGAGCTTCAGGGTCTTGTTCTCGGCTACTTTGATCTCTTTCATGTTGAATACCTCGGTTCCTTTTCAGATTTACCTCAGAAGAGGCAGTAATAGGCAATCGAGAAAGGGGAGAAAACCGCTGCAGAGAGCAGCTTCCTCTCCGCTCCCGATCGCCTACTACTTATAAAAGTAATAGGGATCTTGCAAATAAAATGTGCCCGGAGGCATTTTGCCTCCGGGCACACCATAGTGAGGCATAGTTACCTGAGCAGGCGGGGCCTGTTCGGGATAACACCATCTACTTCTACTAAACAGAAAGTCTTTCTAGCTCTTTTTTATCTGACACAGTAAAACTATGTCAAATCAAGCTATCCATCATGAATGACTCCCTTTCATATGTAACCGGGTACGCACCCGGCTGCAACACATCAATAGGTGATCGACTCACCGTCGTCATCCTCTTCCACCACGGCCTGCATGACAGACTGCTTGGGCTCTGCCTTTTTGCTGCGGTAGATACCCTGCTGCATGTTCCACAGCTCGTAGTACTTGCCTTCCTTGGCAAGCAGCTCATCGTGCGTGCCGCGTTCCACGATCTTGCCGTGATCCATCACAAGGATCAGATCACAGTCACGAACGGTGGACAGGCGGTGAGCTACGATCAGCATGGAACGATCTGCAAGCTGATCGTAGATCATGTTGAAGATCAGATTTTCCGTAGCAAAGTCCAGATTACTGGTGGATTCATCCAGAATGTAGAGGTTGGAATCTTTCAGGAAAGCGCGTGCCAGCGCAATGCGCTGCTTTTCACCGCCGGACAGGCCGTTGCCTGCTTCCTCCAGATAGGTGTTATACTGCAAGGGCAGATGACGGATAAAGTCGTGAGCATCTGCCTTCTTGGCTGCTTCCTTAACTTCGTCCATCGTAGCGTCCATACGGGAAACGCGGATGTTATCATAAATGGTCTTGCTGAACAGCTCAACGTTCTGCGGCACATAAGAAATTGCGCGGCGGACAGAATCATTGGTGTATTCAGCCAGATTCACACCGTTCAAGTCGATCTCGCCATCTTCCGGCTCATAATACTTGAGCAGAAGCTTGGTGATCGTGGATTTGCCGCTGCCGCTGCTGCCCACCAGCGCGACCTTTTTACCGGCCGGAATGGTAAAGCTGATGTGATCCAGTGCAGGGGCACGGTTGCCATAACGGAAAGTGACATCCTTGAACTCGATATCGCCCTCCACCTTGTCCAGATCGGTGCGGTCTTCGTCGCCGACCGTCTCGGAGGGATAATCCATGATCTCGCCCAGACGCTTCATGGAAATGCTGGCCTCCTGAATCTGCATCTGCAGACCGATCAGGTTGCTCAGCGGGGAAGTAAAGTAAGAGGACAGCGTGCTGAAGGCCATGAATCCGCCCAGTGTCATCTCCCCCTTCAGAACCTGACTGATACCCACATAGGTGGTCAGCATGCTGAAACCGGTGGAAATGAAGGAGGAAATCAGGCCCTGCGTGGTGCTGATCTTGCTGGAGCGCAGGCTGATCTTCAGGCTCTTGATGTACTCACGCTCGAGGTTCTCCATTTCGGTATCCTCGTTGGCGTTGCACTTGACCGTCTCAATGCCGCGCAGGCTTTCGATCATCTGGCTGTTCAGTGCAGCGGACTGCACCATGGTCTCTTCGTTGATCTTTTTGTAAGGCTGCTTGTAGATCAGCACCAGCAGAATGCTGACCAGAGCCATGAACAGCGAGATCGAGAAGAGCATCGCATTCATGCGGAACAGGATGATACCGGTGATAATGGCCATCGAGATATCCATGATCAGGCTCAGCGCAATGCTGGTAAAGATGGATTTGATGGTGTTTGCATCCGAATAACGGGTGGTGATATCACCAGTCTTGCGGGTGGCAAAGAACTTCATGGGCAGACGGAAGATATGCCCGAAGTAACCCAGCATCAGCGGAATATCGATCTTGATGGATAGGTGAATCAGAACCCACTGCCGGACAAAGCCCACCAGCGTATTGGTGATGCTGACCATGCTGAACACAAGGATCAGCGTGACCAGCAGATTGTCTAGGCCATATGGCAAGACCTCGTCCATCAGGATCTTGTTGAACATGGAGGAGGCAATGCCCAGGATCGTAACGATCAGAGAACTCAGGATCGCATAGGCAAAGAGCTTTTTCTGGGGCAGCAACAGGTCGACGTAACGCTTGAACATGCCGCCCTTTTCGATCTTACCACCCTTGAACTCCGAGGTGGGGTTCATCAGCAGCAGAACACCGGTAAAGTTCTTGTAGAACTCATCCAGAGAGATCTTTTTCAGCTCACTGCCGGGGTCGCCAATCACGACATAATCCTTGCACTTGTGTTTTTTGCCGTTCTTCTCATCTTCCTTGGCGGCTTCGGCTTCTTTCAGCATGTGCCGACGACGCTCACCGTCGTCTTTGATGGTGGTCTTTTTGAAGACGACCACAAAGTGGGCCAGACCCTGATCGGTGATGACCTGCGCAATGCAGGGCAGCGAGAAATCGCTGAGGAAATTTTCACGGTCTACGCGAACCGCTGCAGTGGTGAAACCCAACTCATTAGCGGCTTTCTGCAAACCAACAAGGTTCGTGCCTTTCAGGTCGGTACCCATCATATCGCGTAAGCGGGTGATGGTAACTTCCTTTTTGTAATGGAGGCACACCATTGCGAGGCAGGCAGCCGCACAGTCAGTGGTGTCGTGCTGCCGGACATAGGTATAACGCATAGATGCTTCCTTTGATCATATACAAATTTATTCAAACAGCGGCAGGCGTTTTGAAGAAGCGGCCTGCCGCAGATCTGACAACGTGAAAAGAGCCGGAGCCTGAAACAACAGCACAGAGACCGGTGCTTTGTCCTGTCCTGCGGAGAACCATGACAAAACACCGGTCGGCTGCTATCAAAAGAAGGGAGCACCTACCCTTTGATCTGTGTGCCGGACTTTGGAAAAACAGATACAAATTCCCAAAGCTTATAAGCAGTATACCACAATGTGACATCTTCTTCAAGTAGTCAAATTTTAAGAAATCATTATGCTTGATGCTTTTTTCGCATGAATGCTGTGTTTTTGGGACAGAGAAGCCCAAAAACAGAGGAGAAACACGACTGCATGGCTGTACAGAAAAAGGGTGTAGTATGGGACAAACAAAAAAGGCAATGTTCTGTGGAACATTGCCTTTTCTTCTGGCGCCTCTTGCCTGACTCGAACAGGCGACACCCTGATTAACAGTCAGGTGCTCTAACCGACTGAGCTAAAGAGGCAGATCACATTTGTGACTGCGAGAGATATTATACCGCATAAGAATGCCTTTTGCAAGCCTTTTTTTAAAAAATGAATCATTTTTGGCAAAATAAAATCGTCCTGCAGTGTTTTGAAACGCTGCAGGACGGTAAAGTACATATTATAAAAGAAGGAAAGGCTTATTTCAGCTTGCTCTTGGCCTTCATGCGCTGCTCGTGGTTCAGGATCTGCTTGCGGATGCGCAGATTTTCAGGAGTGACCTCCAGCAGCTCGTCCTGTGCCAAGAATTCCAGGCAGCCTTCCAGGCTGAGCTTGCTAATGGGGATCAGGCGCAGAGCATCATCGGAGCCGGATGCACGGGTGTTGGTCAGGTGCTTGGTCTTGCAGACGTTGACATCCACATCCTCGCCGGAAGCGGTGTAGCCAATGACCATGCCCTCGTAGACCTTTTCACCAGCGCCCACCAGAAGGGTGCCGCGCTGCTGAGCATTGAACAGACCGTAGGTGACAGCCTCGCCGGTCTCAAAGCTGACCAGAGAACCGGTGGAGCGGTTGGCAATCATGCCAGCCCAGACATCGTAACCGTCGAAGATCTGGTTGATGATGCCTTCGCCATGGGTATCGGTCAGGAACTGGTTGCGGTAGCCGAACAGGCCGCGGCTGGGCATACGGAACTCCAGACGCACGCGGTCGGTGCCCAGAGATTCCATCTGCTGCAGGATAGCCTTGCGCTGGCCCAGACCGGTCATGACAGCGCCCTGATACTGGGTGGGCACATCGATGACGACATGCTCCATAGGCTCATAGGTCTTGCCGTCGATGACCTTGGTCAGAACGTGCGGGGGAGAGACCTGCAGCTCATAACCTTCACGGCGCATGGTCTCGATCAGGATGGACAGGTGCATCTCACCACGGCCCATAACGCGGAAGGAATCGGTGGTGGCGGAATCCTCCACCTTCAAAGCGACATCCTTCAGCAGTTCCTTCTGCAAACGGTCACGGATCTGGCGGCTGGTGACGTACTTGCCCTCGCGGCCGGCCAGCGGGCTGTCGTTGACGGAGAAGGTCATTTCCACGGTAGGATCGTTGATCTTCACGAAGGGCAGCGGCTCTACATTGGAGGGACTGCACAGGGTATTGCCGATGGTCACGTCGGGCAGGCCGGAGAATGCCACGATATCGCCGGCGGTGATGTTATCGCACGGCTGACGGCCATTGGCCTGGAAGTCGTACAGCTTGGTCAGACGACCGCGCATCTTCAGATCCTGATTGTGCCAGTCACAGACGACAACTTCCTCGCCCACCTTGGCAACGCCGTTCTGGATGCGGCCAATGCCGATGCGGCCCACGAAGTCGTTGTAGTCCACAGAGGACACCAGCATCTGGAAGGGAGCCTCGGGGTCGCCCTCAGGCGGCTTGATGGTGCTCAGCAGAGTATCGAACAGGGGGATCAGGTCGGTGCCGGGCACATCGGGGTCCAGGCTTGCGGTGCCATCACGGCCGCAGCAGAACAGCATGGGGCAGTCCAGCTGCTCATCGGTAGCGCCCAGATCCATCAGCAGGTACAGAACTTCGTCGATGACTTCCTTAATGCGGGCATCGGGGCGGTCGATCTTGTTGATGGCCACCACCAGACTCAGGTTCTGCTGCAGAGCCTTCTGCAACACAAAACGGGTCTGGGGCATGCAGCCCTCGGCGGCATCCACCAGCAGCAGAACGCCGTTGACCATCTTCAGCACGCGCTCCACCTCGCCGCCAAAGTCGGCATGGCCCGGAGTATCGACAATATTGATCTTGACACCCTTGTAGGTGCAGGAGCAGTTCTTGGCCAGAATGGTAATGCCACGCTCACGCTCGATATCGCCGCTGTCCATGACGCGCTCAGCCACGACCTGATTATCGCGGAATGCGCCGCTCTGACGCAGCATTGCGTCCACCAGGGTGGTCTTGCCGTGGTCAACGTGAGCGATAATGGCAACGTTGCGCAAATCGTTACGAACCATAAAATTCAACCTCTCTATTATTAAAACTCATAAAATACGAACGAACGTCATACAAGTTTAAGTTTATAACAGGAAGGGGTGGTTTGTCAAGATTGTATAAAAAATTTTTCAACCTTTCGGCAAAATGCCTGAGAAAAGCCATGCGATTTGTGCGGCGTGTACCTTTAGAATATGCTATACTAAGGATACAGAAGAAATAAAGCCGGAGGTGTTTTTATGAAGATCACATTTCTGGGCGCGAACCATGAGGTCACCGGCAGCTGCACTTTGATCGAAGCGGCTGGGCAGCGCTTTTTGATCGACTGCGGCATGGAGCAGGGCAAGGACGTATACGAGAACCAGCCCATCCCGGTAGCATCCGGCGAGATCGACTGGGTGCTGGCCACCCATGCACACATCGACCATACCGGTATGCTGCCGCTGCTGGTGCGCAACGGCTTCCGCGGCAAGATCTATGCCACGAACCCCACGGTGGAGCTGTGCGGCATCATGCTGCGGGACTCGGCCCATATTCAGGAATTTGAAGCGGAGTGGAAAAACCGCAAGGGCCAGCGCTCCGGCGCAGAACCGGTGGAACCGATGTATACTGTGCAGGATGCTGAAGCAGCCATGAAGCTGTTTGTGGGCAAGGCCTATGAGCAGCGCTTCCAGCTTGCACCGGGCATTGAAGCCCGCTTTGTGGATGTGGGCCATCTGCTTGGCTCGGCCAGCATAGAGCTTTGGATCACCGAGGGTGAGACCACGACCAAGCTGGTATTCTCCGGTGATATCGGCAATCTGGATCAGCCCATCATCAAGGATCCTGCTTACATCAAAGAGGCGGACTACGCCTTTATGGAATCTACCTACGGCGACCGCAGCCACGGCCCGAAGCCGGACTATGTGAGCGAGCTGACGAAGATCCTGCAGCGCACCTTTGACCGGGGCGGCAATGTGGTCATTCCCAGCTTTGCGGTGGGCCGCACGCAGGAGATGCTCTACTTTATCCGTGAGATCAAGGAAAAGGGCCTTGTGAAGGGGCACGGCAACTTCCCGGTGTACATTGACAGCCCGCTTGCCATCGAGGCGACCCGCATCTTTAAAGATACCGACCCGGACTGCTTTGATGCGGACACCCGCGCTCTGCTGGAAAAAGGCATTGATCCGATCACCTTCCCGGGGCTGCGCGTCACGGTGACCAGTGATGAATCCCGCATGATCAATGCAGACCGCGTGCCAAAGGTCATCCTCTCGGCCAGTGGTATGTGCGAGGCAGGCCGCATCCGCCACCACCTCAAGCACAATCTGTGGCGGCCGGAGTGCACCATTCTGTTCGTGGGCTATCAGGCGGTGGGCACGCTGGGCCGCACCCTGCTGGAAGGTGCCACGACGGTAAAACTGTTCGGTGAACCTATTGAGGTGCAGGCAGAACTGTGCCAGCTCACCGGCATGTCCGGCCATGCGGACAGAGAAGGTCTGCTGCGGTGGGTGAACTCCTTTGAGCAGAAACCAAAGCGTGTGTTCGTGATGCACGGCGAAGATGAGACCGAGGACCACTTTGTGCAGACCTTGACGGAACAGGGCTTCACTGCCTGCGCACCCTACAACGGCGCACAGTGGGCCATCGGAGCCGAGGGAGCCGTATGCCTGCAGGAGGGCATGCGCGTCCGCATTGAGCACAAGGCTAATGAAGGCCAGAGCCGTGCGGCCAGTGTGTTCCAGCGGCTGGTCAGCGCCGGCAAGCGCCTGCTGCGGGTCATCGAGCACAACGAGGGCGGCGCAAACAAAGACCTTGCCAAGTTTGCCGACCAGATCAATGCCCTGTGCGATAAGTGGGACCGATAAAGCAAAATAAAAGCGCCGTGACCCAAAAGGCCACGGCGCTTTTTTGCATGGAGCGGGCAATGGGAATCGAACCCACCTCCTCAGCTTGGAAGGCTGATATACTAGCCGATGTACGATGCCCGCATTTACGAACGATATTATAGCATGTTCCGGCACAAATGTCCAGCCCAATTTTTGTATGTTCCTTAAAGCACCGGAAAAGAATGCCGGAACGGCCTTGCTTTTCCATACGGCTCTGCTACAATAGAAAAGAACGGAGGGAGAGAGGATGGAGCCGGAAGCAGAGATCATTCGTGCGCAGCTGTTTACCCTGCGGGATGAAGCATACCGCACCTTTCACAGTGCGTTGATGCCCACCGTGCCACCGGAAACGGTGATCGGCGTGCGCGTTCCGGCTCTGCGCAGGCTGGCAAAACAGCTCGCGGGCACAGCGCAGGCAGAGGTGTTTTTACAGGCCCTGCCGCATGGATACTACGAAGAGAACAACCTCCACGCGTTTCTGATCGAACTTATCCGGGACTACGACAGGGCGCTGGCTGAAACGGAAGCGTTCCTGCCCTACATCAACAACTGGGCCACCTGTGACTGCTTTTGCCCCAAAGTGTTTGCAAAGCACAAGAAGGAACTGCTGGTGCCCATTCGCCGCTGGCTGGATTCGGGCGAGGTGTACACCGTGCGCTATGGCATGGAGATGCTGATGCGCTATTATCTGGATGATGCATTCCGGCCGGAATATCTGGAATGGGCGGCCGATGTGCACAGCACGGAATACTATATCAATATGATGCGGGCATGGTATTTTGCCACAGCACTGGCAAAGCAGCCGGATGCCGCGCTGCCGTGGCTCACAGAAAAGCGGCTGGATCTGTGGACCCACAACAAAGCCATCCAGAAAGCGGTGGAAAGCCGCCGCATTCCGCCCGGAATGAAGCAGCTGCTGCGCGGTCTGCGCAGCCGTTCATAAAAGCTTCCGGATTTCCGCGCAGATTTCCTGTTTACTTTATGGATGTTTTATTGTAAAATAAGCTATAGTAAAAAATGCCAGGGTATGCCTATGCCCTGACGGAAGATAAAAACAGGTGGTGTTTGGATTATGGCATTGAAATATCAGCGTATCCTTCTGAAAATCAGCGGCGAAGCACTGGGCGGCGAAAAGGGCATGGGTTTTGATGAACCCACCATGGACGCGATCTGCGGCGGCGTGAAGAAAGCACACGACCTCGGCGTACAGATCGGTATCGTGGTTGGCGGCGGCAACTTCTGGCGTGGCCGTTCCAGCGGCAAGATGGAGCGCACACTGGCCGATAAGATCGGTATGCTGGCAACCGTGATGAACGCACTGGCTGTCTCCGACAAGCTGGAACAGCTGGGTGTACCCACTGAGGTGTTCACCTCCATCACCATGCCGCAGGTGGCACAGCCCTTTACCCGCAAGGATGCCCTGCGCGCCATGGATGAGGGCAAGATCGCCGTGTTCGGCGGCGGCACCGGCAACCCGTTCTTCTCCACGGATACGGCAACCGCTCTGCGCGCTGTGGAAGTGAGCGCCGATGTGATGTTCAAGGCTACTATGGTGGATGGCGTTTACGATAAGGATCCCCACAAGTACGCCGACGCAAAGAAGTATGATACCCTCACCTTTACCAAGGTGCTGGAAGACCAGCTGGCTGTTATGGATGGCACTGCTGCCACTCTGTGCCGCGACAACAAGCTGCCCATCCTCGTGTTCGATCTGGCCGACCCGGACAACATTGCCCGTGCCGTGCAGGGCGAGAATGTGGGCACACTGGTTTACGAGGGCTGAAACGCCTGCAGCCGACATACATTATAGGGCAGACGCATTGCAGCGCAGCCCCAAGATAAAAAGGAACAGGAGACTACCGCAATGAGCAGCAACACCAAGGTTTACGAAGACAAGATGAAGAGCTCGGTCGAACATCTGGGCCGCGAACTGGGCGCTGTGCGCGCAGGCCGCGCAAATCCCGCTGTGCTGGATAAGGTCAGCGTGGATTATTATGGTGCCCCCACTCCCATCCAGCAGGTGGCATCCGTGGCTGTGGCCGAAGCACGCACCCTGACCATTACCCCGTGGGACCGTACTCTGCTGCGCCCCATCAGCAAGGCCATCATGGCCAGCGATGTGGGCATCACTCCCATTGATGACGGCTCTACCATCCGCCTGAACTTCCCGGCTCCCACCGAGGAGCGCCGCAAGCAGCTGGCAAAGGAAGTTTCCAAGCTGGGCGAGGAGGCTAAGGTGGCAGTGCGCAACATCCGCCGCGAGGCTATGGATAAGGCCAAGGCCATGAAGAAGGCCGGCGAGCTGACCGAGGACAGCCAGAAGACCATGGAAGAGGATGTCCAGAAGCTGACCGACAAGTATATCAAGAACATCGATGCTGCGGTGGAAGAAAAGCAGAAGGAGATCATGTCTGTCTGATCTGCGCAGATGCAATAGACTGGAGGTGCCGTGCGCTGAAGAAGAGTGCGCGGCACTTTTGTTGAAGGCGGCGTTGCTGCCGGGAGGAAACAATGGCGCATCCTAAAGAATTTGCCGAGGGCCTTTCCATCGGCATCATCATGGACGGCAACGGCCGCTGGGCAAAGAACCGCGGCCTGCCCCGCACTGCCGGGCACAAAAGAGGCGCAGAGGTGTTCAGCGATATCGCAGATTACTGCGATGAGCTGGGCGTTTCGTCGGTGTACTTCTATGCGTTTTCCACCGAGAACTGGAAGCGTCCGCTGGAAGAGGTCAACGCCATCATGCGGCTGTTCGGCGAATATCTGCTGAAGGGCTTTGACTACAAGAACCGCAATATCCGCATCAAGTTCATGGGCGACCGCACGGTGCTGGATGAAAAGCTGCAGCAGCTGATGAACAAGCTGGAAGCAGATTCTTCGGTCAAGACCGGCATGACCCTGAACATTGCCATCAACTACGGCGGCCGCCCGGAGATCGTGCGGGCGGCGCAGCAGCTGGCGACAAAGGCGGCGGCAGGGGAGATAAAGCCCGAAGAAATCACGGAACAGCTGCTCAGCGATGCCATGTATACCGCTGGCCAGAAGGACCCGGATTTTATCCTGCGTCCCAGCGGAGAAAAGCGGCTGTCCAACTTCATGCTCTGGCAGGCAGCTTACTCGGAGCTGGTAGAAATGGACGTTCTGTGGCCGGATTTCACCCGCAGCGATCTGGACGCTGCCATTGAGGAGTTCAATCATCGTTCCCGCCGGTTTGGCGGACTGTAAAACCCAAGACCTCCTGCACACGGTGCAGGGACCGGACGGCCCGGCGGCTTTGCCGGAGCCAAACTTAATCCAGAGGGGCGCGGCACCCGACCGGTGAAAAGGAGATCCAATCTATGAAAACACGTGTTATTACTGCGATCGTGGGCATCATCGTACTGATCGGCGTGATGTTCACCTTCAACACTCTGATCTTTAATCTGGTCATCGCGGCCATTACGCTGATCGCCGTTCACGAGATCTACAGTGCCCTCGGCTTTGAAAAGAAGGACTGGCTGATGTATGCGGTTCTGGTGCCGTATACACTGCTGGTCATGACGAGCAACTATCAGGTCATGCGGCGGCTGGTGATGCCGATGTCCTTTCTGCTGGTCACCTTTTACGCCATCTATCTGGTGGTGCGCAACGGTACCATCAGCTATCAGAAGGCCAGCGGCCTGCTGATGTTCTCCGGCATCGTGATCTTCTGCTTCTATTCCTTTATCCGGCTCAAGGAGCTGCTGCCGGTGGAGCAGTACGGCTACGATGCGGTGTTCTTTATCTTGCTCATCCTCTGCTTTGCCTGGGGCGGCGATACCTGTGCCTACTTTGCAGGCCGTGCCTTTGGCAAGCACAAGCTCTGCCCGGTGGTCAGCCCCAAAAAGACCGTGGAAGGTGCCATTGGCGGTGTTCTGGGCACCATGGTGTTCGGTGTGATCATCACACTGGTGTATTCGGTGGCGGCAAACCGGATGGAAGCCTTCACCCGCTCCAACATTGGCGTTTCCATGTACGTGATCATTGCGCTGCTGGGCTGCGTGGCGGCGGTGCTGGGCATTTATGGCGATCTGTTTGCCAGCGTGGTCAAGCGCCAGTGCGGCATCAAGGATTACGGCACCATCTTCCCGGGGCACGGCGGCATTCTGGACCGCTTTGACAGTGTGATGTTCATTGCGCCCTTTGTGACCATGGTCATTACGGCGGTGTTCTACTATTAAAAGGGGGAACGTGTGATGTCGAAAAAAATCACTCTGCTGGGTTCTACCGGTTCCATCGGCACCCAGAGTCTGGATGTGATCCGTGCACAGGGCTATGAGGTGTTCGGTCTTTCTGCCCACAGCCATGTAGATAAGATCCTGCAGCAGATCGAAGAGTTTCATCCGCGCTATGTCTGCATGACCGACCCGGATGCGGCCCGCAGGCTGGATGCGGAGCTTTCCGGTCGTGCAGATGCGCCCCGGCTGCTGGTAGGGCCGGAAGGGCTCAAGCAGCTGGCCGCACTGGACGGCACCGATGTGGTGCTGAACAGCGTGGTGGGCATTGCAGGCCTTGGTGCCAGCCTGTGCGCGATCGAAAGCGGGCATGATCTGGCCCTTGCCAACAAGGAGAGTCTTGTCACCGGCGGCCATCTGGTCACACAGGCCGTGGCAAAGCATGGTGTAAAGCTGCTGCCGGTGGACAGTGAACATTCGGCCATCTTCCAGTGTCTGCAGGATAAGGAGAGTGCCCCCAGCCTGACCAAGATCCTGCTCACGGCATCCGGCGGCCCCTTCTTCGGGATGAAGACCGGGGAGCTGCGCGGTAAGACCAAGGCGGATGCCCTCAAGCACCCCAACTGGAACATGGGCGCAAAGATCACCATTGACTCTGCCACCCTGATGAACAAGGGTCTGGAGCTGATCGAGGCAGTGTGGCTGTTCGGCCTGCCGCCGGAGAAGATCCAGATCGTGGTGCAGCGCCAGAGCATCGTGCATTCGGCGGTGCAGTTCAGCGATAATTCGGTCATTGCTCAGCTGGGTGTGCCGGATATGCGCATTCCCATCCAGTATGCGCTCACCTACCCAAAGCGCGTACCCGGCGTTGTGCCGGAGCTGGACTTTGCCGCACTCAAGGTGCTCACCTTCGATGTGGCAGACGACGAGACCTTCCGCTGCCTTGCCGCCTGCAAAAAGGCCATCAAAAAGGGCGGTCTCGGCCCCTGTGCCGCCAACGGTGCCAATGAGGAAGCTGTCAAGCTCTTCCTTGAGGACAAAATTGGCTTCCTCGATATTGGCCGTCTGGTGGAAGCAGTCGTGGACAGCGACAGCCTTGGCGGCGAGTATACCCTCAGCGATGTGTACGAGTGCGACCGCATGGCACGAGAGTTCGTGCGCGCACATCTTTGATCTTTAGGAGACGCAATGTCAATTTTTATCACCCTGATCGCCGCACTGATCGTGTTCAGCGCTGTGATCGCCATTCATGAATTCGGGCACTTTACCGTGGCAAAGCTCTGCGGCATTCAGGTCAACGA
The DNA here is from genome assembly GCF_003603005.1 of Faecalibacterium sp. AF27-11BH. Taxonomy (NCBI): domain Bacteria; kingdom Bacillati; phylum Bacillota; class Clostridia; order Eubacteriales; family Oscillospiraceae; genus Faecalibacterium; species Faecalibacterium sp. AF27-11BH. The sequence continues at coordinate 251,507 of NZ_QVGS01000003.1, forward strand.
GTTTTCCATCGGCATGGGGCCGGCTTTGTGGAAGAAAATTTACAAGGGCACCCAGTACAGCCTGCGTGCATTGCCGGTAGGCGGCTATGTGGCGCTGGAGGGCGAGGAAAGCCCCGAGAGCCAGCAGGCCGAGGCGGCCCGCGACGAACGGGAAGCAGAGGACGAAAACCCTGTCCCGCCGGAGCAGCGCACCGGCATCCCTTTGAACGAGGCACCGGTATGGCAGCGTGTGCTTGTGATGGTGGCAGGTGCCTTCATGAATTTCGTGCTGGGCTTTGTGGTGCTGGTCATTCTTGTGGCAGCACAGGAAGGAGCCATCACCAGCAAGACCATCTATTCCATTGAGAACGATGCCCTCTGCGGCCAGACCGGCCTGCAGGCGGGGGACGAGATCGTTGCCGTGAACGGCAGGCGCTGCTTTGTGGCCAACGACATCCTTTATGAGCTGGTGCGCACCGAAGCCTATCGCGCCCGGTTCACCGTGAAGCGGGACGGCCAGAAGGTGGAACTGCCGGACGTGCAGTTCGACACCTGGCAGGACGAGAACGGCCAGACCCATATGACCCTTGGCTTTACGGTGTACGGCATCAAAAAAACACCGCTCAATGTGTTAAAAGAAGCATGGAACAGCACCCTGTACTACGGACGCATCGCGTTTATCTCGCTGGCAGACCTTGTGCGCGGACGTGAGAGCATCAACAATCTGTCCGGCCCGGTGGGTATCGTGACAGCGATCGGTCAGGCGGCAAGCTACGGCTGGCAGGATCTGCTGGAGTTGCTGGCGCTTATCACCATCAATCTGGGCGTGTTCAATCTGCTGCCCTTCCCGGCACTGGATGGCGGCAAGGTGGTATTTTTGATCATTGAGGGCGTTACCGGCCATGCAGTGCCGGAAAAGCTGCAGGGCACACTGACCATTGCGGCCTTTGCACTGCTGTTTGGCCTGATGCTCTTTGCAACCTATAATGATATCATCCGGCTTGTGACCGGTGCATTGTGAGCAAAAACAGAAAGGGGAACTTTATGCGGCAGTTAAAACGGGAAGTGAAAATCGGCAATGTGACCATCGGCGGCAAGAATCCTGTTGCGGTGCAGACGATGCTCAACGTGCCGGTGGAGGATATTGAGGGCAATGTGGCGCAGGCAAAGCGGTGCGAAGCTGCTGGCTGTCAGATCCTGCGCGTGACCTGCCCCAGCCCGGCGGATGCAAAGTGCATCGAAGCCGTCAAGAATGCGGTGAACATCCCCATTGTGGCAGACATCCATTTTGACTACAAGGCGGCTCTGGCCTGCGCAGATGTGGGTGTGGACAAGATCCGCATCAACCCCGGCAACATCGGCGACGATGACCGGGTGAAGGCTGTGGTGGATGCCTGTCAGCGCAAGAACACTCCCATCCGCATCGGCGTGAATGGCGGCAGTCTGGAAAAGCACATCCTTGCAAAATACGGCGCACCCACGCCGGAGGCCATGGTGGAGAGTGCACTGTACCATGTGCGCCTGCTGGAAAAATTCGATTTCAACAACATCGTCATTTCCATCAAGAACTCCAATGTGCCCCGCATGATGGAGGCCTACCGCCAGCTCAGCGCTGTCACGGATTACCCGCTCCATGTGGGTGTTACCGAGGCGGGTACCTACCAGATGGGTCTGCTGAAAAGCGGCATGGGCATCGGCGGAATGCTGCTGGAAGGCATTGGCGATACCATCCGCGTCTCGCTGGCCGCAGATCCGGAAAAGGAAGTGGAAGCGGGCTACAACATCCTGCGCGCCGTGGGCTTCCCGGTAGCAGGCCCGGAGGTCATCACCTGCCCCACCTGCGGCCGCACCCAGTATCCCTGCACCGAGATCGCCAACGAGGTGGAAAAGCGGCTGCAGGGCTGCAAAAAATCCATCAAGGTGGCCGTGATGGGCTGCGTGGTCAACGGCCCCGGTGAAGCCCGCGAAGCAGACATCGGAATTGCCGGCGGCAAGGGCGAGGCGGTGCTGTTCATCCACGGCAAGCCCATCAAAAAGCTGACCGGAGACAACATCCTGGATCAGTTCATGGATGAGATCTATAAACTGTAATTTGGCTTTTTTCACAGCTGCCACACCTGCAAAAAACGGGTGCGGCAGTTTGTGCTGTATAAAAAGGAGTACCATTTGTGACACCACTCGTATCCAACCTGTGGCCGCAGTTCATGGTGGACCCGGCATTTGCGGCCTGCTTCGGGCAGGTCATTGTGGAGCATGCGCAGATGCTGCGGCAGGAGCGGCAGGTCATCTTTACCCTGCGCAGCGGTGCGCCGCTGGACAAAAATCTCTGTGCCCGGCTGCTGGCATCCCTGCAGCCGGATTATGAGGGCTTTGAGCTGCGCATCCAGAACCTGTTTGGCTATGCCATGCTGGACGAAGCGGCCCTGCGCGATCTGATGGAAGAGATGAAGCGGGACGGCGTGCCCATCAACGGCTTTCTGGACCGGTGCAAGATCAACATCATCGGACAGAAGATCACCATCGGCGTATGCCATGGCACCAAGTTTTTGCAGGAGATGCACTTTGAAAAGCTGCTGGCAGAGCGCATTGCGGCCCACACCGGGGTAACGCCGCAGGTAACGTTGCAAAGCGCTGTAAGCGAAGCCGAGCAGCACCAGATGGAAGAAAAGCTGGAGCGCAAGATCGCGCCACCGGTGGTCAAGTTCGAGAAAAAGAACACAGCACCGTCCATCAAGGTGGATGGTCTGGACCTGACCGATAAGCCCGTCACCATTTTCCACGGCAAGATGTTCACCCCCAAGAACCTCACCCCGCTGAAAGACCTTGGCGGCGAGGGCGGCAAGTGCACGATCTGGGGCGATGTGTTCTTCTCGGAGGTCAAGGGAAACTTCCGCAAAATTTATACCGTATCCATTACCGATTATCAGGGCTCCATCAACCTGAAGATCCGCGCGCAGGAAGGTGAGGACTGCTCCAAGTGGGAGAGCCTTGGCAAAGGCACCACCCTCATCGTGCGCGGCGACTGCTCCTACGACAAGTACGAACACGATTATATCGTCTACCCCTACGATGTGCTCATCGTGGAGCGCAAAAAGCGGGAGGATACCGCACCGGTCAAGCGTGTGGAGCTGCATCTGCACACCAAGCTTTCCAGCATGGACGGCTTCTGTGACCCCGGCGGCATCGTCAAGCTGGCCCACCGCATGGGACATCCGGCCGTTGCCATCACTGACCACGGTGTGTGTCAGGGTTACCCGGAAGCCATGCTGGCAGCGGACGATATCCATAAATCAGACCCGGACTTCAAGCTGATCTACGGCTGTGAAGCCTACTTTGTGGACGACATGATCCCCTGTGTATACGGTGTGAAGGATCAGCCGCTGGACGGGGAGTTCTGCGTGTTTGATACCGAGACCACAGGCCTTGACCCCGGCGTGGAGTATATGACCGAGATCGGTGCCGTCATCGTGAAAAACGGCGAAGTGGTGGAGGAATTTGATACCTTTGTCAAGCCCGGCAAGCCCATCACCCCCAAGATCACCGAGCTGACCGGCATCACCAACGAAATGGTGGCGGATGCTCCCGGCGAAAAGGAAGCACTGGAAGCCTTCCTCAAATTTGCGGGAGACCGCATCCTTGTGGGCCACAACGTCCACGCCTTTGATATGCGTTTCCTGCGCGCCGCCGCCAAGCGCAGCGGCATCAAGCTGGAGCCGACCTATATCGACACCCTGACCATGGCGCAGGCCATGTACCCCGGCCTGCACAACTACAAGCAGGGCACCATCAACAAGCATCTGGAGCTGCCTGCCTACGAGGCCCACCGTGCCTGCGAGGACTCTGCTGCGCTGGGCCGCATCTTCGGGGTCATGCTGAACGACCTGAAAGAAAAGCAGGTAGCAAAGGTCAGTGAAATCAACACCGGCCTTGGCGGCAACCGCGAGGTGCTGAAAAAGAAGTATTACCACCTCATCATTCTGGTCAAGAACCAGATGGGCCTGAAAAATCTGTACAAGATCGTCAGCGAAGCCCATGTGAACTATTTTTTCAAAAAGCCCCGGGTGCCCCGGAGCCTTTTGAACAAATACCGGGACGGCCTGCTGCTCACTTCCGCCTGCGAAGCCGGCGAGCTGTACCGGGCCATCGTGGATGGCACCAGCTATGAAGAACTGAAAAAGATCGCGTCCTACTACGATATTCTTGAGATCCAGCCGCTGGGCAACAATGCCTACATGGTGCGGGACGGCAAGGTGGACAGCGAAGAGGACATCAAAAACTTCAACCGCACGGTCATCAAGCTGGGCGAGGACCTGCACAAGCCGGTCATTGCCACCGGCGACGTGCACTTTACCGAGCCGGAGGACGCGGCTTACCGTGCCGTGCTGCAGGCGGGCAACGGCTTCAAGGATGCAGACAACCAGCCGCCGCTGTTCTTCCGCACCACGCAGGATATGCTGGCGCAGTTCTACTATCTGCCCAAGGAAAAAGCCTACGAGGTAGTGGTGAAGAACCCCCGCAGGATCGCGGCGATGATCGACAACAATGTTCGTGCCATCCCGCGCGGCACCTACCCGCCCAGCATCGAGGGTGCAGAGCAGCAGCTGCGCGATGCTACATGGGAACACGCCAAGCGCGATTACGGTGACCCGCTGCCCGAAATTGTGGAAAAGCGGCTGCAGAAGGAGCTGGACTCCATCTGCGGCCATGGCTACGCCGTGCTGTACGTCATTGCGGTCAAACTGGTGGCCTATTCCAACGCGGGCGGCTATCAGGTGGGCAGCCGTGGTTCGGTCGGCTCATCGGCCGTGGCCCACTTCTCCGGCATCTCGGAGGTGAACAGCCTGCCGCCCCACTATCGCTGCCCCAAGTGCAAGCACAGCGAGTTCATCACCGACGGCAGCGTGGACGACGGCTTTGACCTGCCGGATAAAAACTGCCCCAACTGCGGCACCCGGATGCTGGTGGACGGCCACGATATTCCCTTCGAGACCTTCCTCGGCTTCTACGGCGATAAAGAGCCGGATATCGACCTGAACTTTTCCGGCGAATATCAGTCCAATGTGCACCGCTATACCGAGGAGCTGTTCGGCAAAGCCAACGTGTTCAAGGCGGGCACCGTGTCCGGTATTCAGGACAAGACCGCCTACGGCTATGTCAAAAAATATCTGGATGAGCGCGGCCGCACGGTGAATCATGCGGAGGAGAACCGCCTGACTCTGGGCTGCACCGGCGTCAAGCGCACCACGGGTCAGCACCCCGGCGGCATGGTCGTTGTGCCGGACACCTACGAGATCTACGATTTCTGTCCCATCCAGCACCCGGCGGATGATGTGGCAGGCGGCCTGCTGACCACCCACTTCGAGTTCAAGTACCTGCACGATACCCTGCTCAAGCTGGACGAACTGGGCCACGATATGCCCACCTTCTACAAGTATTTTGAGGAGTACACCGGTATCCCCATCGACAGCATCCCCATGAACGACCCCAAGGTGTACAGCCTGCTGACCAGCCCCGAAGCGCTGGGAGTGACCCCGGAGCAGATCGACAGCCAGACCGGAACCTTCGGCATCCCGGAAATGGGCACCAACTTCGTGCGCGGTATGCTGGTGGAGGCACGGCCCAAGAACTTCTCCGAACTGATCCAGATCTCGGGCCTGTCCCACGGCACTGATGTGTGGACCGGCAACGCGGACGAGCTGATCCGCAGCGGCACCTGCACCATTGCGGAGGTCATTGGCTGCCGTGACAGCATCATGCTGTACCTGTTGCGCAAGGGTCTGGAACCCAAGATGGCCTTTGATATCATGGAGGCCGTGCGTAAGGGCAAGGTGGCCAAGGGCGGCTTCAAGGATGGCTGGGAGGAAGCCATGCGGGAGCACGAGGTGCCGGACTGGTACATCGAGAGCTGCCGCAAGATCAAGTATATGTTCCCCAAGGCCCATGCCGTGGCCTACCTGATGTCGGCCATTCGTCTGATGTGGTTCAAGATCTACCGTCCGCCGGAGTTCTATGCGGTATACTTTACCGTACGCGGCGACGACATCGACTACGAAGCCGCTGTGGGCGGTGCGGCAGTGGCCCGCGCCCACATGGAAGAGGTCAAGCGCCGCCTGAAGGAAGAGAAGAACGCCAAGGACGAGGATGTGCTGGTCAGCCTGCAGCTCGTCAACGAGATGCTGGTGCGCGGCTACGAGTTTTTGCCCATTGAGCTGGGCAAGAGCCGCGGCTCCAAGTATGTGGTGGAGGACGGCAAGGTACGTCTGCCTTTCTCTTCGCTGAAGGGTCTTGGCGGTGCTGCCGCCGATGCACTGGAAAAGGTGACCATCCACGGCGAAGAATATATCTCGGTGGAAGAGCTGCAGCAGGCTTCCGGTGTCGGCAGCAGCATTCTGGACCGTCTGCGTCAGGTGGGCGCTCTGGGCGACCTGCCGGAGAGCAGTCAGGTAAGCTTCTTCTAAGGATTCTGAAAACAAAAGTGCCTGCACGGCTTTAGCTGTGCAGGCACTTTTGCTTTAAAAAAGCACCCGCGGCAAAAATCGCAGGTGCTTAAAAATTCAGCAGAACGGGGGAGTGTTTACTCCACGCTGATCATATAATAGTAAACGGGCTGGCCGCCGCGGATGTGGCTGACCTCAACGTGGTTCGGGCACTTTGCCTTTACGATCTCGGTCACTTTCTCGGCATCCTCATCGCTCACGTCGCAGCCGGAGATGATGGTGACGAAGCTGGAATCCTTCTTGCACATGCCGCGTGCCAGACGGTAGGTAGCTTTGGTGATATCGTTGGAGGTGGAAACGATCTTGCCGTTCTCCAGAGCCATGATCTCGCCCTTCTTGATGCGCTTGCCGTCGTACTCACTGTCGCGGGCAGCATAGGTGATCAGACCGGTGGACACCTTGTCGGCAGCAGCCATCATGTTGATGGTGTTGGTCTCGGCGTTCACAGAGGGATCAAAGTTCAGCATGGCAGTGATGCCCATGGGCACGGTGCGGGTAGGCAGAACGACCACCTGACGGTCGGCCAGCTTCTGGGCCTGCTCAGCAGCCATGATGATGTTCTTGTTGTTGGGCAGCACGAACACGGTCTTTGCGGGCACGCTCTGGATGGCGGCGAGGATATCCTCGGTGGCTGGGTTCATGGTCTGACCACCGGAGACCACTGCGTCTGCAGCCAGATCGGTGAACACGGCCTTCAGGCCTTCACCGGCGGCAACGGCAACAAAGCCATAGTCACGGCTGGGGTCCACAGCAGCGTAGACGAACTCGCTGGACTGAGAAGGAGCCTTCTCAGCAGAAGCCTGCTTTTCCAGGCTCTTGCCCTGCTTCTGGCGGGCCAGGAACTGCTCGTGCATGTTCTCGATCTTGAAGTTGGTCAGGTAGCCATACTTGATGGCTTCGCTCAGGATCTTGCCGGGATCAGCGGTGTGCACATGCAGGTTGATTACATCGTCATCCTCGATGCACACCACACTGTCGCCGTTGGATTCTGCAAAGGCACGCATCTTTGCGGCGCTTGCACCCTCATACTTGTTGATCAGGAACTGGGTGCAGTAGCCGTTCTTGATGTCCTCCACCTTCATCAGGTCGTCGGTGAACACGCCCTTGCCGGCGTTCTCGGTGGAGAGCTTTGCCTTATTGGGAGCAGCCTCGCCGCCTGCCACGATGCCTTCGCCATGGAACACCTTGCCCATGCCCTCAAAGATAATCATGATGCCCTGACCGCCGGCATCCACAACGCCGGCCTTCTTCAGAACAGGCAGCAGGTTGGGGGTGTCCTCCAGAGCCTTCTGGCCGGCGGTCATCACCACATCCCACAGAGCGGGCACATCCTCGGCACCGCAGGCAGCAGCTTCCTCAGAGGCAATGCGTGCAACCGTGAGGATGGTGCCCTCGGTGGGCTTCATAACGGCCTTATAAGCACCCTCGACACCCTTCTTCAGGGCCTCGACAATGTCGGCAGCGGTGGCTTCCTTCTTACCTTCCAGCGCCTTGGAGAAGCCGCGGAACAGCAGGCTGGTGATAACACCGGAGTTGCCGCGTGCACCGCGCAGCATGGCGGAAGCAGCGGTCTTGGAAGCCTCACCCACGGTGCAGCTGTCGTCCAATGCTTCCAGCTCGCGCACAGAAGCACCCACGGTCATGCCCATGTTGGTGCCAGTGTCGCCATCAGGAACAGGGAAAACGTTCAGCTCGTCCACGCGGGAGCGCTGATTGTTGATGTTGTTGGCGCCAGAGATAATGGCGTCACGCAAAATCTTACCAGAAATCATTCTTTTTTACTCCTTGTACTTGCCGGAAAAGCCCGGCGCATTCGGATGAACCAACAAAAATCAGGCGATCACATCGTCTACCGAAACCACAACGCGGGCAACCTTCAGGCCGGTAGCCTGCTCCACCTCGTCCTTGACGCGGTGAGAGATGCTGCGTGCGGCGGTAGAAATGTTCAGGCCATAGCTCACTGCAATGTGCAGTTCGATCACCAGACGACCATCCTCCTGCGTGACACGGACACCCTTTTCCGGGTAATCAGAACCGTGCACCATGCTTCTGACGGCATCGGTCATATCACGGGGTGCCATTGCGGCAACACCGTAACACTGTTTGGCTGCTTCACCTACCAGAGTAGCAAAATACCCGGACGTAAAGCTGACATCCCCCAGAGGGAAACGGGAAGTGATCATAGTCGCTCTGCTCCTTTATGTTATTTTCATAAAACACATTCAAGGTCTGGGGCGCAGCGGCGGACAGATACACATACTGCGCCGAGAAACACCCACATTATTATACAACTTTGGGGCGCGCTTGTACAGCGCAAAATGCTGGTATATCAACTTTTTGCGCAGGTTTCTGCATTGACGGCATGGTTCGGGCGGCTTCGCACCGGGAAGGTGATAGCATAACGGACACTGATTGTTTTTTATCAAAACCGAAAGTATGACGAAAGAAAGCAAACAATCTGTTAAAAAAATATAAAAGGTGGGTGATAACTCTTTATCCGACTATGAAAAAGTGCTAAAATAGAAACAAGGATAGGGACTGCGGCGCAGGGTCCCGCTTGTGCGGATGAACTGCGTTATTTTTTGCGCACGGCGCGTGGAACAATGTTTAGGAGCTGTTGTCATGAATATTCTGTTTTTCCTTTCACCCAAGCAGGATCTGATGTATGTTTACGACGATTTCACCCTTCGGCAGACGCTGGAAAAGTGGGAGAATAACCGCTACGCGTCCATTCCGGTGCTCAACCGGCAGGGAAAATATGTGGGCACCCTGACCGAGGGCGACATTCTCTGGGGGCTGAAAAAGTTCCATGGTCTGGATCTGGAAGCGGCTGAGGATGTCCCCATTTCGGCCTTCCCGCACAAGCGCGACTACAAGGCTGTCACCGTGACCACCAGCATGGATCAGCTGATCGAAGCGGCCATGAACCAGAACTTTGTGCCGGTTGTGGATGACCGCGGCATCTTCATTGGCATCGTGCGCAGGCAGGCGATCATCCGTTACTGCTATGAGAAGGCCCGCACAGAGCAGCAGGCCCATGAGCAGCGCATCCCGGAATATGCCGCTGTGCATTGAACGATATAAATAGGTGGCCAGCCGCCCGGTTCCGTATCTGAAGCCGGGCGGCTTTTTGTCTGTAAAATGCGTTGAAAATCCGATTTATAGTACCTGCTGTGTGCGATAATACAGCCATGGAACAAAAACGTTCTGAAAAGCTGCAAAAAACGAGATACAGGAGGGAACACGGATGAAAGATTTTGAACTGCGTTATGTCGGAAGCCATGTGGAAGTATACACCGGCAGCGGAGTGTTCCTGTTTTCGGCCGATACGGTGCGGGAAGCAATGGAAGAACTGGCAGAGTAAGCGCCCGCAAACAGGCAGGGATTTCAGCGCAAATGTAAAATTGATGTAAAATAATTGAAAAGGAAAGAGCACGAATTCATTAAGAGACGAAAAAATGTGTAGAAAAAGTGATTTTCTTGTAAAATAAACCTTGTTGTGACAGGATAAAAAATGATATAATAGATCCAAGCGCGGTCATTGTGCGCCGTTCTGTGCAGCAGAGCGGCAGGCCGCAGCATCTGCCGGATCAAGCAGGCCCGGTGTGCGGGCAGGGCAGATGTACAAGGATCAAAAGGAAGATCGTTTTTAGGAGTATCGTTATGGATATCACACACATTACCTCTCTGTTGGGTGGAATTGCGCTGTTTCTGTACGGCATGTCCATTATGGGCGCTGGTCTGGAAAAACTGGCCGGCGGCAAAATGCAGGGCGTGCTGCAAAAGCTGACCTCCTCAACGCTCAAGGGCGTTATTTTTGGCACCCTCATCACGGGTGTCATCCAGTCCTCGGCCGGCACGGTCGTTATTTGTGTCGGTCTGGTAAACTCCGGCATCATGACCCTTACGCAGTCGGTAGGTGTCATTATGGGTGCAAACATTGGTACCACTGTTACCGGCCAGCTGATCCGCATGGCGGATATCTCCGGTGACAGTCTCTGGCTGACACTGATCCAGCCCAAGACCTTTGCGCCCGTGGTGGCGTTTATCGGCTGCATTTTTTATGTGTTCCTGCGCAGCGCTAAAAGGAAGAACATCGGCCAGATCATGCTGGGCTTCGGCATCCTGTTTACCGGCATGAGCCTGATGGACACCGGTGTGGCTCCTCTGCGTGAGAGCGCTGTGTTCCAGAATCTGTTCGTTACCATGACGAATCCCGTTCTGGGCATTCTGGTGGGCGTGGTGGTCACGGTGATCATCCAGTCCTCCTCGGCATCGGTGGGTATCCTGCAGGCACTGTCCAGCACGGGTCTGGTCACCTTCAGCTCTGCCATCCCCATTATTCTGGGCGCACACATCGGCACGGCCTTTACGCCGCTGCTCACCATTGGCGGCTCCTCCAAGGACGGCAAGCGCGCTGCACTGATCCATCTGTACTTCAACATCATTGGCAGCGTGATCCTGCTGGCGCTGGTGTATGCGGTGCAGTTTACCGTTGGCATCCCCATGTGGAACGACGTGATGAACAAGAGCACCATCGCAAACATCCACACCCTTTCCAGCGTGTGCGCCATGCTGCTGTTCCTGCCCTGCAGCGGTGTGCTGTCCAAGCTGGCACTGCTCACTGTGCCGGACAGCGCCGAGGAAGCACAGGAGCTGAGCATGCCGGTGCTGGACGAGCGCCTGTTCAAGAGCCCGGCTGTGGCCCTGCAGCAGGCTAAGAGCGCTGTGATCAAGATGTCCCGCCGTGCTGCCCGCAATGTGAATCTGGCTGCACCGCTGCTGCTGAAGATGGACGAGGATACCGTCAGCGCCATCCGGGTGCGTGAAAACCTGATCGACCGCATGGAGGTGGCAATCTCCAACTATCTGATCAAGATGACCGATCAGGAGCTGGGCGACGATGAGAGCCACACTGTGACCGAACTGCTGAATTTTGTTACCGAGTTCGAGCGCATCGGCGACTATGCGGTGAACATTATGGAAAAGGCAGAAGAACTGCAGGAAAAGGAAGCGTCCTTCAGTGAAAACGCCACCAAGGAGCTGCAGCTGCTGGAGAATGCGCTGAACCGCATCCTGAACCTGACCAACGATGCCTTTGAAAACAGCGATATGCGTCTGGCGGCTCAGGTGGAACCGCTGGAAGAGGTGATCGATGTGATGGCGGAGCGCCTGCGCGACCAGCACATCCTGCGCCTGAAGGACGGCGTGTGCTCCATTGATACGGGTGTCGTGTTCCTGGATGTGCTGAACAATGCAGAGCGCATCTCGGATCACTGCTCCAACGTTGCTGCCCGCCTGATCGGCATGGATGCCGGCGAGGACTACGACTCCCACACCCTCAAGAGCATCATGCACCACAACCCCACCAAGGACTACATGCTGGAATACGAGGAGTGCCGCAAGACCTACCTTGCTCCGCTGGAAGAAATGGAAGCCTGAAACTAAGAAAAACCTCCGGGACGCTTTTCCCGGAGGTTTTTTTGCGTTAAAAATCAGGCACTTTTGGGCAAAGAGACAATGACCCAGCGGTGCGGCCCGTGAAAGCCGTCCACCTTGGCGGCTTTGCTGCAGGTGCCGGGGCTGGGCGGGCCGAGGTGGATACCGCGGTCCAGCTGCTTGCCGCAAAGACGGCACTGGTAATGGAGGGTGATCTGTTCTGACATGAGGACGCACTTCCTTTTATGATCGCTGCAGGCGGTTAAGAAACTTTACATCTATTATCATTATATAATTTTTACATTGGGATGTCAATAAAAATAATCAGCAAAAGTAGATAAAAATTGAGCATTCTGCACTCAATCGCCCAGATCTTCCAGCAGCAGGTCCAGTTCCCGTTCGCTGTACACGGTCACACCGCGCTTGATGCGCACGGCATCGTTCTCCGGCAGAAGATTGGTGTAGATGCCGGTGACGGTGACAAGCACATCCGGCTGGCCATTGGTGCCGCAGCGGTAAACGGCCACGCGCCCGCCTTTGTCGCACAGGCGGTAGCTTTGGGCAGCAAGCTCCGGCATGGCCTGTGCGGCAAGGTCTGCTGCGGAGGAAGGCGGTGCTTCGCTGCCGGGGTCGGGCACCGGAAGGCTGAGCTTGGGCAGGGCCATCCAGAACAGGCTGAACACGATGGTGAATACGCACAGCCCGTAGAACAGGCAGGTGCACAGTTTGCGCATGGAGAAACACGCTCCTTTCCGGCTGAAGTATGCCCCAAAACAGGGGGGCGCAGTCAATTTTCACACGGGAATGCTGTACTTTGTCCGGCAGATTGTGTTATACTACAGATGATTAGACCTATCAGGGCCGAAGATTGGTTCTTGCCCGCGTTCTGTGCACGTGCTATAATATGGTATTGCGTGCAGTTCTGTGCGCTTTGATGGAAAAGTACCAGCGCATGGCGCTGAAAAAGCAGCCTGAATGTTAGGAGGCGATTTCTATCTCCGATATGAGAAAGATCAACCGTGCCGGTGAGGGGCATTCCCCGGCACCGGCGGGGCGGAAGGTAAATGTGAGCAACAGCCGCCGGGAGTCCCAGCCGGAACCCAAACACGGCCGGGAACCCAAAGAACCAAAGGAACCCCGTGAAAAGGGCAGACATCCCATTCTGCGCTTCATTGGCCGAACCATTGCTACACTGATTTGTCTGGGCATCATGGCAGGCAGTCTGGTGGCAGTGGGTGCTGTGTATTACGTGGTGCAGGCTACCGCCAACGACGGCGACCTGCTGGATCTGGACAACATTGAGCTGAGCCAGTCCAGTGTGGTGATGGCCACCGACCCGGACACCGGTGCACAGGTGGAGTATGCCACGCTGCGCTCTTCCAACAGCCACCGCGTGTGGGCGGATCTGGAGCAGATCCCCACGAACCTGCAGTATGCGTTCATCTGCACCGAGGATAAGGACTTTTACAACGAGCCCGGCGTCAACTTCAAGCGCACCATCGGCGCAATGGTCAACGAATACCTGCTGCCCATCTACAGCTCCAAGCAGGGTGCATCCACGCTGGAGCAGCAGCTGATCAAGAACCTGACCGACGACAAGAGCGCCAGCGGCATTGAAGGCGCACTGCGCAAGCTGCGCGAGATCTACCGCGCCCTCTGCCTGAGCCGCAGCTATTCCAAGGAGACCATTCTGGAAGCGTACCTGAACACCATCAGCTTTACCGGCACCATTCAGGGCGTGCAGACTGCGGCCAACGAATACTTTAATAAGGATGTCAGCCAGCTGACCCTGTGGGAGTGTGCGACCATTGCGTCCATCACCAAAAATCCCACCAACTATAACCCATACACCAACCCCGAAAACCTGATCAACCGCCGTAACTTCCTCATGTACAACATGTGGCAGCAGGGTGTGATCAGCGAAGAGGACTACCGCAACGCAGCGGCCCAGCCGCTGGTACTGGCCGAGGAAGAGGATACCAAGAAGAATTCTTCCGTTACCTCTTACTTTACCGATGCACTGTTCACCGAGCTGGTGCAGGACATCATGGACAAGGAAAACATTTCGGAATCCGAGGCACAGAAGCTGCTGTACACCGGCGGCTTTACCGTTGAGTCGACTGTGAACACCAAGGTGCAGTCCGCCATGGAAAACCTGATGCTCAACACGGATGATGCCTACTTCCCGGCCGGCTGGCATGAGGAAGAGGTGACCTCTATCTCGGACGACGATGTACAGGTGATGAACGAGGACGGTACGCCCAAAACCCGCACCGGCGACGACGGTACCGTTTACTATTACCGCAATGTGCGTACTCAGGCAGCCATGGTCACACTGGACTATGACGGCAATGTGATCGCCGTTGTGGGTGGTCTGGGCGAAAAGAACAAGAGCCTCTCGCTGAACCGTGCCTACAGTGTCACTCGTCAGACGGGTTCTACCATCAAGCCTATCGGTGCGTATGCACTGGGTGTAGAGTATGGTCTGGTGAACTGGTCCACCATGCTCAACAACTCGCCCTTGTATCAGAAGCAGGATATGGTGATCCGCGATGAAGATTACTGCCGCAAGAACGGCCTGATGGGCCTTTCCGACAAGCAGCTGCGCGCTTATCCCAACGCATGGCGCAGCTGGCCCCGCAACTATGGCGGCAACTACGGCGACAACAGTGATGTGCCGCTGTGGAACGGTCTGGCCCGCTCGCTGAACACCATTGCGGTGCGTGTGGGTGATCTGGTGGGCGCAAGCAACATCTTCAATTTTGTGTACAACACCCTGCAGCTGAACACGCTGGACCCGGTAAACGATGTGGGTCTGGCGCAGATGGTCATGGGCAGTCAGACCCATGGCGTTACGCCCACGGCGCTGGCAGCTGCGTTCCAGATCTTCTACGATGGCCAGTACACCACCCCGCACCTGTATACCCGCGTGCTGGACCGTGACGGCAATATCTATCTGGAGAACAACTCCACCAGCTATCAGGCCCTGACCCCGGATACCGCTTATGTGATGAACCGCCTGCTGAAGAACGTGCTGTACTCCAGCGTGGGTACCGCCGGCGGCCGCTACCCCAACTCCAACGGCATGGAAGCCTTTGGCAAGACCGGTACCGCCAGCGACGAAAAGGATCTGTGGTTCGTGGGCGGCACGCCGTACTACGTTACCGCCGTGTGGTGGGGCTACGATGCACCCTATGATATGACCAAGACGCTGGGTAAGCAGCAGGCCAAGACCCGTACCTGTGTTATGGCGTGGAAGGCGCTGATGGAACAGGTGCAGGCAGACCTGCCGTATAAGGCATTCCCGACCTCTGCCGGTGTGGTGGAGCGCCGCTACTGCACCCAGAGCGGCCTGCTGGCAGGCGGCTCCTGCCCCAGCACCGCCGTGGGCTACTACCGCGCCGATGATCTGCCTGGTACCTGCAACTACTCCCATGCAGCAGCTCCTGCAGCGGCTGCACCTGCGGAGACTGCGGCACCGGAGCAGGCTGTCATTCCTGCGGATACAGGTAATCAGGATACAGACTGATCTGTAGCCATATGAAGGACAAAAGGCGTACTATCGGCACCGGCGCGGAGTGAATCCGGCAAGGAAATACCGCGCTTGCCGCAGCAAAACTGGATAATCTGACAAAAACGCATCCGACCTCTTGCATTGCAGGGGGCCGGATGCTATTATATTCACTGCAAGAACACTTGTGTTTGTGAGGTGAACAAGTTGGAACGCCGCTTTTATCTGGTAGATGCGCAGGTGCTGCCTGAGGTTTTTCTCAAGGTGGTGCGTGCCAAGGAACTTCTGGCCAGCGGGGAGGCACGCAGCATTTCCGCAGCCACCCGCGCAGTCGATCTTTCGCGCAGCGCTTTTTATAAGTATAAGGATTGCATTTTTGACTCCGAGAATGGCCGTGAGGTGATCACCGTCATGGCTACTCTGCGGGACGAGACCGGTGCACTGCAGAGCCTGCTGGCCGGCATCAGCGCCGCAGGTGCAAGCATTGTGACCATCAACCAGTCCACACCGGAAAACGGTGCCGCACTGGTGGCAGTCACCATCCGCACCGATACCATGCAGATGACCCCCGAAGAACTGACCGAAAAACTTTCGCGTCAGCGTATGGTGGTAGGCGTGCACTGCGGGTACAATCTGTAAGCAGTCTTCAGAAAACGAGGGAGAACAACAATGGCTAAAATTGCAATTCTGGGCTTTGGCACGGTGGGCAGCGGCGTGTACGAGGTACTGTGCCGCAACGCTGCGGGTGTCTCCCGCCGTGCAGGTGAGCCGGTGGAGGTCAAGTACATCCTTGACCCGAAGGATTTTTCAAACCATCCGGATGCACACCTGTTTATAAAGAACTTCGATACCATTCTGGAAGACCCGGAGATCAAGGTGGTGGTGGAGACCATCGGCGGCACCCGCTTTGCGTATCCGTATGTAAAGGCCTGCCTTGAGAGCGGCCGCAGCGTATGCACCTCCAACAAGGAGATGGTGGCCACCTACGGCGCAGAGCTGCTGGGCCTTGCCAAAGAGCACGGCTGTGCCTTCCTGTTCGAGGCTTCTGTGGGCGGCGGTACGCCCATCATTACCCCGATGCACCAGTGTCTGGCGGCAAACGTCATCACCGAGGTGGAGGGCATCGTGAATGGCACCACCAACTTCATGCTCACCAAGATGGTGCGCGAAAATCTGGGCTTTGACGATGCGCTGAAGATCGCGCAAGAGCTGGGCTACGCCGAGACGAAGGACCCCAGCGACGATGTGGACGGCCGTGATGCCTGCCGCAAGATCGCCATTCTGTCCTCGCTGGTGTGCGGCCATCAGATCTACCCCCAGAACATTCCCACCCGCGGCATCCGTGCCATTACCACGGCAGATGTGGAAGCGGCGGAAAAGCTGGGCTGTGTGATCAAGCTGATCGCATGGATGAAGCGCGGCAAGGACGGCAGCGTGGCTGCCGGTGTGGAGCCGTGTCTGGTGCCCAAGGCAAACCAGCTGGCCAGCGTGGACGATGTGTTCAATGCAGTGCTGGTCAAGGGCGATATGCTGGGCGACGTGGTGTTCTACGGCAAGGGCGCAGGCAAGCTGCCCACCGCCAGCGCCGTGGTGGCCGACGTTGTGGATGCCCTGAAGCATGGCTCCAAAGTGCACGACAGCCTGTTCTGGCAGCCTGCTGAGCCGGTGGAGGGAATGCTCACCGACCCGGCTCCTGCTGCATATTATGTGCGTGTAGCAGGCATTGCTCCGGCGGTGGTGGAAGCCATCTACGGCTATGGCAGGGTGGTGGACGAACGCTACGAAGGCTGCGCTTACTTTGTGGAGCGCGCCGACGAAAAGGCACTGGCCGAAGCAGCCCGCAAGGTGGAAGCCGTGGGCGGCAGCGTGAAGCTGGTGCTCAAGCGTCTGCCGGAAGAAAACTGATAACGGAATAAGGAAAGGTGCGGCAGCTATGAAGATCAAGGTTTCTGTCCCGGCCACCAGTGCAAACATCGGCTCCGGCTTTGATGCGCTGGGTCTGGCGGTGACGCTGTATAATACGGTCACCTTTGAAGAGAGCGAAGTGCTGGATATCTCGTCTGCGGACGGTACCCGCATCCCGCGCGGTGAATCGAACCTCGTGTACCGTTCGGCAAAGGGGCTGTTTGAGAAGGTGGGCAAGCAGATCCCGCCCCTCAAGATCACCCAGACGAATCCCATCCCCATGGCGCGCGGCCTTGGTTCTTCTTCGGCCTGCATCATTGCGGGACTGCTGGGTGCCAACCGGATGCTGGGCGATGTGCTCAACACGCAGGAGCTGCTCACGCTGGCCACCTCCATCGAGGGCCACCCGGATAACGTGGCCCCGGCTCTTCTGGGCGGTCTGACCAGCAGCGTGTTCGAGGATGGCAAGGTGTACTCGGTCAAGCGCAATGTGGATGAAACGCTGTGCTTTGCCGCCATCGTGCCGGACTACAAGCTGCTGACGGAAGCCGCTCGTGCGGCCCTGCCCAAAGAAGTCTCCCACAAGGACGCGGTATATAACCTTTCGCGCGCTGCGCTGGTGCCCGCCGCCTTCTGCGAGGGCAGACACGACCTGCTGGCCATTGCCACCGAGGATAAGCTGCATCAGCCCTACCGTATGCCGCTGATGCCCGGCTCTAAGGAAGTGTTCGATATGGCACGCCTGTGCGGTGCAAAGGCTGTTTACGTTTCCGGTGCGGGCAGCACCGTGATGGCCGTAGCGGAAAAGGCGGAGGCCGAAAAGTTCTATTCCAAGCTGGAAAAGGGTCTGGAGCTGCTGGAAGGTCTGGACGGATGTGAAGCATTTACATTGCTGCGTTTGGATGCCGATAACACCGGCGCAACGGTGGAATGATAAATGGGTAAGGGAAGTGCAAGGCGCTGCTGACCGCTTCCGCCCGGTGTACCCCCTTTTGACAAAGGGACAAAAAGAGGAGAGTGACAAGATATGGCGTTGATCGTACAGAAGTTCGGCGGTTCTTCGGTGAAGGACCGTGACCGTATCTTCAACGTGGCACGCATTGTGGCAAACACCCACAACGCGGGCAATGACGTAGTTGTGGTGGTGTCCGCTCAGGGCGATACCACCGATGACCTGATCGCCAAGGCTGGGGAGATCACCCACAACCCTTCGGCCCGTGAAATGGATATGCTGCTGGCTAGCGGCGAGCAGATCAGCATTTCGCTGCTGGCCATGGCACTGAATGAGCTGGGCTGCCATGCCATCAGCCTGACCGGCTGGCAGGCTGGCTTCCGCACCGACCGCGCCTATACCAAGGCGCGCATCACCCGCTTGGAGACAGAGCGCATCTCTTCTGAGCTGGAGCGCAACCGTGTGGTTGTTGTGGCGGGCTTCCAGGGCCTGAACAAGATGGATGACATCACCACTCTGGGCCGCGGCGGCTCCGACACCAGCGCTGTTGCCATTGCAGCAGCCCTGCACGCAGACCGCTGCCAGATCTTTACCGATGTGGAAGGCGTTTACACGGCCGACCCGCGCAAGGTGCGCAACACCCGCAAGCTGGATGAGATCACCTTTGACGAGATGCTGGAGCTGGCATCTCTGGGTGCACAGGTGCTGAACAACCGCAGCGTGGAGCTGGCCAAAAAGTATAATGTGGAGCTGGAGGTGCTCTCCAGCCTGAATCCCGTGCCCGGTACGGTGGTCAAGGAGGTTACAAAAGACATGGAAGGTATGCTGATCAAGGGTGTCGCAAAAGACACTGATGTTGCTGTTATCACGATTCTGAACGTTCCCGATGAGCCGGGCATGAGCTTCAAGATCTTCGGTCTGCTGGCCCAGAAGAACATCAACGTGGACATCATCCTGCAGTCCACCGGCCGTGACGGCAAGAAGGATATCAGCTTTACCTGCTCTGAGGGCGAAGCCGATCTGGCCATGCGCGTGCTGAAGGAGAGCGCACACTTCAACGATGTGAGCGTGGACACCACCTGCGCCAAGGTCTCCATTGTGGGTGCCGGTATGCAGAGCCACAGCGGCGTTGCTTCCAAGATGTTTGAGGCACTGTCCAACAACAACATCAACATCAAGATGATCTCCACCAGCGAGATCAAGATCTCCTGCATCATCAACCGCGACGATGCCGACAAGGCTGTTTCTGCGATCCACGATATGCTGTTTGATTAAATAAAAATATAGGAATGCCGCATCGCCTTTTAGGTGGTGCGGCATTTTTGCGTGGAAAACTCCTCCAGTCGCCTGCGGCGACAGCCCCCTCTGAGAGGGGGCCTTTGGCAGAGCGGGAAACTTTTCTGTTTCGCCAGAGCCTCCCTCATTGAGGGAGGTGGATGCGAGCGTGCGAGCAGACGGAAGGAGTTTTTTCGGTCATACTTATTTTACACTTCCGGCGTTTACACAAAATGCAAAGGGGTGTATAATATACACTGTATCTGTGCGGCGCAGTGCGCTGCAAATTCTGCAAAAGGAGCTGCAACGCACCATGGAACCGACTGATAGAAATGCTGCAAAGCCCCGCCTGACCCGCGCTCAGTGGAAGCGCCGCAAGCGGCTGCGTCTGGCCCGCAACTGGGCCATTCTCATTCTCGTCTGCGCCGCCATTGTGGCGCTTATGACCAAAGGCATCCTCTGGCTGCTGCCAAAGGTGAACGCCATGCTTGCAGGGCCGCAGAGCTTTGAAGCGGCCAGCTACGATGGCACCGGCTACAGCTTTGATGCTGACGATGAGCGCTTTGTGCTGGTGAACACCAATCTGCCTTTTGCCGAGGAACCCTCTCCGGCCCTTGCCGATGCCGATGAAGCCAGCGGTATCCAACTGGAAGCCGAAGCAGCTGCAGCCTACCAGAAAATGGCTGCGGCTGCGGCCGAGGACGGCGTTGCACTGGTGCTGACGGCAGGCTATCAGGACGCAGATGCCCGCAGCGCGGCCTATGAGACGCAGAAGCAGCAGTATCTGGAAAAGGGCAAAACCGAGGAAGAAGCCGCCAGCCTTGCGGCAGATATCCAGCCGCCTGCGGAATGCAACGATCACGGCACCGGCTATGCGGCGGATATCCTCAGTACGGACTACCCGACCCGTGATACCGGCTTTGATACGACCCGCGCCTACGAGTGGCTCACCGCCTACGCCGCCGAATACGGCTTTATCCTGCGCTATCCGCAGGACAGGCAGGCTGCTACCGGCGTGGTGTTTGAGCCGTGGCACTGGCGGTATGTGGGCGTTGAAAATGCCCTTGCCATCCGTGCCAGCGGCCTGAGTCTGGAAGAATTTCTTGCCTTGCAGAAGGCATCATAAAAATAAAAGCTCCCTGTGAAAGCAGGGCGGAGGAACAAATTGGAACGTACTCTCATTGCGCCGGGCGTGCATCTTTCCTGTGACCCGGCGGAAAAATTCAACCGCTGCCGCATCAGCGTCCACTTTGCCTTTCCGGCAAAGCGGGAAACGGCCACAGCACATGCGCTGCTGCCGCTGGTGCTGGAGCGCGGCTATGCCGACTGTCCGGATATGACCCGCCTGACCAAAAAGCTGGCCAAGCTCTACGGTGCAGACCTCACAGTGGATGCCCGGCCCATGGGCTGCAGCCACAACCTGTGTGTTAGTGTTACCGGCATCAAGGATCAGTTTGCGCTGGAAGGGGAGACCCTTACAAGGGAATATGCATCCATTGCACTGGGTGCGGCCTTTCACCCGTATTTTGTGGGCGGCACTTTTGATCCGGAAGCCGTGGGCATTGAAAAGCAGATGCTGAAAAAGGCGCTGGAAGATGAAATCAACGATAAGCGCCTTTACTGCCTGCATCAGGCCAACCGGGAATTCTTTGGCGACAGCCCGGCGGGTGTGCGGCAGGAGGGCTATCTGGAAGAGGTGGAAGGTCTGACACCGGAACAGCTTACCACAGCCTATTACGAGATGCTGCGCACCGCCAACATTGAACTGCTTGTGCTGGGCTGCACGGCAGAGCAGACCGCTGCGGTAAAGGATGCACTGCTGGCAGAGCTTGCGGCAATTGACCGCGCACCGCTGCCGCTGGCGGAAAACATTGCCATGCCCCGCCGGGAGCCGGTGCACAAAACCGAAACCTATGATATGGTGCAGGCGAAGCTCTGTATGCTGTTCACGCTGGGCGAACCCATGCGCACCGAACAGCTGGCTGCTGTGCGCCTTGCCATGGCGCTGTACGGCGGCAGTGTGACCAGCCGCCTGTTCCTGAATGTGCGCGAGCGTGACCATCTGTGCTACTACTGCTCGTCCTCGTTCCAGAGCTTTACCGGAAGCATGGCTGTGAACAGCGGCGTGGAGCACGCCGACGCAGCCCGGGCAGAGCAGGCCATCTTGAAGGAACTGGCCGACCTGTGCGATGGCCCCATCACCGACGATGAATTTGAGGACTGCCGTCGGGGTCTGCTGAGCGGGATGCAGGGGGTAGAGGATACCTTGGGCGGCATCGAGACATGGTATTACATTGAAGTGCTGCGCGGCGGCGACCCGGCCAAGGTGCAGACACCCGCCGAAGCCCGCGCCGCTCTGCAGGCCGTGACCAAGGACGACGTGCGCGCCATCCTGCGCAAACTGACCCTCTCGGTCAGCTATCTGCTCACAAAGGAGGTGGCCGCTCATGCCGCAGAATAACCAGACCCTGCTGGAAAAGACCGTGGCTGACCAGTGGCAGACCCTGCCCTCCGGACTGACCGTTATCGTGCGGCCCATGCCGGGTTATTCCAGCACCCATGTCATTTTTGCTACCCGCTTTGGCTCCATTGACCGGGATTTCCGGCTGGACGGCAAAGAGGTGCATCTGCCTGCAGGCGTGGCACACTTCCTCGAGCACAAGATGTTTGAAGATCAGGACGGCGATGCCTTTGCAAAGTATGCCAAGACCGGTGCCAATGCCAACGCATTTACCAGCTTTGACCGCACCTGCTACCTGTTCACTGCGACCCAGCAGCTGGACGAAAGCTTGGATGTGCTGCTGGGCATGGTGACTCATCCGTACTTTACCGAGCAGACCATCGCCAAGGAGCAGGGCATCATCGGACAGGAGATCAAAATGTACGATGACAGCCCGGACTGGCGGCTTATCACCGGCCTGTTCGAGTGCTTGTACCACGAGCATCCCATCCGCAGCGATATCGCGGGCACGGTGGAGAGCATTGCTGAGATCACGCCGGAGATGCTTTACGACAGCTGCAAAGCCTTCTATGCACCGGGCAATATGGTGCTGGCGGCTGCCGGCGACACTACCATGGAGCAGATCCTGGCTGCCTGTGAGCGCCACGGCCTGATGAGACCGCGCAGCACCGAAAGGGTGCAGCGGCTGTGGAAGCCGGAACCCATGACGCTGGCGGCAGCCCATAAGACCCTGAAAATGCCGGTGTCCAAGCCCTGCTTCGGCGTGGGCTTCAAGGAGAAGCCGTTGCCCCCGAACGATCTGCGTACTGAAGCGCTGTATGATCTGATCCTGAGCTGCATTACAGGCGGCATGTCGCCGCTGTACCGCCGCCTGTACGACAGTGGCCTTGTGAACCCCGGCTTTGGCGGGGAAGTGCTGCGGGTGGACGGCTGCTGCTGCATCCTGTTCACCGGCGAGAGCGATGCCCCCGATGCCGTGAAGCAGATGCTTCTGGACGAGATCGCCCGCATCCGTGCCGCGGGTGTGGACCGGGAGATCTTTACCCTGTGCAAGAACGAAAAGTACGGCCAGCTGATCGAAAATCTGGAAAATGTGGAGGACTCGGCCAGCCAGATGGCAGACTTTGCCCTCTCCGGCCAGACGGTGGCGCAGCAGATCACCATGCTGGCAGGGCTGACTGCCGAGGATGCGGACGCTGCGCTGCAGCACATCCTCAGCACCGACCGCATGGCTGTGATGGATATTTTGCCAGATGGCACTGCGCCGCTGGCCGAGAACGAGGAGGAAGCAGAATGACAAATCTGGTGCAGTTCCCGGGGCTGGGCCTGAGCTTTGAGATCAACCGCGTGGCCCTTTCCATTGGCGGGTTCAATATTTACTGGTATGGCGTGTGCATTGCCTTTGGCATCTGTCTGGCGCTGGTATTTGCGTTCCGCCACAGCATCGAGTTCGGCGTGGACCCGGACAGCATGGTGGACGTGATCCTGATTGGCATCGTGCTGGGCATTGTCAGCGCCCGCGCCTACTATGTGGCCATGGCACCCTTTAAATACGAAAGCATCTGGGAGATGATCGCCATTCGGGATGGCGGCCTTGCCATCTACGGTGGCATCATCGGCGGCTTTCTGTTCGGCGGCTTGGCCTGCAAACGGCGGGGCGTGCCGGTGCTGCCCATGTTCGACCTGACCGCTATGGGCTTTCTGCTGGGACAGGGCTGCGGCCGCTGGGGCAACTTCTTCAATCAGGAGGCCTTCGGCTGCAACACCACCCTGCCGTGGGGCATGTTCAGCGAAACGACCCGCGCTTACCTGATGGGCAGCACAGTCACGGCCCAGAGCGGCGTGACCATTGACCCGAATCTGCCGGTGCATCCCACCTTCCTGTACGAAAGCATCTGGTGCTTCGTGGGCTTTCTCCTGCTGTTCCGTTACATTAAAAAGCGCAAGTTCAACGGTGACATTGCCCTGCGGTATATGATCTGGTACGGCGCGGGCCGCTTCTGGATCGAAGCCCTGCGCACCGACAGTCTGATGCTGGTGCCCTCCATTGGTCTGCGGGCATCCCAGCTGGTGGCAGGTATCGCTGTGGTAGTCGGTGTGGCTGCGGAAATTTACTTCACCCACAAGTTCAAGGACAAGCCCCTGATGGTAAAGCTGGCAATGACGGCGGACAACAAAGCCGCAGTCAATAAGCTGAGCAAAGAAAAAGCTGTTATCGGTCTGATGACGGATACAGATACTGAACTGCTGGCCTCCAGCCCGCGTAAGCTCTTCGTGGAGCGCACCGAAGCGTATAATGCCGAAGTAAAACGCACCATCGCGGAAAGCGGAAAGACGGAAAAATAAAAAATCCTTCGGAAAGAGGAAAATTCCTCTTGCATTTCCATCGTTTTTTTGCTATACTATTCTAGCCGCGTGGTGTGGGCGCCTGAAATGGCCCAGTGTAAGGGCCTGCCTTTACGACCAGCGAGTACAACGAAAAGGAATGAACAAAATGTACGCAATCATTGTTACCGGCGGTAAGCAGTACCGCGTGGAGCAGGGCGACATCGTCTACATCGAAAAGCTGGACGTTGAGGCCGACTCCGAAGTGAAGTTTGATCAGGTTCTCGCTATTGGCGAGGAGGGTTCTGTGAAGGTTGGCGCTCCCGTTGTTGAGGGTGCTACCGTTACTGCCAAGGTCATCAAGAATGGCAAGGGCAAGAAGCTGAACATCATCACCTATCGCGCAAAGAAGCACAGTGCTCGCCGTATGGGCCATCGTCAGCCCTTCACCAAGGTTGAGATCACTGCGATCAACGGCTAAGGAGGTAAATTACAATGGCACATAAAAAGGGCGTAGGCAGCACCAAGAACGGCCGCGATTCCGCAGCACAGCGTCTGGGCACCAAGCGTGCAGACGGTCAGTTCGTTCTGGCCGGCAACATCCTGGTTCGTCAGCGTGGCACCCACATCATGCCGGGTGAGAACGTTGGCAAGGGCAGCGATGACACCCTGTTTGCTCTGGTGGACGGTACCGTCCGTTTCGAGCGCGTGGGTAAAGACGGCAAGAAGTGCAGCGTCAAGCAGTAACTTCTTTCGGATAACTGCAAAACGTAGAGAGCCGGACCCTCGTGGCCCGGCTCTTTTTGATGAAGAATTCTCTTTTTGACTGTCTGGTAGAAACTCCCCCAGTCGCCTGTGGCGACAGCCCCCTCGGGGAGGGGGCCTTAAAGCCTCCCTCCTTGAGGGAGGTGGCATCGTGCAGCGATGCCGGAAGGAGTTCCCGGCAAGGGAAGGGGAATAAACGAACATATAAAACTAAGGAGGGGCTGTATGGCAGCACAAACCAACTTTATCGACATCGCCACGATATGGCTCCACGCGGGCAAGGGCGGCGACGGTGCGGTGAGCTTTCACCGTGAAAAATTCGTGGCCGCTGGCGGCCCGGACGGCGGCGACGGCGGCCGCGGCGGCGATATCATCTTTGTGGTGGACGATCACCTGACCACCCTGATGGATTTCCGCTATAAGCGCAAGTATGTGGCCCCGGAGGGTGGCAAGGGCGGTGCAAGCCTGTGCCACGGCAAAAACGCGGAGAACCTTGTCATCAAGGTGCCGCTGGGCACCGTCATCAAGGACGCCGAGAGCGGCCTTGTCATTGCGGACCTGTCCGACCACACCCCAGTCACCATTGCAAAGGGTGGCCGCGGCGGCTACGGCAATGCACATTTTGCCACTCCCACCCGACAGATCCCCAAGTTTGCAAAGCCCGGTATGCCCGGCGAAGACATTCAGGTGACGCTGGAGCTGAAGCTGATCGCCGATGTGGGTCTGATCGGCTTCCCCAATGTGGGTAAGTCCACCCTCATTTCCACCATCAGCGCAGCCAAGCCTAAGATCGCAAACTACCACTTCACCACGCTGGTGCCCACGCTGGGCGTTGTATCCGTGGCGGAGGGTGCAAGCTTTGTCTGCGCCGACATCCCCGGCCTGATCGAGGGTGCCAGCGAGGGCATCGGTCTGGGACATGACTTCCTGCGCCATGTGGAGCGCTGCCGCCTGCTGCTGCATGTGGTGGATGTTTCTGGCAGCGAGTGCCGTGAACCCATTGAAGATTTTGAAAAGATCAACGAGGAGCTGGCAAAGTTCAGCCCTGTGCTGGCTGAGCGCCCGCAGATCGTCATTGGCAACAAGTGCGATCTGGCCACCGAGGAGCAGATCGAAGCTTTCCGCAAGTATGTGGAGGGCAAGGGCTTGACCTTTGTGCCTATCTCTGCCGCTACGATGCAGGGCGTGAAGGAACTGCCGGGCCTCGTGTATAACCGCCTGAAGGATATCCCGCCGGTGCCGGTGTTTGCTCCCGAGTACAAGAAGCCCGAACCCAAGGCCAACGACCGTGCGTTTGAGATCAAGCGCATGGAAGCCCATGTATGGAGCGTGGAAGCCCCGTGGCTGGAATACATTCTGGCCGGCAGCAATGTGGACGACTACGAAAGCCTGCAGTTCTTCCAGCGTCAGCTGGGCGAGAGCGGCATTCTGGACGCTCTGGTGGCAAAGGGCGTGCAGGAGAACGACACCATTCTCATTGGCGATTACCAGTTCGATTATATCTTCTAAAGAAGAACCCTCTCCGTCAACGCTGCCGCGCTGCCACCTCTTCCGAAGGGCGAGGTTTCACGCATCAAAAAAGTACGTGCAATAAAAGCTCCCCCTTTCGGGGGAGCTGGCGAGCGGATGCGAGTCTGAGAGGGTTGGAGAATATTTATGAACGAACCTGAAAAGATCGACCCGCGGGAGCTTAGCCCCTTGGCGCTGGCCTTTGTGGGCGACAGCGTACTGGAACTGCTGGTGAGACAGCGTCTGGTGGAGCACCACCGCCTGTCTGCCGGAAAGCTCAACGCAGAAAAGGTCAAATACGTCTCGGCCCGGGCACAGTTCCGGGAGGAACAGCTGCTGGAGCCGCTGTTCACTGAGGACGAACTGGCCGTGTTCAAGCGAGGCCGCAACGCCAGCAAGGCCAGCGTGGCAAAACACGCTTCCCCGGAGGAATACCGTGCTTCCACCGGCTTCGAGTGCCTGCTGGGCTGGCTGTATCTGAACGGTCAGCTGGGCCGTGTGCACGAGCTGTTTGAAACACTGTGGCAGCAGTTCGACCCCAACAAGACCTGAGAAGTTGCTTTCATAATCATTGCACACCGCCTGAACGGTCTTTTTGCTGCCATACTGCGTTGCTCTTCCTTGCAATCCATTAGGATTGCTGCGGAAAACCGCCTTGGCTGGCGGCAAAAAGCCGCGCCCATTCGGCGCACCCTGACTATAAAAACAACTTCTGACGCGAAAGCCCGCTGCTTTCCGCACTGGAAAACAGTGCCGGAGGGCAGCGGGCTTTGCGATTTGAGAAAGATCAGAGGTTCGCGCCCGTGGTCCATCAGGCGCGAAGGGCAGCGTCAGCGGCTGTTTTTGGCGTTGCTGGAACGGCTGCTCGTGGAGTTCTTGGCGCTCTCATCGTCGGCACCCTTGGTGTACTGGTTGGGATGCTTGTGCTCGTTGGTGGCGCTGTTGGTGGTCTGGTTGGACGTGCGGTTCGAGGTCTGATTCTTGCAGTTATTGCTGCGGTTTTCGGTTGCCATAGTGAATGATCTCCTTTCGGTTTTCCGTGCGGGGCGGTGTGCCCCTCACAAGACCTAGTTTGGCCGCAGACGGCGGCTTTATACATCCCACAGGAGGAATGCAGAATGCCCATGGAATATTTTGAACAGCGGGAGCGCGCTCTGCTGGGAGACCGGTTCGATGTCCTGTATGCAGCCCCGCAGGAAACGGCGGAGCGCGGCGTAACGGTGTCGGCCCTGCGCAGCTCACCGGAGCAGTTTGCCGCAAAAGCCGATTTCCCACTGGAAGCATCGCCCTTTTGCAAGGCGGCATTCGTGGTGCATCAGCCGGATGATTTGAAATTCCGGCCCGGGCGGCATCCGTACCACCATGCGGGCGTGTTCTACTCGCAGGAGCCGTCTGCGTCCTCGGCGGCACCCCTGCTGGGCGTGCAGCCCGGGATGCGTGTGCTGGACATGTGCGCCGCGCCCGGCGGCAAAAGCAGCCAGCTGGCGGCGGCGCTGCAGGGCCGGGGTGTGCTGGTGAGCAACGAATACGTTGCAGCTCGTGCGGATATCCTGAAAAGCAATCTGGAACGCATGGGCGTGCCCAATGCAGTGGTGCTGAACGAAGCACCTGCCCGCATTGCGGATGCGCTGCCGGAATTTTTTGACCGGGTGCTGGTGGACGCGCCCTGTTCCGGCGAGGGAATGTTCCGCAAGGAGCCGGTGGCCCGTCAGCAGCACTGTGAAGCGCTGGTGAAGCAGTGTGCTGAGCTGGGTGCAGAAATTCTGGACTGTGCAGCCGCTGTGCTGGCCCCGGGCGGGCAGCTGGTGTATTCCACCTGCACCTTTGCACCCGAGGAGGACGAGGGACAGGTGGCGGCGTTCCTGCAGCGCCACCCGGAGTTCACCCTTGCGGATGCCTTGGGAAATGTGGACTACACCTTTGGCAGTGAGGGCGAAGCCAACCGCACCGGCGGCCTGCCGCTGGATGTGAGCAAGGTGCGCCGTATCTGGCCCTGTCAGGGCGGCGAGGGCCACTTTATGGCCCGGCTCGTCAAAGCTGGCACTCCGCGCGTTCTGCCCGCAGAGGGCGAGTACACTGCCGAAGAACAGCTCTGGCTGGCAGCAGCGGAAGCTGCGGGCAAAAAGGCCAAGGGGAAGGGCGGCAAGCCTGCCAAGACCCCGGATGCCCGCAGTGCCCGCCGCGAGAATGCCCGTGCCTGCCGGGAAGCGGTGCAGGGTGAAAAGCGCAGCCGCGAAGCACAGGCAGGGGAGACAAGTCCTGCCCAGAGCCTTGCAGCATGGCACGCGTTTGCCAGGCAGTATTTCCCGGCGCTGGCAGACCGCCCGGCTGTGGTGCACGGCGGCGGTGTGCTGCTGCCGGTGCCGTTCCCGCAGACGAACCTGCATGTGCTGCGGGCGGGCGTATTTGTGGGCAGCGTGCAGAAAGGCCGCTTTGTGCCGGAGCACCATCTGTTCACGGCATTTGGCGCACAGTGCGTAAACCGCGAAGAACTCACCCTTGATGACCCGCGCTGCGTGGAGTATCTTTCCGGCCGTGAGGTGGAAGCCCGCATCGCTGCTGACGGCTGGTGCTGCGTGACGGTGGACGGCTGGCCGCTGGGCGGCGGCAAGGTATCCGGCGGGCGGGTGAAAAACCATTATCCCAAGGCGCTGCGGCTGCTGTGAACGGGCAGAAAAAGCGCATTTTTTCGCGCAGAATGCTGAAAACCGGGCGGATAAGGCTTGAACGCTCTGCCCGGTTGTGCTACAATAATAGAGTTAGATTTTGTGTGCTGCCACAATGCGGGCGACCACAGCCCGTCTGCCCGCAGGCGGAGATTTGAGAATATACAGGAGGCTCTTTCCCATGTCTGGACATAGCAAATGGAACAATATTAAGCGCAAGAAGGAAAAGACCGATGGCGCAAAGGCAAAGGTCTTTACCAAGATCGGCCGCGAGATCAGCGTTGCCGTCCGTACCGGCGGCCCGAACCCTGCTTCCAACAGCAAGCTGGCTGACCTGATCGCCAAGGCAAAGCGCATGAGCGTGCCCAACGATAACATCCAGCGCATCATCAAGAAGGCTGAGGGCGGCGATAAGACCGAGTACGAAGCAATCACCTACGAAGGCTACGGCCCCGGCGGCGTTGCTGTCATGGTGGAGACCCTGACCGACAACCGCAACCGTACCGCTGCCGACCTGCGCCACTACTTCGACAAGAACGGCGGCAATCTGGGTGCTATGGGCTGCGTGGGCTTCCTGTTCAGCCAGAAGGGTGTCATTGACATCTCTCTGGAAGATAAGGATGCCGACGAGGCTATGATGGATGCTCTGGATGCTGGTGCCGAGGACTTCGATGCCAGCGAGGATGCAGCCGAGATCACCACCGATCCCGAGAACTATTCTGCTGTGGTCAAGGCCATGGAGGAGAAGGGCTACGAGATCCTCTCCGACGATCTGGCCATGGTGCCCATGACCACCACCCGCCTGACCGACCCCGACCAGCTGAAGCTGATGGGCAAGCTGCTGGATGCGCTGGAAGACAATGATGATGTCCAGAACGTCTGGCACAGCTTGGAGAACGAAGAGGATCTGCCGGAATAACCTTCCGCAAGGCTCTTTGCTCCTGAAATAAGACGATAAAAAGCCGCTTTTTGTGCTAATTGGCACGAAAGGCGGCTTTTTTGTGCTATGTTACGGGACGGAAAACGTCTTGGGACCTCCGCTGAACAATAAAAATCCCCCGTCGGCAAGGCATACCGGCGGGGGAAAGGGGGAGAGCGTTTTTTAATAGATTATTGCACGCTTGCAAGGAACCGCACAAAGCCTGTGCGGCCAGCCTCGTCCATTTTATAGACACCGGCATCGGCCAATACCTGAGCGAACACATGGCCCACCTCGTCCTGCAGGATGAGGTGCACGGTGTCGCCGTTCAGTTCCGGGTGGCGGGCAAGAATATCCTCGGCCCACTCGGCGTGCTTCTGCAGTTCTTCCGGGTACTGGCTCACCGGGGTGCGGGCCACCAGTGCATCGGCCAGCTCAAACAGCTCCTTTTTCAGACGGCTGGGCAGCACGGCAAGGCCCATGACCTCGATCAGACCGATGTTTTCCTTTTTGATGTGATGCAGCTTTGCATGGGGATGGAACACGCCCAGCGGATGCTCCGGGGTGGTGATGTTGTTGCGCAGCACCAGATCCAGCTGATACTTGCCGTCCCGCATCCGGGCAATGGGGGTGATGGTGTTATGTGGCTCGCCGTCGGTCTCGGCAAAGATGAAGCATTTTTCGTCCGAGTAGCCGCGCCATGCGGTCAGAATTTTATCGGCCAGCTCCACAAGACGGGCATCATCCTCGCTGGTCAGGCGGATGCAGCTCATGGGCCAGTGCACGATACCGGCATCCACATCCTCAAAACCGGGGAAGACCCATTTCTTCTCGATGGGAGCCTTTGCCATAGCGAATTCATAGTGGCCGCCCTGGAAATGGTCGTGGCTGAGAATGCTGCCGCCCACGATGGGCAGGTCGGCGTTGCTGCCCACGAAATAGTGGGGGAACAGGCCCACGAAATCCAGCAGCTTGCGGAAGGTAGCACGCTCGATCTTCATGGGAGTGTGCTGGTTGTTGAACACGATGCAGTGCTCGTTGTAGTAGACGTAGGGGCTGTACTGCAGGTTCCAAGCGCTGTCGTTGATGGTGAGAGGGATGATGCGGTGATTCTCGCGGGCGGGGTGGTTCATGCGGCCTGCATAGCCTTCGTTCTCGGCGCAGAGCTGGCACTTGGGGTAGGCGCTCTGGGGAGCCAGTTTGGCGGCGGCAATGGCCTTGGGGTCTTTTTCGGGCTTCGAGAGGTTGATGGTGATATCCAGATCGCCGTAGGGGGTCTTGGTGACCCATTTCAGGTCGCGCTTGATGCGGTAGCGGCGGATATAATCGGTGTCCTGACTGAATTTATAGAACCAGTCGGTTGCGGCCTGCGGGCCTTCGCTTTCGTAGCGTTCCTCGAAATTGGCGCGCACGATGCTGGGCCGCGGGGTCAGTACGCCCATGAGCTTTGTGTCGAACAGGTCGCGGGCGGTGGAGTTGTCCTCGCACACACCGCGGGCAACGGCATCATCTACCAGCGTTTTGAGGATGCTTTCCAGATCGGTATAGCACACCTCGCCCTCCGGCGCGGTAAAGTCGTCCAGCTGCATGGTCATAAGCAGCTGGTTGCGGATGTAAATTTCATCATCGGGCAGGATAAGGCCGGTGTCCAGCCCGTAATTCACGAGCTGCTGAATGGCGGTAGAAATCACAGCACTGCGCCTCCTTCCGGGCGGATGCTCAGCACATGGCAGCGGCCCTCACCAAGGATGGCTTCCATGTGGGCCTTGAAGTCGGCCAGCATTTCCACCGGTACAAAGGCCTGAGCCGTACCGGCAAAGCCGCCGCCGTGCACGCGCACAGCGCCCTTGCCGTTCAGATAATGCTTGGCAGCTGCAATGGTCACGCCCATCTCCTGATGCTCCTTGTAACCGGCGGGGATCACGTTCTGCAGGTATTCCCAGCTGCTGTGGCCGGACTCGTTGACCAGACGCAGGAAAGTGTCAAAATCGCCCTCGCGCAGGGCAGCTACCTGTTTTGCCACGCGGTCGTTATCAGCATAGATATGGAAGGCGCGCAGCACGGCACGGTCGCCGCACTGCTTGCGGCACTCCGGAAGCTTTGCAAGGAAGGTCTCAAACGGCACATCCCGCAGCACTTCGCCGCCGCACACAGCAGCCACGGCGCGGCACTCGGCGGGCACAGCGGCATATTCGTCGGTCAGGTCGGCATGATCTGCGCAGGAATCCAGAATGCACAGGGCAAGGCCTGCCTTGGAGAAATCCACGGCCACCGGCTCCACATCCGGGTGGGCAGGGTCCGCAAAATCAATGGTAATAATGTTGCCAACGCTGGAAGCCATCTGATCCATCAGGCCGCAGGGCTTGCCAAAGTAGACGTTCTCTGCCCACTGGCCGATCTGCGCGATCTCGATGGGGGAGACTTTATCGGTCATGAAGCAGTCATTCAGGATCACGCCGATCAGCACTTCAAAGGCGGCGGAGGAAGAAACGCCGCTGCCCTTGGGCACGTTGGAGGAAATGTACACATCCAGACCGGCCAGCTTTGCGCCGCGCTGACGGAAGGCTTCGCATTCGCCGCGCAGCAGAGAGAGGGTAGTGTTTTCCTCTTCCTTGCGGGCAGCAAGGTCATCAAGGCCGATCACACACAGGTCGTAGCCTTCGCTCTGCACGCGCAGCTGGTTCAGGGTGTTGGGCGCGGCGGCAGCGATCATATCAATATTCACGCTGCCGGCCAGCACGCGGCCATGCTGGTGGTCGGTGTGGTTGCCGCCGATCTCGGTGCGGCCGGGGGCACTGTAAAGACCAGCTTCAGCATGGGGGCCAAAGGTGGCATCCAGACCATTCAGAACAGCTTCGTAGCGGGCAGCCTGTGCAGGAGTTTCGTCGGGCGCACAGCAGTAAAGTGCTGCCAGCCGGGCAGCGTGAGCGCCGCTGGAAAGCTCCTGCTTCCATGCGGAAACAGATTTCATCATAGGATAATCCTCCTTTTGAGCGGGTTGGAACTGCAGTGCAGGGCCGCATACAGGATGCTCTGCACACTTCTGTCCTTATCATATAAAATCCGGACAGAAAAAACCATGTGTTATTGTTGCATCTGGATGAAAAGTTGCAAAAAGACTGAAATTGGCGCACAGAGTGGAATTTGACGGTTGAAATAAAATTAGATATAAAACGGAAAAACCATTGGCGAAAATGCCTGCAAATCCACGGCTTTGCGTGGGACGGACGAGGCCTGCACAACATGGAGATTTGCGCTTTGAAAAAACAGGGAAAAAGCGCATGGGCCTTTTCCCTGTTTCCCCAAATATTATTTTGTAAACTCGTTTCCGGTCAGGCCGTCCATGTTCAGCATCCCTTCCAGTGCGGCCACATCTGCCGAAACGTCCAGTGCGTCGGACTGGAACAGCTTGTCCAGCTGATTTTCAAAGGCGGTCACCAGCAGGTCCATGCTGCGCTCGATGTTCTTTTTGACATCGGCGATGTTTTCCCCCTGCACATCCTGCGCAGGAAGGCTGGCGTAGGTGTTCAGCAGCTTGAGGGCGGTGGGCAGATAGTAGTCCATGAATTTCTGCAGCTGAGCCTTTTTGCCGGGGTCCTGCTTTGCCAGCTCAAAGATGCGGGCACTGACCGCTTCCAGACGGCTGATCTTGGTGGTCATCACGGGGTCCGGGATGGCATCGTTGACCTGCCGCAGCTGCTGCAGAATTGCGGTATATTGGTCCGCTGGTGCAGGTTCTGGGGCGGGCGCAGGCTTCGGTTTCCGGGGCGGCTGGGGAGCCGCGCCGCGCACTACCAGAGTATTGGTGCGGTTATCAATGTAAGCATCTGCACCGAAGTAACCGTGGGAAATAGCACTTTCCACCACGGTGCGCCCCTTTGCGGCATCGATGCCCGCGGCAGCAAACAGCTCGTCCAGCGGAATATTGTCGCGGTCGCCTGCGATCTTGTCCAACAGGCGTTCCAGCTTGCGGGTACGATCCATGCGCAGGCCGGTCAGCAGTGCGCCGGCTCCGCCAATGGTCGTGGCCAATGCAGGGAGCAGATCGTCGAAGTCCGGAAAGTCGAACAGGCAGTCGATCAGTTCCTCCGCACCGGTAAACAGGAAGACAGCACCCAGAATGGTGCAGATCACGGCAATGGTCTTGTGCCAGTTTTGAGCGCTCTTCTGTTCTGCGGTGGGGCGGTCAGTGCCGCAGGCGGCCTCGGGATCCTGCCGGGGTGCCGTCTGCGCAGGGGCGGGGCCGAGGTCGGAACGATAGTCTGCCTGCGCCTGTGCTGCGGCTCTTTCTTCTTTTTCAGCATTTTTATCGATGCTTTTTAAGATGAACAGCAGCACGCCCAGCGGTGCCGACATGGCAAACACAATAAAGATGGCAATGGTGGGAATGTGGGCAAAATAATGTTTTTTGGGCTGCATGAGCAAAAACCTCTCAATTTATCCTGACTGTCCGGCAAAAGAACAGAAAAAGACCGCGTTCCACTCTATTATAGCGGAGCACGGCCTTTTTGTTAAGGGGGAAATATTGATGTGCGTGGAAGCGGCAGGGGAGTAAGTCTGCTGCCTACCGGAAAAAGTTACTTCATCAGACTGCAGACGGCCTCGGCGTAGGCGGCGGGATCATCCACCGGCAGGCCTTCGATCAGCTGAGCCTGTGCGTACAGCAGAGCACTGTACTTCTTGAGCTTGTCGGTGTCACCGGCCTCCTGTGCGGCCTTCAGCACGGCAAACACGGGGTGGTTGACATTCAGTTCCAGAACCTTATCGCTCTTTACGCCTTCGCTGCCGGGCTGCTTGGACAGCACTTTTTCCATCTCAATGGACAGCGGGCCGTCAGCACTCAGGCACACAGGGTGATCCTTCAGGCGGGTAGAGACCTTGACCTCTTTCACCTTGCCGTCCAGTGCGTCCTTCATGGCATCGAACAGGTTCTTGTTCTCAGCGGTAGCGTCCTCGGCGGCCTTCTTCTCTTCCTCGGTCTCAAGGCCCAGATCACCGCTGTTGACATTCTTGAACTCCACGGTGCCGTCCTTGCCCTCGGCATCCTTGCGGGGATAGGTGCGCAGGATCTGCAGGCAGAACTCATCCACATCCTCGGTCAGCAGCAGGACGTCATAGCCCTTATCCATGACCAGCTCAGCGGCGGGCAGCTTTGCCAGACGGTCGGTAGAATCACCGGCAGCAAAGTAGATATACTTCTGCTCAGCGGGCATCTTGTCCACATACTCCTGCAGAGTGACCATCTTCTGCTCCTTGGCAGACCAGAACAGCAGCAGGTCGCGCAGCAGCTCGGCGTGCATGCCGTAGTCGGAGTAAGCACCGAACTTGATCTGACGGCCGAACTCTTTCCAGAATTCCTCGTACTTCTCGCGGTCATTGGCCAGCATGGCGTGCAGCTCGTTCTTGATCTTTTTTTCCAGAGCGTTGTGGATCAGCTTGAGCTGGTTGTCCTTCTGCAGCATCTCGCGGCTGATGTTCAGGCTCAGATCCTGACTGTCCACAATGCCCTTGACGAAGCTGAAGTAATCGGGCAGCAGGTCGGCGCACTTCTCCATGATGAGCACGCCGGATGCGTACAGGGCCAGACCCTTTTCATAATCCTTGGTGTAGAAATCGTAGGGACGGTGGCTGGGCACGAACAGCAGGGCATTATAATTTGCAGTGCCCTCGGTGCGGCTGACGATGACGCGGGCGGGGTCGGTATAATCGCCAAACTTTTCCTTATAGAAGTTCGCGTACTCCTCGTCGGTCACTTCGCTCTTCTGCTTTTTCCAGATGGGCACCATGCTGTTCAGAGTTTCCAGCTCGGTGTAAGTCTCCCATTCGGGCTTATAGTCCTCCGGCTTGGGATCGGGTTCCGGCTTCTGGCGCTCGTGCTGGCGCTCCATCTGGATGGGATAGCGCACATAGTCGCTGTACTTCTTCACGATGGCCACGATGCCGTACTCATCGAGGAAGTTGTCGTAGTGGTCCGTCTCAGTATCCGGCTTGATGTGCAGGATGATCTGGGTGCCTGCGGTGTCCTTCTGGGCGGGGGTCATTTCGTAGCCGTCCACACCGGAGGACTCCCACTGCCATGCTTCATCCGAGCCATAAGCCTTGGAAATGACGGTGACTTTATCGGCTACCATGAAGGAAGAGTAGAAGCCGACACCAAACTGGCCGATGATATCGATGTTCTCGTCCTTGTTGTCCTTCTTGAAGTCCAGAGAACCGGAGTGAGCAATGGTGCCCAGATTCTGCTCAAGTTCCTCTTTGGTCATGCCGATGCCGTTATCCTCAATGGTCAGGATACGGTTCTCCTGATCGCGGGTGATGAGGATGCGGAAATCGCCCTTGTTCATGCCCACAGAAGGATCGGTCAGGCTCTTATAATAGAGCTTATCGATGGCATCCGATGCGTTGGAGATCAGCTCGCGCAGGAAAATTTCCTTATTGGTGTAGATGGAGTTGATCATCATATCCATCAGCTTTTTGCTTTCAGCCTGAAATTCTTTCTTAGCCATAATGCAAAACCTCTTTTTATCTGTATTCGGCACCAAGCACTCGGAATAGGATATTACTTTTGAATACTTAGCACTCGTAACTTTCGAGTGCTAATATACACCGACAAAAAGCAAAAATCAAGGGCTTTCATAAAAAGTTTAAAAAATGGTTCGTTTTGTGCTATAATGAACCGCAAAGGATGCTGTAAAAGGAGGAAATATCATGCAGCTGAAACAGCTGGAACTGGCCGGCGGTGGGACGCTGACCGTTTATCTGCGTGATTGCTGTGAGCGGATGCCGAATGTGTTTGACCGGCCATTGGTGCTGGTGGTGCCCGGCGGCGGCTATACCCATGTGAGTGCCCGTGAGGGCGACCCGGTGGCGCTGCAGTTTGCGGCGGCGGGGTACCACACCGCTGTGCTGGACTACGCCATCTGCGAAAAGGCAAAGGACTACATGCCGCTGCGCCAGCTGGCCGAGGCTATCGGTCTTGTGCGGCAGCACGCGGCCCAGTGGCATATCCTGCCGGAAAAAATTGCCGTGTGCGGCTTTTCAGCGGGCGGCCACCTGGCCCTTTCCGGTGCTGTGCTGGACATTCCCGGCGAAGCGGCCCAGCCCCGGCCCAATGCGGTCATTCTGGGCTATCCGGTGGTCACGGCAGGGCAGTATGCCCACCGCGGCAGCTTTGTGCAGCTGGCGGGCAGCGCCGACCCGGCGGCACAGCAGGTGTTCGGGCTGGAGGATAAGATCACGCCGCAGATGCCGCCGGTGTTCGTATGGACCACCATGGAGGATGCCACCGTTCCGGTGGAGAACACCCTGATGCTGGTGAACGCTCTGCACCGGGCGGGTGTGCCATGCGAGGCGCATCTGTTTGAAAAGGGGGTGCACGGTACCAGCATCAGCACAGCAGAGGTGGACCAGCCCAGCCGCCACCGGCATCACTGGGTGGAACTGGCAGTGGAATGGCTGGGAGACACTTTTGCCTTTTCCGTCTGTTAAGTCTGGATATATTTGAACGAACCTACAAAAAATTCACAATTAAACTGTTGACTTGCATAAGCCTTTGACGTATACTGGTCAGCAGGGACAAACTAAAGGAAGAAGGAAATACCTATGGTTATGGACCCGACCCTGCCGCGCATCTCTGTGCGCGACCTGATGATGCAGGCTTTTCTCACTGGATGGGAGCTTTCGGACAAGACAGTTTCGCAGGACGAATACCTGCAAAGCTCCATTCAGGTGATCGAAATGCTGCAGGTGGAACCGGAAAACCTTTATGCCGAAGAAGGCCTTGGCCTGCCGGACGGCGAAGAAGTGGATCATCTGGACGACTGGCTGCGTGCCGACGGCCAGTGGCTGTACTACGGTGTAGAGGAAGAAAATTTCTTCCTGATCCAGTGGTACCCGGACGAAGCCGCCGCAAAGGCAAAACTGGCCCAGCTGGAAGAACTGGGCGACGGCAAGCAGTATCTGGTAGATCTTTCTCTCAAGCGGGAGAACCCTTCCAGTGCAGAGAACTTCGGCAATTCCAATCCGGTCCAGCTCCGCTCCTGAAAACATCACCTTAAAGCGAAAGGAAATTTTGCAGCATGCAGCTTTCTGAGATCGAGCGCGAACAGCTTTATGCCATCGTTGAAAAATACGATCATCACCCGGATGTGCAGCGGATGCGGGAGTACATCCAGCACGGTTCTGTCACCACCTACCAGCATTGCAAGAATGTGGCGCTGGTGAGCTTCTGGCTCAACCGCCGTCTGCATCTGCACGCTGACGAGACCTCGCTGGCAGTGGGTGCCCTGCTGCATGATTTTTATCTGTACGACTGGCACACCACCGGTACCTTTCACGGCCTGCGCCGCCTGTTTGAGATGCACGGCTTCTCCCATCCGGGTTATGCCTGCGTCAATGCAAAGCGGGTGTTCAGCATTACCACAAAGGAACAGAGCATCATTGCAAGCCACATGTGGCCGCTGACCTTCCGTCATGTGCCCACCTGCCGCGAAGCCGTCATCGTCTGTCTGGCCGATAAGTACTGCGCCGTGGTGGAAAGCATGTTCCAGCGTTCCCGCGCCGGTGCCGTGGTGGACGGCAGCGTGGACATCGACGGCGAAGAGTGGTAAGCTTGTTTTTACCTTTATCATTTTATCAATGGACAAAAAAGAACTCCGCACCTCACAGGGTGTGGAGTTCTTTTGCATCTTACAGCTTTTTATAGCCTTCCGGTTCATTGGCGGCAGCGCGGTATTCCATTAAGAATGTGTCCAGCCAGCGGCCGTGACAGTCGCGGGCAATGCGTTCCCGGCGGCCCACTAAGCGAAAGCCGCATTTTGTGTGCAGGGCGCGGCTGGCAGCGTTGTCCTGCAGCACGGTGGACTGCAGTGTCCAGTAGCCGGCCTTTTCTGCCTGATGGCACAGCTCGGTCAGCAGATGATAGCCAAGGCCATGGCCCCGGAACTGCTCACCCACGTAAATACTCACCTCGGCAACGCCGCGGTAGCACCAGCGCGGGTCCACCCGGCGCAACGCCGTCCACCCGGCGATCACGCCGTCGGCCAGCAGTACCAGTCGGCATTCTTTTGCGTGGGAAGCATCCCACGCAGAATACGGCGGACAGGTGGTCTGAAAAGTGGCATGTTCTGTAGCAATGCCCTCCAAATAAATTCTGGAAACAGCGCTCCAGTCTTCCGGCTCCATGGGCCGGATCTCGATTTTACTCATATTTCGATCCCGGCGGAAAGTGCATAGCTTTCCGCGCCCTCAACTCTCAAAAATATCCGGCTCCAGTATAGCAGAATTTGCGGTGCGGTACAAGCGCCGTACTGCACAGAAATTTCTTTGACAAGCGGAAGGTTTGTGATACAATAAATCATAACAAAGAAAAGCACGGCAGGATACGCCGCTGCAGAATGGAGGATGTCCCAAAATGAAGTGGATCAGAACGATGGTGTGTGCGCTGGGAATGCTGGCGTGCGTATCGCTTTCGGCATTTGCTGCAGAGTACGGCGAGCCGAACATCACAACAGAGACGACCATGAAAGAGCTGCGGGAGAACCCCAGCATCAAAGGCTCCGGCTACTATACCTACTGCAACGAATGGATCGAAGGCAGCACGCAGTACGATGATACGCCCATTGAGGGCTATGTAAGCTACGCGGCTGCCGAGGATGCCGCCGAAGGCATGAACCTTGTGATCGAAAACTACAACAGGGGCGTACAGATCACATGGCAGGTGTATACCCCGGAAGAAATTGCGGAAAATTCTTCTCTGGGCATGGTGCAGCTGTATTATTTCCCGGCTAAAACAGCCAACGCAAAGTACGCCATCGTGGTGCCCGGCAACGGCGGCAACACCACCGCAGAGCTGAACGAGGGCGCATCCATTGCCAACCAGCTGCACGAGCTGGGCTATGCGGCTTTTGTGCTGCGGTACCGCTCTTTCCTGAATGCATCCGACAATGCGCCACTGTACGATATTGCCAATGCCGTAAAGTACCTGACCGAAAATGCAGATCAGTTTGGCGTTCAGCGCGAAAACTATGCGCTGATGGGCTTTTCTTCCGGCGGACACATCGTGGGCCTGATCGGCTCGGACAACGAAAAGTTCGGCTATAAGGCATTTGGCCTCCCACAGCCTGCAGCGCTGCTGCTGGGTTACCCCATCAACGATTTCTTTGAGGTGAAGCCGCTATATCAGCTGGCCATTGACCCGCTGGTGCTTGGCTGGCGTTACTACTGGACCGATATTTCGGATGTGGTGAACGAAAACTTTACCCCTACCTATTTCTTCTACGGCAAAAATGATCTTTATATGCAGCGCATGTGCTACTCCCAGCAGGGGCCGCTGCTGGAGCGCAAGCTCCGGGAGAGCGGGGCTGTTTATGAGTGCCATGTGTACGAGAACGCACCCCATGCTATTGGCCCGGGCCATCACACCGATGCGGACGGCTGGATCCGGCAGGCAACGGCATTCTGGGAAAAACAGTGCAAATAAAGAGATAAACGGGGGATTGCTGTGAGAAAACGATTGCGCACGGTGATGTTTGGTATTGGCCTGATGATCCTGCTGGCACAGCCGGCGTTTGCGGAGAAGCTTGGTCAGGCCAACATCACACCGGACATGACGATGCAGGAGATCCGCAGCGACCCTGTGATGCAGCAGAGCGGGCTGTTTTTGTATGGCTCCTTCGGCGAGGGGACCCAATGGACCCGCAGCCGACTGGAAAACCAGACCCTGCAGGAATACGCATGGGGGCAGACGGTGCCGGAAACAACGGCGGCGCTGAACCTTGCGGCACAGAATGTGAAGGACGGAGTTCAGGTGACGTGGCAGGTCTACAGCCCGGAGGAGACCGAGGTGGATCCTTCGCTCGGATGTGTACAGCTGTTTTATTTTCCGGGAAGCGATCCCGATGGCAAATATGCGATCGTGATGGGCGGCAATGCGCTGACCATCAACGGCACATTTGGCGAGGGCCTGCCGACAGCGTGGGAACTGCATGAAAAAGGCTATACCGTGTTTGTTCTGCGCTACCGCGCATGGACCGACCTTGGCGACAATGCACCGCTGCAGGATCTTGGCAATGCGGTGAACTTTATTACCGCCCATGCGGAACAGCTCCGGGTGCAGCCGGAGGATTACGCGATCGTTGCCTACTCGTCCGGCGCGCAGGTCGCGGGCATATTTGCCAGCCAGAAGCGCGGCTACGGAGCCTTTGGTGCCCAGAAGCCGGGCGCACTGATTCTGGGGTACCCGATCGTTGATTTCTCTATTATAAAGCCGGTGTATCACATCGTATATGATCCGACCGCATGCGGATGGCGCTATTACTGGACCGACCTGAATCAGGCAGTGGATGACGATTACCCGCCGATTTATTTCTGGCGGGGCGACAATGACACGATCCTCGGGCCAGACACAAGCTTTTACGAAGCGTTTGAACAGGCTCTGCAGAAACACGGTGTGGCGTACCAGAGAACGGCCTTTGCGGATGCACCCCATGCGGTCTCGATTGGCCGCGGCACGGCTGCGGATGGCTGGCTGAATGAAGCAGCTGCCTTCTGGGAGGAACAGGTCGGCTGAAAAGGAGATGTTGAGTTGAAACACAGGATATGCACCGCAGCAGCCTGTATCTGTCTTCTGCTGATGATGGCGCTGCCCGCATTTGCAGCAGAGTATGGCGAGCCGGATATCACGCCGCAGACCACCATGGGCGAGATCCGCTCGAACCCCAGCATCCTTGGCGCAGGCGTTTGGACCTATTCCAAGGAGCAGAACCTGCCCGGCACCGAGGACTGGTGCAATGACCAGACGCTGGAAAAATATGTGAGCAGCCATGTGGCACAGGATTGTGCCGATGGTCTGAACCTGCTCATCCGCAATTACAATGCGGGCGTGCAGATCACCTATAAGCTCTACTCGGAGCAGGAGATCGCCGAGGACAGCTCCCGCAACAATGTGGAGTTCTATTACTACCCGGCCAGCACGCCGGATGCAAAGTATGCGCTGGTGCTCTCCGGCAACATCTTCAACCGCACGGCGGAGTTAAAGGAGTGCATCTCCACAGCTTACCAGCTGCACCAGAAAGGCTATGCGGTGTTCGTGATGCGCTACCGCGCCTACCCGGACAACGACAACAACGGACCCATAGAGGACATTGCACGGGCGGTGAAGTACATCATCGGCCACGCACAGCAGTTCGGCGTGCAGACGGAAAGCTACGCCCTGATCGGCTATTCTTCCGGCGGACATCTGGCGGGCCTGTTTGCATCGGACGCTCTGGGCTATAAAAACTATGGCCTGCCCAAGCCCGGCGCAGTGATCCTGGCGTATCCCATCGTGCAGTTTTCCGAGATCACACCGATCTACCGTGTGGGCATCGACCCCTTTGTGTGCGGCCGGTTCTACTATGAATACAGCCTTGCCGACCTGATCACAGAGGACTATCCGCCGGTGTACTTCTGGTATGGCAGGGATGACCTGACCTTGAACCTGCTGTGTTGGCCGCTGCAGGGGCCGGCCCTCAGCAAGGCACTGGCCGCGCATGGCGTACCTTACAAAGAAGTGGTATATGACCACGCAGCCCATGGCATCGGCCTTGGCCGCGGCACGGCTGCAGATGGCTGGCTGGACGAAGCCGCTGCCTTCTGGGAAGAACAGACAAAATAATATAAAGTACGCAGATCCGGGCTGTGCAGCTGCAAAGCCCGGATTTTGCAATAGGAGACATTATGGAATTTTTAGCGTTTCTTTACACGGTGCTTCTGGTGGCCATCTGCCTGATGATGGCCCTGCTGCTGTACCGCTCGGCAAAGCCTGCCGCAAACCGGGACGATGCAGAACGGAAGGAATGGCTGCGTCAGCAGCTGGAAGCGCAGAACCGCCAGATGGACGCAAAGCTGGCAGAGATGGCGCAGCAGAACCTTGCCGCTATGGGCCACATCAGTGAAACGCTGCAGGCTTCGGTGCAGAGCATGAGCACCGCCCTTGCCGCAGGGCAGGGCACCCAGCAGCAGACCATGGAGCAGCGCCTGCAGGGGCTGGAAGCCTCCAACGCCCGCAAGCTGGAAGAGATGCGCCGCACCCTTGCCGAGGGCATGACTGCCCTGCAGGCCCAGAACGCCCAGAAGCTGGACGAGATCCGCCATACGGTGGACGAACAGCTGCAGGATGCGTTGCAGAAGCGGGTGACCGAAAGCTTCAAGGCGGTGAACGACCAGCTGGAACAGGTGTACAAGGGTCTTGGCGAAATGCAGAACCTTGCCGCTGATGTGGGCGGGCTGAAACAGGTGCTTTCCGGTGTGAAGACCCGCGGTATTCTGGGTGAGATCCAGCTGGGAGCCATTCTGGAAGAGATCCTTGCCCCGGAACAGTACGACACCAACGTGGCCACTATTCCGGGCAGCACCCAGCGGGTGGAGTACGCCATCCGGATGCCCGGCGCGGACGGCGGCACGGTGTGGCTGCCCATCGACTCCAAGTTCCCCGGCGACACCTATGCCCATTTACAGGATGCGCAGGCATCCGGCGACGCGCAGGCCGTGGAGAACGCCCGCCACGCACTGGAACTGGTGCTGCGGGCCGAGGCCAAGGACATCCGGGAAAAATATGTGGAGCCGCCCTACACCACGGCCTTCGGTATCCTGTTCCTGCCCTTCGAGGGTTTGTATGCCGAGGTGGTGAACGCGGGCCTGCTGGAAGTGCTGCAGCGGGACTATCAGGTGAACATTGCAGGCCCCAGCACCATGGCAGCGCTGCTCAACAGCCTGCAGATGGGCTTCAAGACCCTTGCCATCCAGAGGCGCTCCGGTGAGGTATGGCAGCTGCTGGGTGCGGTGAAGACCGAATTTGACAAGTTCGGGCAGGGGCTTTCCAAGATGCAGCAG
This sequence comes from Faecalibacterium sp. AF27-11BH, assembly GCF_003603005.1. Lineage (NCBI taxonomy): Bacteria > Bacillati > Bacillota > Clostridia > Eubacteriales > Oscillospiraceae > Faecalibacterium > Faecalibacterium sp. AF27-11BH. Next base: position 295,582 of record NZ_QVGS01000003.1, read on the forward strand.
CGCCTGCGCCAGACCGACGAAGAGCTGGATAATCTCATTGGCGTGCGCAGCCGTGCCATCAGCCGCAAGCTGCGCGCGGTGCAGACCATGGACGAAAGCGCTGCTGCCGCTCTGCTGGAACTGGATGCTGAGCCGGGCAGGCCGGTAACGGCAAAGCTGCCGGAGAATGGGGAAGAGCTCTGATGTGCAGAATATTCCCACGTTATCCCTTGCGATTTTTCTGACGATGTGGTATGATAGGAACTGTTCTCAGAAACAATCGCCGCAGAAACGCGGCACTGCATAAAAATATAAATAAGGAGACCGAGCATTATGAGCGTAAACAAGATCAGTGAAGCCATTTTGGGCGTTGGCGTGGATGATACCACCATCGACCTGTTCGAGAGCCAGTATCCGGTGCCCACCGGCGTGAGCTATAATTCCTATGTCATTCTGGACGAAAAGACCGCCGTTCTGGATACGGTGGATGCCCGCGCTACCGAGCCGTGGCTGGAAAACCTGACCGAAGCTCTGGCAGGCCGTAAGCCGGATTATCTGGTGGTCTCCCACATGGAGCCGGACCACGGTGCCAACATTGCAAAGCTGGCGGCACTCTACCCTGAGATGCAGGTGGTGGGCAACGCCAAGACCTTTTTGTATATGGAACAGTTCTTTGGCGCTGATGCCATTGCCAAGGAGCGCCGTGTAGTGGTGAAGGACGGCGAGAGCCTGAGCCTTGGCACCCACACCCTGACCTTTGTGTTTGCCCCCATGGTGCACTGGCCGGAGGTCATGGTCAGCTATGAATCCACCGAAAAGGTGCTGTTCTCCGCGGATGGCTTCGGTCGCTTTGGCGCTGTGGCAAAGTTTGACGAAAAGGCCGACTGGGCCAGCGAAGCCCGCCGCTACTACCTGAACATCGTGGGGAAATACGGCCCGCAGGTGCAGGCGCTGCTGAAAAAGGCCGCGGCTCTGGACATCCAGACCATTTGCCCGCTGCACGGCCCGGTGCTGACCGGAGATCTGGGCAAGTACCTGAACTACTACGACATCTGGTCCAGCTACAAGCCCGAGGAGCCGGAAAAGATCCTTGTGGCAAGTGCTTCCATCCACGGCCACACCCGTGCAGCAGCCCACCTCATGGCAGAAAAGCTGCGTGCAAAGGGCGCAAAGGTAGTGGAGATGGACCTGACCCGCACGGATGTGTCCTATGCCGTCACCGAAGCCTTCCGCTGCGGAAAGATCGTGCTGGCCTGCGCCACCTACGACGGCTTCCTCTTCCCGCCGATGGAAAATCTGCTGACCCACCTCAAGACCAAGAACTTCCAGAACCGCACGGTCGGTCTGATGGAGAATGGCACATGGGCACCCATGGCCGCAAAGCTCATGCGCGCCGAGCTGGAAAGCATGAAGAACATCGCCGTGTGTGATACTGTGGTCACCATCCGCAGTGCTGCCAATGCTGCTGCCGAAGCGCAGATGGATGCACTGGCTGCAGAAATCGTGGCAAAATAAAGCACTCTGGAAAAAACGCAAGATCCTCTGCCGACTGCCCGGCAGGGGATTTTTTTATTGAACCATGTGGAAGAGTTTGATATACTGAAAAGCAGAAGTTTATGGATGGAGGAATATCATGTCTGTAGAAATAAAAGCGGATATCAGACACTGGCTGCGGGAGTTGGATAAGAAATATTTCTTTGTGATGCTGGGCTTTGCGGTGATGGTCTATTTTCCGCTGATCAGCTTGAAGCTGACGAACACAGTGGATGGTCTGTGGACAACGGCTGAGTACATGGCGGGAGCATGGGAGCTTTCCAATGGGCGATGGTTCTGGCTGGTGACCAGTTTTCTGCGTTTCAGTCTGCAGCTAGAACCCATCAATGCGGTGGTATGCTTGGTGCTGGTTTCTCTTGGAGTCACCAGGCTTCATATGCTCTTCAAACCGGCATGGATGAGAACATCCTGCATTGACTGGCTCGCAGGTTTATGCTATGTTTCCAATGTTGTGGTCGGGTGCTATCTTTCGTTTCACTTCATTGCACCGGAGTACGGATTTTCGTTTTTCTTTGCAATGCTGGCTACAGAGCACGTGATCCGGGGAAAATCAGCCGTAAGCAGCATTGTGCCGGCAGCGGTGCTTTTGGCACTGAGCCTTGGCCTGTACCAGACGAACCTTGCCTGTTTCTGTCTGGTGCTGCTGGCCTATTTTCTCCTACTACTTTTCCAGAATGGAGAAAAACAAAAGATTCGGGAATATATTTGCAAAAGCCTGGCAAGTGCTGCATCCGGCGCAGTGCTGTATCTGCTGATCTTAAAGATTACACTGTGGGCGACGGGAACGGCGATGGCCGATTACCAGGGTGGTGCAGATATTTCAGTGTCTGGAATTCTGAAAAATCTTCCTTCCAGCGTTGAAAAGTGCTATGAGCTTTTTTATCGGTATTTCTTTGGTACCCTTGTAAAACACAATATGCTGCAGGAAACTGCAGTTGTATTTGCTTTGATTTTTTGTGTGGTGGGTGCCGCGCTTGCGTGCAGACTGGTTCGGCTCATACGCCGGAAAGATTGGGAAAACACTTTCTATGGCACAGCAGCGCTGCTGGTGCTGCCCATGATGTGCACGGTATTTATGGTGGCAACCTCGCAGGCGTTGTTTTATATTCCCATGTCCGGAGGTCTGGCCTTGTTCCTGCCGGTCTGTTTCTGGCTATTGGACAGCAGCCGGGAGGGAAAAACAGCCTGTGATGCGTTCCGCAAATGCTGGAATAAAGCAGAAAAAGCACTGATCCTGCTTACGGCGGCTGCTGTCGTTTACGGGAGCGTCTTCATGTCGGCTATCGATCAGCAGGCGATGTATGAGGGACGCAAGGCAACAAAACAAATCGCGGACCTTGTGGCCGGTGAGCTGGTGGCAGAGGGCTATTATGATTTGCCGGAAAAACTGCCAGTGATGCTGGTAGGCCGCCCCAGTGCAAGCCCACTGTTCCGGACACATGTTATCTACTGGGATGCAAACGACTACGCACAGGTGGGCCTTTTCGAAAAAGAAAATGCCGCCACAATGCGCTACTCATGGAATGCGGTGTTTCGTGACCTCACACCGATGCAGCTGGAGCTGTGCAGTGATGAGGTATATGACGAACTGATCCGGACAGAAGAAATCAAACGAATGCCGACATTCCCTGAGAAAGGCTCCATGCAGGAAATGGACGGCGTATATGTGATCAAAATTTCAGAGGATTATCTGATCGATGAATAACAAATGAGCCTGAGAACATAAAACGGGACAGATGGAGAAAATAACGATGAAAGAAAAAATCGATGTACAGAAACCGGACGACCTTGGGCTGGATATATCGGATCTAAGATATTTTCTGGTGATGCTGCTGTTTTCGGCGGTAGTGTTTTTCCTGCTGATCAGCCAGCGGCTGACCAATACATTTGACGGATTGTGGAACAATACATGGTTCTTCGGCGGCTATTGGCAGGTAGTCACGGGCCGATGGCTCTGGCCGGTGATCGATGCGCTGCGGTTTGGCATCCAGACGGAACCTTTCAATTCATTGCTGACGCTTTCCATGTCGGCGCTGGCTGTTACCCTGCTTCGGAAGTTTTTTACAGAGAAGGATTCTGTCGTGACCTATCTGGCGGGTATGGCTGTTCTGGCCAGCACGGTCACTGGAATACAGCTGTCATATCGGTTTCAGTCGCCGGTGTTTGGCTGCTCATTTTTGTTTTCCGTTCTAGCGGCAGAGCGTGTGGTTCGTGCCGCAGATTTTAGAAAAGCGGTCGTACAGGGAGCACTGCTTCTGGTCATGAGCCTTGCGTGCTATCAGACGAGCCTTGATAACTTTTGTCTGCTCCTGCTGACATATCTTCTACTGCTTCTGTTCCGCAATGTGGACAGAGAAAAGGTTCATGCCCACATTGGAAGAAGTCTTTGCAGCGCAGCTGCAGGAATGGTTTTGTATTTCTTGCTCACAAAGCTGATCGTATGGGCATGTGGATGGCAGATGGCAAGTTATAATGGAGGAGCGGATGTTTCGGTACTTTCTATACTGAAAAATCTGCCCAATGCCATTGCAGAGACCTACCAACTGTTTGGAGCTTACTTTTTTCAGAATTACTATCGGCATAACATTCTGCAGCCGGTGGGCTTTTTCGTTTTGGTATTTCTGGCGCTGAGCATCGGACTGCTGAACCGCTTCAGAAAAATGCTTCACCGGAAAAATTGGGAATATATCCTTCTGGGAGTGGCAGCGCTGATCGTTTTGCCCATCATGTGCAATGCCATCATGCTGATCACAAGCGAGGCGGTCTGGCTTTTGCAGATGGGCGAAGGATTGAATCTGTTCGTGCCGGTATGTCTGCTGCTGCTTGAAGGGACGCGCACAAATCAGCCTATGGTAAAAAAGTATGTACGTGCTGCCCGGACAGGGGCTGTAGTACTTGCGGTTTTGGTCGTCTATGGCAATGTCTGCTCTGCCGTGATCGATCAGGAAGCTATGTATGAGGGAAGAAAAACACTCAAGAGCATGTCGGATCACATTGCGGACGACCTGATGAGCAGCGGATATTTTGACGATAACGAGCAGCTGCCGGTACTGTTTGTGGGCAGACCCAGCTCGAACTCCAGTTTTATGAAGAGGGAGTATTACCTCTATGCAAATCCGTATGCGCAGATGGGCCGCTTCTGGCTGAACGATTACTCGGCCAGAGCGTCTTGGAAAGCGGTTTTCAGGGATATTACTCCGGCAAAACTCAAGCATTGCTCGGTGGAACAGTATGGGGAACTGTACAGCAGAACAGAGCTGGAACAGATGCCAGTCTATCCGCAGGAAGGATATATCCAGCAGATCGACGGTGTGGTCGTGGTAAAAATTTCAGATGATTACAAAGTTGATAAAGAGTTTGCGCCACTAATCGACCTGGGAGAATTGTTTCAGCTCATAATGGATGACATAAACGATTCATAATGGCTGCGGCTTTGTGAAAAAACATCCACCGAACGCGATTTTTGCGGAAAGTAACTGCACAGCCCTTGCAAACTGTCCCGAAATGTGGTAACATAGCTCTTGGTTATAAAACCTGAATACTCCCAAACGCAGCGACGGAGAGAGTAGGTCTGTACCGCACGGCAAAGAGAGAAGCTTCACCGGCTGAGAGGGCTTCCGTGTGCGGGCTGGCTGAAGTTCGCTCCTGAGCGGTCTGTGCGAAACAGCAGTAGTACAGAACGGCCACGCCCCGTTACGGCGTTCTGAGAGCCGCCCGGCATCTGTGCACGGGTGGAAACCGGGTGGTACCGCGGAGCTAAGAATCAACAGCTTCGTCCCTTTTGCCTGAGAAATCGGGCAGGGGACGGAGCTTTTTTGTTGCACTCCGCTCATCAACACGAAGAATAAAGGAGAGAACATCCATGCAAGCAATGATCGACGAGCTGGCAAAACAGGCCGCTGAAAGCCTTGGTCAGGTGTCCGGCAAGGAAACGCTGGCCTCCTTCTGGCAGGAGTACCTCAGCAAAAACGGCAAGATCCCTGCCCTGATGAAGAACCTGCGCACCGTTGCGCCGGAAGAGCGCCCCGCTATGGGCAAGATCATCAATGAACTCAAGGCAAAGGTGCAGGCAGACTATGATGCTGCTGCAGAACAGGTGAAGCAGGCAGAGCTTGCTGCCCGCAATGCTGCCGAGACGGTGGACATCACCCTGCCCGCCAAGACCCGCTCTGTGGGCGGTCTGCACCCGCTGACCCTGATCACCAACCAGATCATCGACGTGTTCTCCGGCATGGGCTTTTCGGTGGGTACCTTCCCGGAGATCGAGGACGATGACCACAACTTTACCCGCCTGAACGTGCCCAAGGATCACCCGGCACGCGACATGCAGGACACCTTCTACCTGTCGGAGGAGTTCCTGCTGCGTACCCAGACTTCCGGTGGCCAGATCCGCACCATGGACGTTCAGAAGCCGCCCATCAAGATCCTGATGCCCGGCCGTGTGTTCCGCTCCGACTCGGACGCTACCCACAGCCCCATGTTCCACCAGATGGAAGGTCTGGTCGTGGACAAGGGCATCACCCTGGGCGACCTGCAGGGCGCACTGAATACCTTCGTGCAGAAGCTGTTCGGCGCTGACACTCGCACCCGCCTGCGTCCCTCCTACTTCCCGTTCACCGAGCCCAGCGTGGAGGTGGACGTGAGCTGCTTCGAGTGCCACGGCAAGGGCTGCCCGCTGTGCAAGCACACCGGCTGGATCGAGGTGCTGGGCGGCGGTGTCGTCAACCGCAAGGTGCTGGAGAACTGCAATATCGACCCGGACGAGTATTCCGGCTTCGCCTTCGGCATCGGCATCGAGCGTATCGCCATGCTGAAGTATGGCATCAACAACATCGGCCTGATGTTCGAGAACAACCTGCAGTTCCTCAAGCAGTTCCACGAATAAGAGGGGAGAGAAGAGACAATGAAAGTACCTTTCAGCTGGTTAAAAGAATTTGTAGATATCGACGTTACTGCGCAGGAACTGGAGGAAAAGCTCTTCTCCTGCGGCTTTGAGGTCGAAGAGCTGATCCCGCTGGATGCCGGCATCAGCAAGGTGGTCGTCGGCAAGATCGTGGAGATGGAAAAGCAGGAGGGCACCCACCTGACCAAGTGTGTGGTGGACTGCGGCGACTACGGCCACGACATCCGCATCAGCACCGGTGCCACCAATATGAAGCTGGGCGACTGCGTGCCCGCTGCTCTGGATGGCTCCACCCTGCCCGGCGGCATCAAGATCAAGGCCCGCAAGATGCAGGGCGTGGAGTCCAACGGTATGCTGTGCTCCGGCGAAGAGCTGGGCCTGAACGACGACCTGTTCCCGGGCTCTGAGGTCTACGGCCTGCTCATCCTGCCCGAGGATTCTGTCCCCGGCACCGACATTGCCCCCGTGGTGGGTCTGGATGACTATATCTTTGATATCTCCATCACCGCAAACCGTCCGGACTGCCAGTCCGTTCTGGGTATCGCCCGCGAGGTGGCTGCCGTTCTGGGTAAGCCCCTGCACATGCCCGTCATGGACTATAAGGCCGTCTGCGAGCCGGATGCGCCCATCACCGTCAAGGTGGAGGCACCGGACCTGTGCCCCCGCTATATGGCACACTATGTGCGCAACATCCGCATGGGCGAGTCTCCCCGCTGGATGAAGCGCCATCTGGCTCTGTGCGGCCTGCGCTCCATCAGCAATGTGGTGGATATCACCAACCACACCCTGCTGGAAATGGGTCAGCCCATGCACGCCTTTGACCTGAACAAGGTCGCCGGCCGCACCATCGATGTGCGCCGTGCCCATGCGGGCGAAAAGATCGTCACGCTGGATGAGAAGGAGTTCACTCTGAACCCCAACAATCTGGTCATCTGCGATGCCGAAAAGCCGGTGGCACTTGCCGGCATCATGGGCGGCGCAAACTCCGGCATGGATGAGAACACCACCAGCCTGCTGTTTGAGTGCGCCACCTTCGCCCGTGACTGCGTGCGTAAGACCAGCCGCGCATTGGGCCAGAACAGCGACTCTTCTGCCCGCTACGAGAAGGGTGTGGACCGTCACTCTCCTGAACTGGGCCTTGCCCGTGCCCTGCACCTGATCCAGGAGCTGGACTGCGGCGACATCACCACGCTGGAATATGACCTGACCGATGGCCGCCCGATGGAGCGCAAGCACATCGTTACCACTCCGGCTAAGATCTGCGGCGTGCTGGGTATCACCGTGCCGGATCAGACCATGATCGACATTCTGCAGCGTCTGGAGTTCACGGTGGATGTACAGGCCGATGGCAGCTGGGACGTGTCCGCACCCCTGTACCGCGAGGACGTGGAGAGCTTCCCGGATCTGGCCGAGGAGGTCATCCGTGAGTACGGTTACGACCACATTGTGCCCACCTTCCTGAACACTGCCTCCGTTACAAACGGCGGTCTGAACTATGACCAGAAGCAGCAGCTCAAGACCAAGCGTTTGCTGGCTGCACAGGGCTTCTATGAGGCCTCCACGCTGGCCTTCTACTCCAACGCAGAACTGGATATGCTGCACATCCCGGCGGATGATGAAGCCCGCAAGGCCATCCGCATCCTGAACCCCATCAGTGAGAATTTGTCCATCATGCGCACCCTGCTGGCTCCCTCCATGCTGAACGTCATTGTGGACAATCTCAAGAAGGGCAACACAGAAGGCCGTCTGTTCGAGATGGCACCGGTGTATCTTGCCAAGGAACTGCCCATCAATGAGCATCCGCACGAGCGTCAGACCCTGTGCATCGGTGCATTCGGCCCCGAAGAAGATTTCTTCACCGTTAAGGGTGCACTGGAAGCACTGGCAGCCGGCTTTGGCCTGAGCTTTGATTATAAGCGCGAGACAACCCCGTGGCTGCACCCCGGCATCAGCGCCGCTGTTTACTGCGGTGACAAGCGTCTGGGCGTGTTCGGCAAGCTGTCCAACGAGATCAACGGCGAGCTGGAAATTGCAAAGGATCAGAAGGATAGCCAGAATATTTATCTGGGCGAGCTGGACTACGAGGCTCTGATGTCCTGCGTGGACGGTGAGCTGCGCTATCAGCCGCTCAGTCCCTACGCTGCTGTCAAGCGTGATCTGGCATTGGTCTGCGACGAAAAGACCACCTGCGGCGAGATCGAGGAGACCATCAAGAAGGCCAGCCCTCTGGTGGGTGAGATCAAGCTGTTCGATATCTACCGCGGCGCAAATCTCGGCGAGGGCAAGAAGAGCATGGCATTCACCCTGTCTCTGTCCGATCCGAAAAAGGAAGTTTCCGCTGAGGAAGTGGAGCGCGTGGTCAAGAAGATCCTCGGCAACCTGAAGTTCAAGCTGGGCATCGAGATCCGCTAACTCTATTATAGAAGTAATATAAGGCCGTCTGTGCAGGAATGTGCAGGCGGCTTTTTTGCGTAAAAAGAGAACGTTGAATACAAGAAAATGAACGTTTTTCAGCAGCGCAAGAAAAAAGATGAAAAAATCTGTCAAAAAGTGTTGACAAGGAGGCGGGGGTGTGGTATTATACTTGAGCGCCAAGCGCTGAGGCAAAAGAATGACTTCCGAAGCCACAGCAGGAAGCCCTTGAAAAGAACCAATAGACGCTGAAAAGTTCCAGTTTGTTCTGAGAAACTTCTTGGATGTCCAAGTTCAGAAAGTTCAAAAGCTTCTAAAAAATAAGGCTTGACAAAAAGCCACTTCGGTGGTACAATAAACAGGTCGTCAGCCGCAAGGCTGAGGCGCACAGGACCTTGAAAATTGAACAATATCGAAAAACTTGTAAGGAACCTTTAAGTGTTTGGAAAAACACTAAAAACAATTCCAAAAGTAATTCACACAGGA